>NZ_JAMBDI010000014.1:0-318313 GCF_036858055.1 Pseudomonas sp. SF2 | reverse complement strand
GGCGCTGACGTGGGCAAGTTCGAGCAACTGACCCTGGACAAGACCCCGGTCAGCACCACCGTCACCGACGAGCCGGGCTCGGGCACCCCGGGTACCGGCAACCAGGGCGATGTCGCCACGGTCGGCATCAGCGGCACCACGTCACTGACCGAAGGCGAAACCGGCCACTACACGCTGACCTTGAGCAATGCGTCCAAGGCCGAGGTCACGATCACCCTCAGCTACAGCGGCACCGCCAAGAATGGCGAGGACTTCACCGGTATCACCACTGTGAAGATCCCGGCCAACAGCAACGGCACCACGTTCGACATCGCGACCATCGACGACAAGCTGGTCGAGGGTATCGAGAACTTCACTGTGAAGATCGAAACCGCCACCGGTGGAGGCTTCGAGAACCTGAAGGTCGACAGCAACAATGCCAGCGTGACCACAGCCATCCTCGACAACGACCACCTGCCGGTTTCGCCTGGCGGTGCGGTGTTTGGCGTGGAAGACACCGCCTACGTGTTTGCCTGGAGTGACTTCAAAGTCACCGATGCCGACAGCAACACCGGCCTGTCCGTGACCATTACCTCGCTCCCGGCCGCCGGCAGCTTGCAGTTCTTCAATGGTACTGCATGGGTGAATGTGGCCGTCGGCCAAGTGGTCAGCCAGGCTGACATCACGGCCCAGAACCTGAAGTTCGTCCCGGCCCTCAACCAGTCGGGTGGGGACAGCTACGGTGGCAACGGCGTGGGGAACCAGCAGGCTGACTACGCGCAGTTCAAGTTCAAGCCGAACGATGGCACCAACCTGGGCAGCGAAGTGACCATGAAGGTCGATATCAGTCCGGTTGCAGACAAGCCGACCCTGAGCTTCGGCAGCGCTGATTTCGACTCCAAAGGCCTGACCAAGGAAGTCTGGACCAGCCTCAAAGGCCTGGGTACTGGTGGTAATGGTATTACCGGCGAAGACCTGAAGACGGTCTTTGCCAACTCCGGCAATGCCAACGCCAGCAGCACCACCACCAATGTGCAGTCCGATGGCAGCGTCGGCGCTGGCACCGGCTCGAAAACGTCGGGCCTGATTTATCTGGAAGCCGGCAAGACCTACACCTTCAGCGGGACCGCCGACGATAGCTTCGTGGTCACCATTGGTGGCAAGACCGTGGTCACGGCCACCTGGGGGGCCGGTGGGCAGATCTCGGGTACCTTCACCCCGAACAACAGTGGCTACTACCCGATCGAGGTCTACCATGCCAACCAGTCCGGCCCAGGCAGCTATGACCTGAACATCCAGGCAGGCTCGGGTGCGGTCACTGACCTGAGCAGCTCGAACCTGAAGATGTACCAAAGCGTGACCGAGATGGCCAACGCCGGCCTGGGCGTGTCCGACCTGCACACCGTCAATGGGCAGAGCTACTACGACGGCTACAAGTTCAATGAAGGGCCGGAAGGTGGTTCGGTGAAACTGGTCAGCATCTCTACCGCCCTGACCGACACCGATGGCTCCGAGAGCTTGAGCGTGACCCTCAGCGGTATTCCGAAAGGTACCGTGCTGAGCGATGGTGCAGGCCACACTGTCACGGTCGGTACTGGACCAGTCGATGTGACGGGCTGGAAACTGAGCAGCCTGACCTTGACTCCACCGGCCTATTACAAAGGTTCGTTCGACGTTACCGTCACCTCGGTTGCCACTGAAAGCCTGGGCGGTTCGGCCGTTACCACCGGCAACATCCCGGTGACCGTATACGCTGCGACCTACAAGGCCAGTGTCGGTACCTCGGGCAGCGATACGCTGAACGGCAGCGAAGGCAACGACATCATGGTCGCCGACGTGTCTGGCCTGAACGTGGTTCAGGGCAAGAACTACAACATTGCCTTTATTGTCGACAGCTCGGGCAGCATGAGTGACAAGTCGATTTCGGACGCGAAGACGCAGCTGGCCTCGGTGTTCAATACGCTCAAGGCCAGCCTGGGCTCCGATACCTCGGGCACGGTCAACATCTTCCTGGTGGACTTCGATACCCAGGTCAAGCAGAACGTGGCGGTGAACCTTGCCGACCCGAATGCCTTGAGCAAGCTGCAGAACGTACTGAACTCCATGGCAAGCGGCGGCGGTACCAACTACGAAGACGCGTTCAAGGCCACGGCCAACTTCTTCAAGAGCGCCATGGCCAGCAGTAACGCCAATGCGGAGAACCTGACTTACTTCATCACTGACGGCAAGCCGACCTACTACCAGAGCGGGGAGAATACCAACCCGCGGCTGTGGACCAATGGCAAGTACCTGGATGACGTGGTCAACGTCAACAACTACAAACTTGGCGATACCTTCAGTGGCTGGGCCGACTCGACTCACAAAGTCGAGATCAGCAGCAGTGGCACGGTCAAGGTCCTGACCTACAGCGAGAACAAGAAAGGTGAGTTGGTGCTTCAGTCCACCAGCACCGTCGGCACCTTGCATGCTCAGGGCGATGGCACCTACGAGTTCTCCAGCCTGGACGGTTCTGGCTACGGTGAGTATTGGAACTATCAGGAGTCGGCAGCAGGCACCACCGCGAGCTTCAGCTTGCTCGGTGGCGTCAACGGCGTGAGTAAAGTGCAGGCCATCGGCTTGAATAGCGATGTCACGCTGAACGATCTGAAGCCGTACGACTCCGCTGGCAAACCACAGGCAGGCATTGATCCGTCGGATCTGGCCAAGGCGATTCTCGGCCATTCCGAGGCGATTCTGCCGGGCGCTGACAGCATCGATGGTGGTAACGGCAACGACATCATCTTCGGTGACCTGATTACTCTCAACGGTGTCGTCAGTGAGGGCTATCAGGCGCTGCAGACGTACGTGGCGCAAAAGAGCGGTGTCGAAGCCAGTTCCATCACCACCAGTAATGTCCACCAGTACATTACCGAGCACTACACCGAGTTCGATATCTCCGGTGCCAACGACGGTAAAGACTTGCTGTCCGGCGGCAATGGCAACGACATCCTCTTCGGTCAAGGTGGCGATGACGTGCTTGATGGTGGCAAGGGTAACGACATCCTGCTGGGCGGTAGCGGCAAGGACACCCTGATCGGTGGCCAGGGCCACGATATCCTGATTGGCGGCAGCGGTTCTGATACCTTCGTGTGGAAGGCTGGCGATACCGGCAATGACGTCATCAAGGACTTCAACGTAGGCGAAAAAGACAAGATCGACTTGAGCGACCTGCTGCAGAACGAGAAGGGCAGCACCATCGACAACTACCTGAAACTCACCACGGTGGACGGTACGACGACGCTGCAGGTCAGCAGCGAAGGCAAGCTCAATGCCGAAGGTGGCCTGGCCAACGCCGACGTGACCATCAAGCTGGAAGGGGTGAACTGGTCCAACACCACGATCAACTCGTTGATCAGCGGTGCTGACCCGACCATCATCATCCACAACAAGGACAGCTGATTGCTCATGCGCTAGCGGGCTGCCCTGCAGCCCGATTGCCGGCAAGCCGGCTCCCACAGGTACTGTGCAGCTCCTGAGAGTTGTGCGGTACCTGTGGGCGCTTGCTTGCCGGCGATTGGCCTCTGAGCGGCCACGGCTCTTTCCTGACATCCTGCGACAGCGCATACTCTGGCGCCGGCCCTGCGTGCCGGGCGATCTTTGCCTATGCTGCTGTCTACTATCAAAGGACTAACGTGACGAGGGACACCGCCATGTTCTACGTGCAACGCGATGCCGCCGGCCAGTTGCGGCGGGTAGAAGCGGCCGCTTTCGACCAGTTCACCGAAATGCTTCCCGCTGACCATGCCGATATCCAGGAATGGTTTGCCGATGACGTCGTGGAAAACAGCCTCAACCAGCTCAAGCAAAGCGACCTGGACATGATCCGCGTGCTCGAGGACCTGATCGACGTGTTGACCGCCAAAGGGGTGTTCAAGATCACCGACCTGCCCCCCGGTGCGCAGGCCAAGCTGCTTAACCGTTCTACAGCGCGCAAGGCGCTCAGCAGCCTGAACAACCTCATTGATGAAGAAGAGCAGGGCGGGCTGATCTGACTGCGCAACGCCCTTACAGCAGTGCTATGGTTATTCGTTAACGGTATTTAAAATATAACTCTTATGACTTTATAGTCACCTCCACTGCGTACCCGTCGACCAATCGATGCGCCGCACGACTTGAACCCACACGGGAAATCCCCGTGCGTTTCTGATCGTTGCGCGCCATTGAAGTCGCGCACTGCGTGGGAGTGAAAAATGTCAGCCGCCTCGAACGCCTTGTCGATCATCGACAGCGCCCAGCCGCAACGCTTCGAAATCCGCCCGTTCTCCGGTGCCGTAGGCGCCGAGATCATCGGCCTGGACCTGGCCAGACCGGTCAACGCCGAGGATTTCGCCCGTATCCATCGCGCCCACCTCGACCACCATGTGCTGGTGTTCCGCGACCAGCGCATCAGCCCCGACCAGCAGATCGCCTTCAGCCGCCGCTTCGGCCCATTGCAGATCCATGTGCTCAAACAGTTCCTGCTCGCCGGCCATCCCGAGATCCTGATCGTTTCCAACATCATCGAAAACGGCCAGAACATCGGCCTGGGCGATGCCGGCAAGTTCTGGCACTCGGACCTGTCGTACAAGGAACTGCCCAGCCTCGGCTCCATGCTGCATGCCCAGGAGCTGCCCAGTGAAGGCGGCGATACCCTGTTCGCCGACATGCACAAAGCCTGGGACGCCGTACCCGCGGCCTTGCGCAACGTGGTCGAGGGCCGCAGTGCCGCTCACTCCTACACCGCCCGTTACGCCGAGACCAAGTTCGAAGGCAACTGGCGCCCGACCCTGACCGCCGAGCAGCTGGCGCAGGTACAGGAAGTCATCCACCCGGTGGTCCGTACCCACCCGGAAAACGGCCGCAAGGCGCTGTTCGTCAGCGAAGGCTTCACCACCCGCATCGTCGGCCTGCCAGATGACGAAAGCCGCGACGTGCTGAAACAACTGTATGCCCTGAGCGTGCTGGAGCAGAACATCTACCGCCATCAGTGGCAGCCCCACGACCTGGTGTTCTGGGACAACCGCTCGCTGATCCACCTGGCCACCGGCTGCCCCGCACACCTGCGGCGCAAGCTGTACCGCACCACCATCCAGGGCGATGCCCCGTTCTGACGACTGAGGAAACCCATCATGCGTAAATCCATCAGCCGCCTGGCGGCAAGCATTGGCCTGGGCGCAAGCCTGGTCGTCGGCAGCCTGGCGGCCCCCGCCACGGCGCAAGCAGAAGGCAAGATTCGCATCGCCGAGCAGTTCGGCATTGTCTACCTGCTGCTGAACGTAGTGCGTGACCAGCATCTGATCGAAAAACATGGCAAGGAGCAGGGCATCGACATCGAAGTCGATTGGGCCCAGCTGTCGGGTGGTTCGGCCGTCAACGATGCACTACTGTCCGGTTCGGTGGACATCGCCGGCGCCGGCGTCGGCCCACTGTTGACCGTGTGGGACCGCACCAACGGCCGACAGAACGTCAAGGCCGTGGCCTCGCTGGGCAACTTCCCGTACTACCTGGTCAGCAGCAACCCCAACGTGAAGACCATTGCCGACCTCTCCGACAAAGACCGCATCGCCGTACCGGCGGTAGGCGTTTCGGTGCAGTCGCGCTTCCTGCAGTACGCCGCCGCCCAGCAGTGGGGCGACAAGGAATACAATCGCCTCGACAAATACACCCTGGCCGTGCCGCACCCGGATGCCACTGCCGCGCTGCTGGCCGGCGGCACCGAACTCAACGGGCACTTCTCCAACCCGCCGTTCCAGGACCAGGTGCTGGCCAACAAGAACGTGCACGTGGTGCTCAACAGCTACGACCTGCTCGGCCCCAACTCGCCGACCTTGCTGTTCGCCACCGAGAAATTCCGCAAGGACAACCCCAAGACCTACAAGGCCTTCGTCGATGCGCTGGCCGAAGCTGCGGACTTCGCCCAGAAGGACAAGGCGGCCGCCGCCGATACTTACATCCGCGTGACCAAGGCCAAGATCGACCGCGACACGCTGATCAAGCTGATCGACAACCCGCAGTACGAGTTCACCGTCACGCCAAAGAACACCTACAAGCTGGCCGACTTCCTCTATCGGGTAGGCGCCATCAAGCACAAGCCGGAATCGTGGAAGGACTACTTCTTCCAGGATGAACGCCCGCTGCAGGGGAGCTGACCGATCATGACCGCCCCATTGCCAGGCCACACGGCCAGCAACCTGAGCCGTGTCGCCACGCCGCCCTTGCTCAAGGTGGATAACCTCAGTCTCGAATACCGCACCGCGCAACGCGTGGTGCGGGCCACCCACCAGGTCAGCTTCGAAGTCGACCGTGCCGACCGTTTCGTGCTGCTCGGCCCCTCCGGCTGCGGCAAGTCCACCTTGCTCAAGGCCGTGGCCGGGTTCATCTCGCCTCAGGAAGGGCAGATTCTGCTGCAGGGCCAGCCGGTCAACGGCCCTGGCCCTGACCGCATCGTGGTGTTCCAGGAGTTCGACCAGCTGCCGCCGTGGAAGACGGTGAAGCAGAACGTCATGTTCCCGCTGCTGGTGTCGGGCCAGCTGAAACGCGCCGAAGCCGAGGAGCGGGCATTGCACTACCTGGAAAAAGTCGGCCTGGCAGCCTTCGCCGATGCTCACCCGCACACCCTGTCGGGCGGTATGAAGGCGCGCGTGGCGATTGCCAGGGCCTTGGCCACGCAGCCGAAGATCCTGCTGATGGACGAACCGTTCGCGGCACTTGATGCGCTGACCCGACGCAAGATGCAGGAAGAATTGCTGCTGCTATGGGAAGAGGTGCGTTTTACCCTGCTGTTCGTTACTCACTCCATCGAAGAAGCACTGGTGGTCGGCAACCGCATCCTGCTGCTGTCGCCCCACCCGGGGCGGGTGCGCGCCGAAGTGCACAGCCACCAGTACGACCTGGGCAGCCTGGGTGGCAGCGACTTCCAGGCCAGTGCCCGGCGCATCCACCGTTTGCTGTTCGATGAGGCGGATGCGCCTGAACAGCCCGACGATCTTGGTTTCAACGATATCCGCATCGCCTACTGACAGGAGCTTCAGCCATGACCACTACACCTGTACGCCAGGAATACGAGGTGCAGCTGGAGCCCCTGCTCAGTGTGCCTTTGGAGCGCCAGCTACCGCTGGCGCAACGCCTGTGGCAGCACAGCTGGCTGCGCAAGGCGGTCATCCTGCTGGTGATCGCCGTGCTGTGGGAGGCCATCGCCCGCTACCAGGGCAACGATCTGTTGCTGCCGACCTTCCTGCAGACGGCCACGGCGCTGTGGGACGGACTGGTCAGCGGTGAGCTGCCGGCCAAGGTCGGCGTGTCGCTGGTGATTTTGCTCAAGGGCTACCTGCTGGGGATCATCCTGGCCTTCGGCCTCACCAGCTTGGCGGTGTCGACCCAGCTTGGGCGCGATCTGCTGGGCACGCTGACCTCGATGTTCAACCCGCTGCCGGCGATTGCCCTGTTGCCCCTGGCCTTGCTGTGGTTCGGGCTGGGTGACAACAGCCTGATCTTCGTGCTGGTGCACTCGGTGCTGTGGGCGATGGCGCTGAACTCCTATGCCGGCTTCCTCGGCGTGTCCGAGACGCTGCGCATGGCTGGACGCAACTATGGCCTGAAAGGGCTGCGGCTGGTGCTGCATATCCTGGTGCCGGCGGCGCTGCCGTCGATCCTGTCGGGGCTCAAGATCGGCTGGGCGTTCGCCTGGCGCACACTGATCGCTGCCGAGCTGGTTTTCGGGGCCAGCAGTGGCAAAGGCGGGTTGGGCTGGTACATCTTCCAGAACCGCAACGAGCTATACACCGACAAGGTGTTTGCCGGGTTGGCGGTGGTGATCCTGATCGGCTTGCTGGTGGAAGGACTGGTGTTCAATACCCTGGAGCGGCTGACGGTGCGGCGCTGGGGGATGCAGCGCTAGCAGGTAAACCTGTACCGGCCTCTTCGCGGGCTTGCCCGCTCCCACAGGAAAACCACACGTTTCAGAATCTGTAGAGCACCTGTGGGAGCGGGCAAGCCCGCGAAGAGGCCGGCACAGGCTACAAATTCTGGTACTGCGCAGCCGCATTGCTCAGGATCCTGCCAATCTCCTCCCTTAAGCCGGCAGGCTGCTCCACCACCACCCCATCCCCATGGCTCAACAGCCACCAGCGCAGCGGCCAGCCATCACTCACTGTGGCCCGCAACCGATGCCCGTGCTCCAGCGGCGTCAGCTGCATGTCACTGCTTAGCGGTGCATCCCGCAACTGCCGCGCCAGCGCATCGCTGATCCGCGCCACCAACCCCACCCCCTCGCCCCGGGCCGGTTGCAAGGCATCGCCACGCAGGTGTGTCAGCAAGTCGAAATTGCCGCGCAGCTCGCCCACGGCGCTTGCCGACCAGTGCCAGCCAAACGGAATGCTCTTGTCATTGCGCTCCAGTGGGAATATCAGCGACAGCTCATTGAGGTCGCGCTCGACAGTGCGTTTGCTGACAGTGAAGCCCACGTCACGCAGGCGCCATACCAGCTCGGCGCTGGTAATACCTGGGGAACGGCTGGGCAGCTGGCGCAGCAGCGCCCACTGCCGGCTGAGGGTGGCGCGAGTGGTGGCGAACGGCAAAAGATAACGTCCTTGTCTAGGCTTGCCGCAATAGGATGGCGGCAGGCGTGGGTCATGGCAATTGGCCACAGCCTGCTCAGATCAAGTAAGTCGCATTTGGTTGCCTGGTGCCGAATCGTTCGCGACAGGTTTTGACGCTACGTCACGCAGAATCACGCCTCATCACAGCCAAAGGTTGGGGCTGTGTGTCGTTCAATGAGGATGAACATGTCTGCTGCCAGCAATATCCATTCGCTGCTTGCCCGCCTTTTGCCCGAGCGGGTTATTGCCCCACCGGCCGCTGTCGGGAGGCGACAGCGACTGTTTGTCGGGATAGGGATGCCCAGTCAGCGTTCGCTGCTGGTCAGCCGCCTGGACGAAGCCAGCGACCTGCAGGCGGTGTATGTCGACCTGCGCCGCCAGGCCTTGCAAGGCAACGTGGCGGCGCTCAACGACCTTGGCTGGATCTGGCTCAACGGCAAATACTGGCGTGCTGACACCGTGTTGGCCGGCCACCTGTTGCGCATGGCGGCCCTGCAGGGCAATGCGGCGGCATGGTTCAACCTTGGGCAGCAACATTACTTCGGCAAAGGCATCGAGCCCTCTTACGTGCAGGCGGCGGAGTGCTACCGGCAGGCGTTCGAGCGGGGCATGCTGCATGCTGCTGCCGCGCTGGGTGACCTGTACGAGGAAGAGGTGTGTAACGGCGGCCAGCAGTGGCAGGTCGACCTGGTGCAGGCTTACCAGTGGTTCCTGCGCGGGGCCGAGCGGGGCGAGGCACGCTGCCGTTTCGAGGTGGGTTACCGGTTGATGCACGGGTTGTACGTGGAGGCTGATCTCAAGGCTGCGTTGTACTGGCTGGAGCTGGCGGCAGCGGCGGGGGTGGTGCAGGCGGCCGAGGAGCTGGCGGTGCACTTCAGCAGCGGCGACGCGGTACGGTACCAGGAGTGGCGGGATCGGGCGGTGCAGATGGGCAGCACACTGGCCTTGACCATGAAGCTGGAAGACCAGATACAGACCTGAATTTTCTGTTGCCTGTACCGACCCTTTCGCGGGCTCGCCCGCTCCCACAGGGATCGCACAAATTTCAGGTCCTGTGAGATCCCTGTGGGAGCGGGCAAGCCCGCGAAAGGGCCAGTACAGACAGAAGCATGAACAACATTTCACCCAAGCTATCCGTCACCCCAGGTTGACGACTGGGGTAGGCACAGGCGTATATTGATAGTTAGCAAACTATGAATATCCTTGGTTCCTGTCATGTCCCTTGATCTCCTGCGCCTGCAAGTCAGCAGTGGCATGGTGGTTGCCGCACGCCATTGGCGGCGCATCTGCCATGCTGCCCTGACCGGTTACGGCATTTCCGAGGCCTGCGCGGCGCCGTTGCTGATGATCGTGCGCCTGGGCGACGGCGTGCATCAGGTGGCCGTGGCCCAGGCCGCTGGCCTGGAAAGCCCGTCGCTGGTGCGCCTGCTCGACCAACTGTGCAAGGCTGGCCTGGTATGCCGCAGCGAGGACCCGCTGGACCGCCGCGCCAAAGCCCTGAGCCTGACCGCCGAAGGCCGCGCCCTGGCCGAATCCATCGAAGCCGAACTGGTGCGCCTGCGCCGAGAGGTGCTGCATGGCATCGATCAGGCCGACCTGGAAGCCGCCTTGCGCGTGCTGTGTGCCTTCGAAGCTGCCGGCCTGGGCAACACAGGCGGGGCGGCATGAACGGTTTCTTCAGCTCGGTGCCCCCCGCCCGCGACTGGTTCTATGGCGTGCGTACCTTTGCCGCCTCCATGATCGCCCTGTACATCGCCCTGCTCATGCAGTTGCCGCGCCCCTATTGGGCCATGGCTACGGTGTATATCGTCTCCAGCCCGTTCCTTGGCCCCACCAGCTCCAAGGCCCTGTACCGTGCCGTGGGCACGCTGCTCGGCGCCGGCGGGGCGATTTTCCTGGTACCACCGCTGGTGCAGTCGCCGTTGCTGCTGAGCATCGCCATCGCCCTGTGGACCGGCACCTTGCTGTTCCTTTCGCTGAACCTTCGCACCGCCAACAACTACGTGCTGATGCTGGCTGGCTACACCTTGCCGATGATCGCCCTGGCTGTGGTCGACAACCCGCTGGCAGTGTTCGACGTGGCGTCTTCCCGGGCCCAGGAAATCTGTCTGGGGATCGTCTGCGCGGCGGTGGTCGGGGCGATCTTCTGGCCACGCCGGCTGGCGCCGGTTGTAGTCGGTGCCACCGGCAGCTGGTTCACCGAGGCGATCCGTTACAGCGACACCTACCTGGCGCGTGATGTCAGCGCCGACAAAGTTGGTGGCATGCGCGGGGCGATGGTTGCCACCTTCAACTCGCTAGAGCTGATGATCGGCCAGCTCGGCCATGAAGGCGCCGGTCCGCACACCCTGAAGAACGCCCGCGAGTTGCGCGGACGCATGATCCATCTGCTGCCGGTGATCGACGCCCTCGACGACGCCCTGGTAGCCCTCGAAGGCCGCGCCCCGGCTCAGTTCGCCCAGTTGCAACCGCTGCTCGATGCCGCCCGCGAATGGCTCAAGGGAACCGCCGACAGCGCCTCGGTCGACCGCTGGACCACCCTGCACGAACAGATCGAGCGCCTGCAACCCGGTGCCGCTGCCCTCGACCAGCGCGCCGAACTGCTACTGTCCAACGCCCTGTATCGCCTGACCGAATGGGCCGACCTGTGGCAGGACTGCTGCAGCCTGCAACACGCCTTGCGCAGCGACGATGCCAAACCTTGGCGCGCGGTCTACCGCCACTGGCGCCTGGGCCGCCTGACGGCGTTCTTCGACCGTGGCCTGATGCTGTACTCGGTGGCCTCCACCGTGCTGGCGATCATCGTCGCCTGCGGCCTGTGGATCGGCCTGGGCTGGAACGACGGCGCCAGCGCAGTGATCCTCGCCGCCGTGTCGTGCAGCTTCTTCGCCGCCATGGATGACCCGGCGCCGCAGATCTACCGGTTCTTCTTCTGGACGCTGATGTCGGTCATCTTCTCCAGCCTGTACCTGTTCCTGGTGCTGCCCAACCTGCACGATTTCCCGATGCTGGTGCTGGCCTTCGCTGTGCCGTTCATCTGCGTCGGCACCCTGACCGTGCAGCCGCGCTTTTACCTCGGCACTTTGCTGACCATCGTCAACACCTCGACCTTCATCAGCATCCAGGGCGCCTACGACGCCGACTTTTTCACCTTCCTCAACTCCAACCTGGCTGGCCCCGTGGGGCTGCTGTTCGCCTTCATCTGGACCCTGGTGATGCGCCCGTTTGGCGTGGAGCTGGCGGCCAAGCGCATGACCCGCTTCGCCTGGCGCGACATTGTCGAGATGACCGAGCCGGCCACCCTGGCCGAGCACCGCCAGGTCGGTGTGCAAATGCTAGACCGCCTGATGCAGCACCTGCCGCGCCTGTCGCAAACCGGCCAGGACAGCGGCGTGGCACTGCGCGACCTGCGCGTGGGGCTGAACCTGCTCGACCTGCTGGCCTATATGCCGCGTGCCGGCCAGCAGGCTCGCGAGCGCCTGAACACGGTGATCGAGGAAGTTGGCGCGCACTACGCCGCCTGCCTGCGCGCCGGTGAGCGTCTGCACGCTCCGGCCGCGCTACTGCGCAACATGGAGCGCGCGCGCCTGGCGCTGAACCTTGATGAGCTGTACGAGCGCGGTGATGCCCGCACCCACCTGCTGCACGCCCTGAGCGGCCTGCGCCTGGCGCTGCTGCCGGGTGTGGAGGTAATGCTCGAGCCAGCCGAACAACCGCAACTGCCCCCCGGCCTCGACGGAGCGCCCCTGTGATTGGTGAACTGGATATCAGCGGGGTATTCCTGCCCACGCTGCTGGTGATGATGTTTGGCACCTACCTGCTGTTCCTCGGAGTGCACGCGGTGCTGGTGCGCCTGCATTTCTACCGCCTGGTCTGGCACCGGGCGTTGTTCAACGTTGCCCTGTATGCCGTGCTGCTTGGTGCGGTGGACCACTTTTGCCGAAACCTGATGCTGCCATGAAAAAACCTTTGCTGACCCTGGGCCGTGTGGTCCTGACCTTGCTAGTAGTGACCTTCGCCGCCGTGCTCGTGTGGCAGATGGTGGTCTACTACATGTTCGCCCCCTGGACCCGCGACGGCCACATCCGCGCCGACGTGATCCAGATCGCCCCGGATGTGTCCGGGCTGATCCAGAAGGTCGAGGTGCGTGACAACCAGACCGTCAAGCGCGGCGATGTGCTGTTCACCATCGACCAGGACCGCTTCACCCTGGCCCTGCGCCAGGCCAGGGCGACCCTGGGTGAGCGCCAGGAAACCCTGGCCCAGGCCTCCCGCGAAGCACAGCGCAACCGCAAGCTGGGCAACCTGGTAGCTGCCGAACAGCTGGAAGAAAGCCAGTCCCGCGAGGCCCGTGCCCGTTCCGCCGTCAGCGAAGCGCAGGTGGCTGTCGATACCGCCCAGCTCAACCTGGACCGCTCGGTGGTGCGCAGCCCGGTGGACGGTTACCTCAACGACCGTGCACCGCGTAATCACGAATTCGTCACTGCCGGCCGCCCGGTGCTGTCGGTGGTCGACAGCGCCTCGTACCACGTCGATGGCTACTTCGAGGAAACCAAGCTTGGCGGTATCCACATTGGCGATGCCGTGGACATTCGCGTCATGGGCGACAACACCCGCCTGCGTGGTCATGTGCAAAGCTTTGCCGCCGGTATCGAAGACCGCGACCGCAGCAGCGGCGCCAACCTGCTGCCCAACGTCAACCCGGCGTTCAGCTGGGTGCGCCTGGCCCAGCGTATTCCGGTGCGCATCGCATTTGACGAAGTGCCGCAGGACTTCCGCATGATCGCCGGGCGAACCGCCACGGTGTCGATCATCGAGGGCCAGCGGCCATGAAACAGCTGATCCTGGCAGGGCTGTGCCTCTCGCTGGGGGCCTGCATGATGGTTGGCCCCGACTACGAAGTACCGAAGGACGCGGCGGTGCAACGCAGCGACCTTGACGGCCCGTTGCGCCAGGATGCCGACAGCGTGGTGTCGGCACCGGTGCCCGAGGACTGGTGGCAGCTGTACCAAGATCAACGGTTGAACGAGCTGGTGCGCCAGGCCCTGAGTGCCAACACCGACCTGCGTGTGGCGGCCGCCAACATTGCCAAGGCACGCGCCCAGGTCGAAGTTGCCGAGTCGCAAGGTGGCTTCAACGGCGGTGTCAAACTGGGCGCCCAGCGCCTGCAGGAGTCGGGTGAAGCCTTCCTGCTGCCCGAGAAAGTGCCGGTGGCCAACATCGGTGAGGCCATCATCAGTGCCTCGTACCAGTTCGACCTGTGGGGCACTTTCAAGCGTGGCACCGAGGCGGCCAAGGCCAATGCCGACGCAGTGCAGGCCGCCGCCGACACCGCCCGCATCACCCTGGTGGCGGATGTGGTCAAGGCCTACACCCAGGTATGCTCGGCCAACGAGGAATACCACATTGCCCGCGAGTCGCTCGACCTGCAGGAGCAGAGCGTGAAGCTCAACCAGCGCCTGCGCGATGCCGGGCGTGGCGACGAAACCCAGGTCACCCGCTCACAGACCCAGTTCAAATCCTTGCGCGCCGAACTGCCGCGCTTCAAGGCGGAGCGCGAGACCGGCATGTATACCCTGGCCGCTTTGTTGGCCAAGCCGGTCGACCAATTGCCTACTGGCACTGCCGATTGTGCCGAGCTGCCGCACCTGAACCAGCTGGTGCCGGTGGGTGATGGCGCTGCGCTGCTCAAACGCCGCCCAGATGTGCGCCAGGCCGAACGCCAGCTGGCTGCTGCCACCGCCTACATTGGCGTGGCGACTGGTGCCCTGTACCCGGACATCAGCATCGGCGCCCAGGTTGGTACCATCGGTATTCTCGAGAACCTCGGCGATCCGTCGACTAACCGCTGGGGTTTCGGCCCGCAGATCAGCTGGACCATCCCCACCAACGGCACCCGCGCCCGCATTCGCATGGCTGAAGCCTCGACCCAGGCAGCCCTGGCGAATTTTGATGGGGTAGTGCTGAACGCCATTCGCGAGACCCAGACCCGCCTGGCGCAGTACAGCGCCTTGCTGGATCGGCGTGACGCGCTGGCCGAGGCTGAGAAATCGGCCAAGGAAGCAGCGGACCAGACGCACCGCTATTACCAGGCTGGGCGTGAGTCGTTCCTGGCCGACCTGCAGGCGACGCGGACCTATACCGACATGCGCGCGCAGCTGGCGGCGGCCAATAGCCAGGTGGCTCAGGGACAGATTGGGGTGTTCCTGGCGTTGGGTGGGGGGTGGAAGGATACGGGTAGGCATTGAGGTAGGGCTGCCATGTGCCTGTCTTAAGCTCTTCAGCGCTTATGAGATCGAGCGCCGCCCGCGCGGCGCATCGCGAGCAAGCTCGCTCCTACATCTGTTTCGGGCCAATTATTTCTGAGGCAGGGGCGCGCGGCCCCTTTTTATTCACCTCGATATTGCGTGGGACAAACAAGGCGATCGCGCGCTGGCACAGGCGACACTGGCCCGAAACAAATGTAGGAGCGAGCTTGCTCGCGATGCGCCGCGCGGGCGGCGCTCGATCTCACAGGCGAAGAACCTCTAACGGCGGACATCCCACTTCATCAGATTTGTACCAAGATTTTTCATGAAATCCGCCCAGCACCCTTGAGCGAAGCTAAGTGGAAGTGAACAATGTTCTCTTTCGCATTTCCTTCGAGAGTGGCCATGAAAACCCGTTCCCGTCTGCTCGCCTGGCTGCCGGCTTTATTGCTCGGCCCGGTACTGGCGCTGTGCAGTACCCTGGCGCTGGCCGAAGCCCCCGCCGAGGCCACCAAGGCTTTGCACCTGCTCGACTACATTGGCGCCGACTACCCGCCGACCGTACAAGACGGCAAGGTCATCGACGATGGCGAATACCGCGAGCAGCAAGAGTTCAGCGCGGTATTGGCTGAGCTGGTGAAGGATCTGCCTGCCAATACCGAGCAAGCGGCACTGGAGCAGGGCATCCAAGCGCTGCGCCAGGCCATCGACCAGCGCCAGGACGGCCCGGTGGTGGCCAAGCAGGCCCGCCAACTGGGCGCGCGCCTGGCAGTGGCCTATGAGGTCAGCCAGGCCCCGGTAATCACCCCGGACCCGGCCCGTGGTGCTTCGCTGTACGCACAAAACTGCGCGATCTGCCACGGTGAAACCGGTGCCGGTGATGGCCCGGCCGGCGTGGGCCTTGAGCCTGCACCCGCCAACCTGCGCGATGTATCGCGCCTCGACCAGTTGAGCCTGTTCGACCTCTACAACACCCTGGCCCTGGGCATCGATGGCACCGAGATGCCGTCCTTTGCCGACCAGCTGGATGACCGCCAGCGTTGGGACGTGGCTGCATACATTGCCGGTTTCACCGCCAATCCACAGCCTGGCAAAGGCGACAAGACCTGGAACATCGCCGACCTGGCCCGGCAGACCCCGGCCGAAGTCGCCGTCAGCGAAGGCGCCACGGCCGTGGAGGCTTTCCGCGCCCAGCGCGCCCAGCCGCCGCAGGTCAAACGTGGCCCGGCACAATTGCTCGAATACACCGCCAGCACCCTGGACAAGAGCCTGGCGGCCTACCGCGCAGGTGATCACGACCAGGCCTATGACCTGTCAGTAGCGGCCTACCTGGAAGGCTTCGAGCTGGTGGAAAGCTCGCTGGACAACATCGATACCCAGGCGCGCAAGGACACCGAAAAATCGCTGATGGCCTACCGTCAGTCGCTGCAGGACGGCTTGCCCGTGGCCCAGGCCGAACAACGCCTGAGCGAAGCCAAGGCCAAGCTGGAGCAGGCTTCCAGGCTGCTGGGCAGCGATGGTCTGAGCTGGTCGCTGAGCTTTGTATCCGGCTTGCTGATCTTGCTGCGCGAAGGCCTGGAGGCGATTCTGGTGCTGGCGGCGATCCTGGCCTTCCTGCGCAACACCGGCCAGCAGTCGGCAGTGCGCAGCGTCAACATTGGCTGGGGCCTGGCGCTGGTCGCCGGTTTCGCCACCTGGGCCCTGGCGGCCTACGTGATCGACGTCGGTGGCGCCCAGCGCGAGCTGCTGGAAGGCTGCACGGCGCTTTTCGCCGCGGTGATGGTGCTGTGGCTTGGCGTGTGGATGCACGACCGCCGCCATGCCGCCGCCTGGAAGGACTACATCAAGAGCAGCCTGGTCAGTGGCGGCGGACGCTTCGGTTTTGCCGTGCTGGCGTTCTTCTCGGTATACCGCGAACTGTTCGAAGTGATCCTGTTCTACGAAACCCTGTGGCTGCAGGCCGGCCCGGCCGGGCACCAGGCGGTACTGGCGGGCGGTGCCACGGCGCTGGTGCTGCTGGTGGGGTTGGCCTGGGTAATTCTGCGTGGTTCGGCCAAGCTGCCGCTGTCGCTGTTCTTCAGCATCAACGCCGCGCTGCTATGTGCCTTGTCGGTGGTGTTCGCCGGGCATGGCGTGAAGGCACTGCAAGAGGCCGGGGTGCTGGGCACGCGGCCGGTGGCGTTCTTCGAATTCGACTGGCTGGGGATCCACGCCGATGCCTACTCGCTGTCAGCGCAGGCGCTGGCCTTGCTGGCCATCGTGTTCCTGTACGGGCGTTCGCGCCTGGCGGAAAGGCGCAGGGCAACGGCTAACTGATCGCCTGACAGGCTGGCGCGGCCCCTGTGGGCGCGGGCTTACCCGCGAAGCAAGCGGCGCGGTGTATGGCACCGGCTAAAGCCGCTCCCACAGGGACCGCGCGAGTTTCAAAGTTTGAGCAAGACCGCCATTCAAGCCGGCTGTGGCGCCTTGAGAATGTTCTGCAGCAACTGGACACTTTCGACAGCGTCATGACCCAAGCTGGTCAGGTAGCCGCCATCAGGTTGATCGGTCAGCCCCTTTTCATGCAGGCGTTGCGCGGCGGCCACCAAGGCAGGGGAAGCGTTCTTGTGAATCTTGATGCCTTCCTGGCTGCTGTCGTGCTTGAACAGCGAAAGGACTTCCAGTTCAGCGATCAGATCGGGGGTAAAAGGCATGGCGACTCCTGACTTCCAGACAAGGATGACGGCACCGTTCTACGGTGCCTGATCTTCGAGTGTAGCCGGGTTATTCGTCCTCGCCTTGATCCATCTCAGGCGGTAACTCTGGCAGCGCCCGCAGCGCGCTTTCATACCACTCGCTGTTGAACGCGCGGTCTTCCACCAGCATGTTGTCGATCTCGAAGGCCAGCACATGGGCCATCAGGTTGAGAATGTCTTCACGCTCATAGCCAACCAGGGTCAGCTTGTTGAAGGTGGCCTTGGCCGCAGGCGGCTCGCCGCTTTCTATCTGGTTCTCGATAGCCTGGGTCAGCGTTGCCTCGGCGAAGGCTTCGTCGTCGTCATTGTCGATGTCGGTGGGCTCGCTCATGGCGGTACTCCTAGGATGGGATGCACAGTGTGCCACGCCTGTGGCAGCAATGCCCGGGCATTGACGGGGTGCATGACGCTGGTCAGGGGGCGGCTGATCGGTCTATAAAAGCCGGGCCAACCCCTTACGGCCTGGAGGCTGTTACCTCATGCTCAAGCTTTATGGATTCTCGGTCAGCAACTACTACAACATGGTCAAGCTGGCCCTGCTGGAAAAAGGCCTGCCCTTCGAGGAAGTCACCTTCTATGGCGGCCAGGCGCCACAGGCGCTGGAAGTGAGCCCGCGAGGCAAGGTGCCGGTGCTGCAGACCGAACACGGCTTCCTCAGCGAAACCAGTGTGATCCTCGACTATATCGAGCAGACCCAGGGCGGCAAGGCGCTGCTGCCGGCCGACCCGTTCGGGCAAGCCAAGGTGCGTGAGCTGCTCAAGGAAATCGAGCTGTACATCGAGCTGCCGGCGCGTACCTGTTACGCCGAGTCATTCTTTGGCATGTCGGTAGAGCCGCTGATAAAGGAAAAAGCCCGTGCCGACCTGCTGGCCGGTTTTGCCACGCTCAAGCGCAACGGCCGCTTCGCACCCTATGTGGCGGGTGAGCAACTGACCCTGGCAGACCTGATGTTCTGCTTCTCGGTCGATCTGGCCTGTGCCGTGGGCAAGAAGGTGCTGAACATCGACTTCCTGGCGGACTTCCCGCAGGCCAAGGCGTTGTTGCAGCTGATGGGCGAGAACCCGCACATGGCGCGGATCGTGGCGGACAAGGAGGCGGCGATGCCGGCCTTCATGGAGATGATTCGTAGCGGAAAACGCTGAGAACAGTGTTGGGGCATTCGCGGGTAAACCCGCTCCCACAGGTACAGCACTGCTTTTGAAGCCTGTGCAATACCTGTGGGAGCGGGCGTGCCCGCGAACGAGGGCGAAGCCCTCGCAATGGGCCTTAACGCGAAGCCAGCAGCGCCTTGCCGCGGGCCACGGCGGCACGCACCTGCGCCGGTGCGGTACCACCAATGTGGTTACGGGCATTCACCGAGCCTTCCAGGGTCAGCACGGCAAACACGTCCTGCTCGATCTGGTCGCTGAACTGGCGCAGTTCGTCCAGGCTCATTTCGGCCAGGTCCTTGCCGGTGTCCACGCCATACTTCACCGCGTGGCCCACGATCTCGTGGCAGTCACGGAACGGCAGGCCACGGCGTACCAGGTAGTCGGCCAGGTCGGTGGCGGTAGAGAAGCCGCGCAGGGCCGCTTCACGCATGATGGCATGCTTGGGCTTGATTGCCGGGATCATGTCGGCAAAGGCACGCAGCGAGTCGCGCAGGGTGTCGGCGGCGTCGAACAGCGGTTCCTTGTCTTCCTGGTTGTCCTTGTTGTAGGCCAGCGGCTGGCCTTTCATCAGGGTCAGCAGGCCGGTCAGGGCGCCGAACACGCGGCCGCTCTTGCCACGTACCAGTTCTGGCACGTCCGGGTTCTTTTTCTGCGGCATGATCGAGCTGCCAGTGCAGAAGCGGTCTGGCAGGTCGATGAACTGGAACTGCGCGCTGGTCCACAGCACCAGCTCCTCGGAGAAGCGCGACAGGTGCATCATCGCCACGCTGGCGGCGGCGCAGAATTCGATGGCGAAGTCGCGGTCCGACACGCCATCCAGCGAGTTGCCGGCCACGGCTTCGAAGCCCAGCAGCTTGCAGGTGAGTTCGCGGTCGATCGGGTAGGTGGTGCCGGCCAGTGCGGCGCTGCCCAGGGGCATGCGGTTGGCACGCTTGCGGCAGTCGACCAGGCGCTCGTAGTCGCGGCTGAGCATTTCGAACCAGGCCAGCAGGTGGTGGCCGAAGGTGACCGGCTGGGCCGTCTGCAGGTGGGTGAAGCCGGGCATGATGGTTTCCGCTTCACGCTCGGCCTGCTCCAGCAGGCCCTGCTGCAGGCGGGTGATTTCGGCCAGGATCAGGTCGATTTCGTCACGCAGCCACAGGCGGATGTCGGTGGCCACCTGGTCGTTGCGGCTACGGCCGGTGTGCAGCTTCTTGCCGGTGATGCCGATACGGTCGGTCAGGCGTGCCTCGATGTTCATGTGCACGTCTTCGAGATCGACGCGCCAGTCGAAGGTGCCGGCCTCGATCTCGCCCTGAATGGTCTTCAGGCCATCGATGATGGTGTCGCGCTCGGCATCGCTGAGCACGCCGACCTGCGCCAGCATGGTGGCATGGGCGATCGAACCCATGATGTCGTGGCGGTACAGGCGCTTGTCGAAATCGACCGAGGCGGTGAAACGGGCGACGAAGGCGTCGACGGGCTCACTGAAGCGGCCGCCCCAGGACTGATTGGTCTTGTCGGTGCTCATGGATTCACTCATTGCAGGCGTGAACGAAAAAGAGGCGCCGATGATAGCAGGGTTGGGCTGGCCGCCGCAGGGCGCTGGTCGAGAGAAATGCACGGAAAACGGCAGAGAAGGATTTGCAGGAATGAACGGCAGTGTTCCACGGACCGTCTACAGTTGGACTGAGGACTGGCAGTGAATCTGCCAGCCGAGTGAATCTTTGGCCATCGCACCGGTCTAGAGCGTGACCTTAGTGTCGCTCGAACCATACCTGTCTACGCTATACCTGTGCGAGACTCATTCAGGAATCCAGCGCAATTATGAATGTCCTGATCGTTGATGACGAACCCCAAGGCCGTGAGCGCCTTAGCCGGCTGCTCGGCGAACTGGAGGGTTACACCGTGCTGGAGCCTAGCGCCACCAACGGCGAGGAGGCCCTGGCGCTGATCGAAAGCCTCAAGCCCGATGTGGTCCTGCTGGACATCGGCATGCCAGGCCTGGATGGCCTGCAGGTTGCTGCCCGCCTGTGCGAGCGCGAGGCGCCGCCGGCGGTGGTGTTTTGCACCGGGGACGATGAATATGGTGCCGAGGCTTTCAAGGACAGTACCCTCAGCCATGTGACCAAACCTTTCCAGGCCCAGGCCTTGCGCGATGCCTTGCGCAAGGCCGAAAAGCCCAACCGCGGCCAGTTGGCGGCGCTCACCCGACCAGGTAATGAAGGTGGCGGCCCGCGTAGCCACATCAGTGCCCGTACGCGCAAAGGCATCGAGCTGATCCCTTTGCCCCAGGTGATCTACTTCATTGCCGACCACAAGTACGTGACCTTGCGCCACGAGGCCGGAGAAGTGCTGCTCGACGAGCCGCTCAAGGCCCTGGAAGACGAGTTTGGCGAACGCTTCGTGCGTATCCACCGCAACGCGCTGGTCGCCCGTGAGCGTATCGAACGCCTGCAGCGCACCCCGTTGGGGCATTTCCAGCTGTACCTGAAAGGCCTGGACGGGGACGCCCTGACCGTCAGCCGGCGCCATGTGGCCGGTGTGCGCAAGATGATGCAGACCCTCTGAGCCCTTTGCGCAAGTCTGTGGATTTGCTCGGGCCTTGTGGGAGCGGCCTTGTGTCGCGAAAGGGCCGCAAGGCCGCTCCCACAGCAAACCACACATGGCCTGTTGATCCGTATCTGCTAGCGATACCGGCGATGCTGTTATCATCGACAGCATTTCTCTGGATCGGGGCGTTCCATGTCCACTCGCGAAATCCGCATTGCCACCCGTAAAAGTGCCTTGGCCCTGTGGCAGGCCGAATACGTCAAAGCCCGCCTCGAGCAGGCCCACCCCGGTCTGCTGGTAACCCTGGTGCCCATGGTCAGCCGTGGTGACAAGCTGCTCGACGCCCCGCTGGCGAAGATTGGCGGCAAGGGCCTGTTCGTCAAGGAACTGGAAACCGCCTTGCTGGACAATGAAGCCGACATCGCCGTGCATTCGATGAAGGACGTGCCCATGGACTTCCCCGAAGGCCTGGGCCTGTACTGCATCTGCGAGCGCGAAGACCCGCGCGATGCCTTCGTCTCCAACCGCTTCGCCAGCCTCGACGCGCTGCCGGCCGGCAGCATCGTCGGTACCTCCAGCCTGCGCCGCCAGGCCCAGTTGCTGGCGCGTCGCCCGGACCTGCAAATCCGCTTCCTGCGCGGCAACGTCAACACTCGCCTGGCCAAGCTGGATGCCGGTGAATACGACGCCATCATCCTTGCTGCCGCCGGTCTGATCCGTCTGGGCTTCGAAGACCGCATCACCTCCACCATCAGCGTCGATGACAGCTTGCCGGCTGGCGGCCAGGGCGCGGTGGGCATCGAGTGCCGCAGCGCCGACCACGAAATTCACGCGCTGCTGGCGCCGCTGCACCATGCCGACACCGCCGACCGGGTGGTGGCCGAGCGTGCCTTGAACAAACGCCTGAATGGTGGCTGCCAGGTGCCGATTGCCTGCTATGCGGTACTGGAAGGTGACCAGCTGTGGCTGCGTGGCCTGGTTGGCCAGCCCAGCGGTGGCACGCTGCTGGTGGCCGATGCCCGCGCGCCTCGTACTGCCGCCGAAACCCTGGGCGTGCAAGTGGCCGAGGACTTGCTGGGGCAGGGTGCCGAAGCCATCCTCAAGGAAGTCTACGGCGAGGCCGGCCACCCGTGAGCCAATGGCGCCTGTTGCTGACCCGGCCTGCCGAGGACTGTGCGGCACTGGCGCAAAGCCTGGCGGCGGCGGGGGTGGGCAGCAGCTGCCTGCCGCTGTTGGCGATCGAGCCCGTCACCGTGGGTAACCAGCAACGCCTGTTGCTGGAAGGCCTGCAGGGCTTCCAGGCGATCATCGTGGTCAGCAAGCCGGCTGCCCGGTTGTTGCTTGAGCAACTGGCCAAGGCCGGCCTGCAGCCACCCGTGCAAGGCTGGTTCACTGTGGGTGAGGCGACCGCCGCCGTGCTGCAGGGGGCGGGCCTGGCGGTGAGCGTCCCGCCACGTGGTGATGACAGCGAAGCGTTGCTGGCGCTGCCAGCCCTGCGCCAGGCCGTTGCTGTGCCGGCGCCACGGGTCTTGATCGTTCGTGGCGTCGGAGGTCGCGAACTGCTGGCAGAGCGTCTTGCAGAGCAAGGTGCTAGTGTCGATTATCTGGAACTGTATCGTCGCTGCCTGCCGGCTTACCCGGCGGGCACCCTGATGCGCCGCATCGAAGCGGAACGCCTCAATGGCCTGGTGGTCAGCAGTGGGCAGGGTTTTGAACACTTGCAGCAGATGGCCGGTGCCGACTGGCTGCAGCTGGCGCGTCTGCCGCTGTTCGTGCCCAGCCCTCGGGTCGCCGAACAGGCCAGGGCCGCCGGGGCCCAACAGGTTGTGGATTGCCGTGGCGCCAGTGCCACGGCCTTGCTGGCAGCCGTGCAGCGCAGCGCTGCACCTGCCTCTTAAGGCGCTAAGCTGAACGCGATGCGCCCCCATGCAAAGGATGGATACGTGAGCGAGACTGTCTTGTCCAATAACGATCAGCCGTCGGCACAAGCGCCGGCGGAACCCGTCACCACCCCACCTGCCAAGCGCTCCGGCAGTGGCCTTGCAACGCTGGCCCTGCTGTTGGGTGCGGCCGGGGTGGCGGTAGGTGGCTGGGGTGTCTGGCAGGTGCGTCAACTGCAAGGCAGCGAATTCAACCAGGGCCAGCACATCGAGGCGCTGAACCAGCGCGCCGAGGCCCTGCAGCAGCGTGAGCAGCAGATCAGCGCGCAACTGGCCAGCCTGCCGGCGGCCAGCGAGCTGGAAGACCGCCGCCGCCTGGTAGCGCAGTTGCAAGGCGACCAGCAACGCCTCAGCCAGCGCCTGGAAACCGTGCTGGGCGAAAGCCGCAAGGAATGGCGCCTGGCCGAAGCCGAGCACTTGCTGCGCCTGGCCACCCTGCGTCTGTCGGCGCTGCAGGACATCACCAGTGCCAAGGCCTTGGTCGAGGGTGCTGACGAGATCCTGCGCGAGCAGAGCGATCCGGGTGCCTTCGCCGCCCGTGAGCAGCTGGCGCGTAGCCTGGCCACGCTCAACAGCACCCAGCAACCGGACCGTACCGGCTTGTTTCTCAAACTGGCCGCGCAGCGCGAGCTGGTGCAGCAACTCAGCGCCCAGTCGCCGGAGTTCGAAACCAATGCCGACGCCCTGGGCGCCTTGACCGCCGATGGTGATGGCGCCAGTCGCCTGTCCCAGTGGTGGGCCGAGATCTCCAAGTACTTCCAGATCGACTTCAACGCCGATGACAACGTGCGGCCGCTGCTGGCCGGGCAGCAACTGAACCAGCTGCGCCTTGCCCTGAGCCTGACCATCGAACAGGCCCAGTGGGCAGCGCTCAATGGCGATAGCAAGGTCTACACCCAGGCGCTGGACGACGCGCGTAGCGTGCTGCTGGCCAATTTCAACGCCGACAACCCGCAAAGCAAGGCCATGCTTGACAGCCTCAATGCCCTGGCCGAGCAGCCGGTGTCGGTGGTTACCCCCGACCTCAGCGAAAGCCTGGCCGCAGTACAGGCCTATATCCAGCGCCGCCACCTGCCGGCCGAGGCTGAAGGGGGCAAGCCATGAAGCGTGTCTACCTGCTGGCCGTGCTGGCGATTGTGGTCGCGGCGGCGCTGGGTATTGCGGTCGCCAAGCACAGCGGCTACGTGCTGATCTCCTATGGCAGCTTCCGCTACCAGTCGGGGTTGTGGGCGGCCCTGGCCGGCTTGCTGGCGGTGGTGCTGCTGCTGTGGCTGGTGCGCTACCTGGTCGGCCTGGTGCTGACTTCCAGCGGCGTGGTCAACCCATGGTCGCGGCGTAATCGCAGCCGGCGCGTTCGCCTGGCCATCGAGCAAGGCCAACTGGACCTCGCCGAGGGCCGTTGGGCCAGTGCCCAGCGCCACCTGCACCGTGCCGCAGAGGCCGAGCGCCAGCCGTTGCTGTATTACCTTGGTGCCGCGCGTGCTGCCAACGAGCAAGGCCGAACCGAAGACAGCGATAACCTGCTGGAGCGTGCCCTGGAGCGCCAGCCGCAAGCGGAGCTGGCTATCGCCCTGACCCATGCGCAGTTGCAGATGGACCGTGGCGAAAGCGATGGCGCCCTGGAAACCCTGCTGGCCATGCAGGAGCGCCACCCGCACAACAGCCAGGTGCTGCGCCTGCTGCAGCGGCTGCACCTGGAGCGCGGCGACTGGTCGGCACTGATCCGCCTGCTGCCCGACCTGCGCAAGGGCAAGGTGCTGCCAGCCGCCGAACTGGCTGCCCTGGAGCAACGTGCCTGGGGCCAGAACCTGAGCCTGGCCACCACCCGTGGCGAGGACGCGCAAAGTGCCCGTCAGGCCCTGGAGCGCGCCTGGCAGCAACTGACCGCTGCCCAGCGCCAGGAGCCACAGCTGGTGCTGGCCTACGCCGAGCAATTGCGCCAGGTGGGTGCCCAGAGCGAAGCCGAACAGGTGCTGCGCAACGCCCTCAAGCGTGAATACGAAAGCCACCTGGCCCGCCTGTACGGCCTGGTGCGCGGCGATGACCCGGCGCGTCAGTTGCAAACTGCCGAAGGTTGGCTCAAGGCCCACCCGCAGGACGCCAGCCTGCTGCTGACCCTGGGCCGTCTGAGCCTGCAGAACCGCTTGTGGGGCAAGGCGCGCGACTACCTGGAAAGCAGCCTGCGCATGGAGCGCAACCCCGAGGCCTGCGCCGAGCTGGCGCGTCTGCTTGCCGGCCTTGGCGAGACCGAGCGAAGCAACCAGCTGTTCCAGGAGGGCCTCGGCCTGCTGGACGAGCGCCTGCTAGCCCTGCCTTTGCCAGAAGGCGTGCGCGCCTGACCTACCCCAGGGCCCGTGCCAAGGCGCGGGCTCCGGGGGCGGGTAACTTGTCTCTCGATGTAAGTTCGATCTGCAGTCCATTTCTTCAGACGCTTCCTACCGCATGGCTGGAAATTTCCTTCGCGATTCAGCGACTTGTCATTGCTGTCGCGCCTTGAAACAAAGCGTGTCTTTCCTCTACCGTTTCAAGCCACTTCATTATCCCGGGACCTTCACCGCCCATGCTGCCGGCCCGTTTGCGCACCTTTTTTCTACCTGCCAGCCTCGCTGCACTGGCGGTACTGGCCGCGTCCTTCCACCTGGAAAACGTCCTGGGGCTGGTGCCTTGCCCGTTGTGTTTCAGCCAGCGGCTGCTGCTTGGCGTGTACGCGCTGCTGTGCCTGGCGGCAGTGCTACAGGCACCGGGTACGGCGGGTATTCGCTGTTACGCGCGGGCGACGCTGGGCTGTTCGCTGACCGGTGCGTTGCTGGCAGCACGGCATGTCTGGTTGCAGGGGGCTGACGGGGCCATCCCTGTCTGCCCGGTGCCGATCGGGCGGCTGTTGGAGCAGTCCTGGGGCGAGGCGGCTCGGCAACTGTTGTTCGGTGGCCCGGATTGCAACTCGCTGACCTGGAGCTTTCTCGACCTGACCTTGCCCGAGTGGAGCCTACTGGCTTTTCTGCTTTTGGCGGGGCTGCCCTTGAGCTGCCTGCTGGCGTATCGTTTCCGCACCCTGGCGAGAACATGACCTGGCGCAAGGCTGGCGCCATTGGCGCGACCAATGGCCGTGTAACAGGTTATTAAACACTTGTATGAACTTTGTCCGCTGCGTACCTTGAAGGGCAGCACGCACGGGAATAATCTCCCAGCACGCATACCGAAAACACAACTGCTCGATGCCGCCTGCTGATGTCACCTTTGTGCTGCACGGTCGTGGTGCGAGGTGCAGCGGCATCTACCCAGAAGGGAAGAGATCGCCATGCTCGATAGTTGTCAGAACGCTCAGGAACGCTGGGGTGGGGTTCACAAACTGATCGACCGCTGGCTGGCGGAGCGCAAGGAACTGGTGCAGGCTTTCCGCGCACTGCGCGATGCCAAGCCGGCCTTCGCCGACAAGGACACCAACGGGGAGTTTTGCGCGCTCCTTGTCGACTACGTTTCGGCGTGGCATTTCGAGGTCTGCGAGCAGTTGGTCAGAGAGGCCAAGGCTTTCGGAGACGAAAAAGCGCTGAAGCTGGCCGAAGAGATCAACCCACGGATCAACGACAGTACTCAGATCGCACTGGCCTTCAATGACCATTGCGCCAAGGGTGAGTGCAAGGACACCGAACGCTTCGCCGAGAAACTGGCCAAGTTGGGCGGGCTGTTGCACGAGCGCTTCGAACTTGAAGACTGCCTGATCGAAGTGCTGCACAACGCGCACAAGGAAGAAGGCGCGGTCCAGGCCTGAGGGTTGGCGTCAGTCGCCAACCGCCAGCAGTTCGATCTCGAACACCAGGGGTGTGTAGGGTGCGATCAGGTCCCCTGCGCCCTCGGCGCCATAGGCTTGCGCCGACGGAATCACCAGGCGCCATTTGGCGCCGGCGTGCATTCGCGGCAAGGCCACCTGCCACCCTTCGATCACCGAATCCAGGCTGAACCATTGGGGCGTCTGGTTCTGGTCGAACACCGAGCCGTCTGGCAGCCTGCCCACATAGCGCACCTGCACCTTGCCACCGGCTTTGGGCTGCGCGCCCGTACCTGCTTGCAGTTCGCTGTAGAGCACGCCCTCCGGTAGTTCGTGCACACCATAACCACCACGCTCTTTGGTCATGAAGCGTGTTTCGGCAGCCTGCAGCTTCTGCATGGCGGCATCGCCTTCCTGCGTTTCATGCTGCCGGAGCACGGCCTGCATGCGTGCCTTGTCGAGTTTCAGCGGTTGCCCCTGGTAGGACTGGCGTAGGCCTTCGACCAGCGCATCCAGTTGCAGGCCCGGCATATCCTGGCGCAGCCGCTCACCCAGGCTGGCGCCGAGGCTGTAGGCAAGGTCATGTTCGTCGCTGTCGGCCAGGGCGATGGGGGCCAGCAGGCATAAACCTAATACAAGATATCGAGGCATGGTCGGTTCCTGCGCCAATGAGCGGGGAAGTATGCCAGTGTTCCGTTTTGTATTGTGTGCTCGCGGTCCTTGTAGGTGCGGCCTTGTGTCGCGACAGGGCTGCAAAGCAGCCCCGGCAATATCTGCGGTGGTGCCGAAATCCAGGGGCTGCTCCGCAGCCCATCGCGACACAAGGCCGCTCCAACAGGGGGCTGTGCATTACAGATAAGTGGCAAATATCAGCAATGATTTATTCAGCAACTACACTTGCTCGGAGCTGCAAGATAACAACTTTGCCCAGGCATGCAACGCGGCGTAAATATTACTGTCAACATGCCCTAGCGGCGGTAGCAGCAGAAGCATAGTATGAGCCGCAATCTCGTCAGCCAGGAGGTAAACCATGTCGGCCAAAAAGAAGCCAGTAAGTACGCCGTTACACCTGCTCCAGCAACTTTCGGGCAGCTTGCTCGAACACTTGGAGGATGCCTGCTCGCAAGCGCTGGCTGATGCGGAAAAACTGCTGGCCAAGTTGGAAAAGCAGCGTGGCAAGGCCCAGGAAAAACTGCACAACGGTCGCCTGAAACTGCAAGATGCGGCCAAGGCAGGTAAAGCCAAGGCGCAGACCAAGGCGCAAAAAATCATTGGCGAACTTGAAGAACTGCTCGACTCCCTCAAGGAACGTCAAACCCAGACCCGTTCTTATATCCAGCAACTCAAGCGCGATGCCCAGGACAGCCTCAAGCTGGCCCAGGGTGTAGGCAAGGTTCGCGAAGCTGCAGCCAAGGCGCTTGACCAGCGTGCTGCCAAGACCGCCAAGCCCGCCTCCAGGGCTGCTGCCGCCAAACCTGCAGCCAAGCCAGCCGCCAAGGCCACTGCTGCCGCCAAACCTGCCGCCAAACCAGCTGCCAAGGCTACTGCTGCGGCCAAACCTGCAGCCAAGCCAGCCGCCAAGGCCACTGCTGCGGCCAAACCTGCAGCCAAGCCAGCAGCCAAGGCCACTGCTGCAGCCAAACCTGCAGCCAAGCCAGCCGCCAAGGCCACTGCCGCAGCCAAACCTGCAGCCAAGCCCGCTGCCACAGCCAAGCCAGCGGCGGCCAAAGCACCAGCCAAAGCCGCTGCTGCCAAGCCAGCCGCGAAGCCAGCTGCCGCCAAGGCTCCAGCACGTGCGGCCGCCAAACCCGCCGCCAAGCCAGCAGCTGCCAAGCCTGTTGTCAGCAAGCCAGCCGAAGCCAAACCGGCTACGCCTGCCGCCAGCACCCCGGCCGCTGCGACCAACTCGGCCACCCCGGCAGCTTCGGTAGCACCATCGGCACCCGCCAGCACCCCGGCTCAGGCACCGTCTTCGGCGTCCTGAAACGTTGCCGCCGCGACGCGCAATCGAACCAGCGCGTCGTGGTGGCGGGCCTGGTCCGGCACCAGCCGGGCCAGCCAGTCGTCCACGGGCTCATGGGCGCCTGCCGGCCACTGTCGCGAACGCTCCTGCAAGCGCTCAAGCAAGGCTTTCTCGGCCTGTAGCTCCAACCCCTTCACCTGCTCACGCAACGCCGCCAGCTGCGCATCATTTTGCGCTGCTGCTCGCCACTGTTGGCGCAAGCTACGTAATGGGTTGACCACTTCGCGCTGCCAGGGCTCGGTAACCTCGCGCAATGCCTGTACGCGTTCGTCCCGCACGGCCACGCCACGCGCCTGCAGCCAGGTTGCGCACAGCAGCAGACAGACATCGCCACCCTGCGCCTGCAGGGCGAGGCAGGCCGCTTCCACGCCGGGCCTGGCATACAGGGCCAGGGCGTGATTCCACAGGTCGGTGTGCATGGTTCCACTCGCGCTATGGGCCGAGGAAGCTGGTAGACTCCGCGACCATCATGATCAGACTATCCAACCTCACTTTACAGCGTGGTCCGCAGCGCTTGCTAGAAGGCGCCGAGATGACCCTGCACACCGGTCACAAGGCCGGCCTGATCGGCGCCAACGGTGCCGGAAAATCCAGCCTGTTCGCCTTGCTGCGCGGTGAGCTGTCACCTGATGCCGGCGATTGCCAGCTGCCCGGTGACTGGCGCATCGCCCACATGCGCCAGGAGGTCGACACCCTCGACCGCCTGGCCGTGGACTATGTGCTCGACGGCGACGCGCGCCTGCGCAAGGTCCAGGCCGATCTGGCCGCGGCCGAGCAGGCCCACGACGGTACCGCCCTGGCGCGCCTGCACATTGAGCTGGATAGCGCCGACGGCTATACCGCCGACGCCCGTGCACGCAAGTTGCTGGCTGGCCTGGGCTTCACCAACGAGCAGATGGACCGCCGCGTCGGCGACTTCTCCGGTGGCTGGCGGATGCGCCTGAACCTGGCCCAGGCCCTGATGTGCCCGTCCGACCTGCTGCTGCTCGACGAGCCCACCAACCACCTGGACCTGGACGCTATCCTGTGGCTGGAGGACTGGCTCAAGGGCTACCCCGGCACGCTGTTGCTGATCTCCCACGACCGCGACTTCCTCGACGCTGTGGTCGACCATGTGCTGCACGTCGAGCAGCGCAAGCTGAACCTGTACAAGGGTGGCTACACCGCCTTCGAGCGCACCCGTGCCGAGCGCCTGGCGCAACAGCAGCAGGCCTACGAGAAGCAACAGGCCCAGCGTGCGCACATGGAAAAGTACATTGCCCGCTTCAAGGCCCAGGCCACCAAGGCCCGCCAGGCACAGAGCCGGATCAAGGCCCTGGAACGCATGGAGGAGCTGTCGGCGGCGCATGTCGATTCGCCGTTCGACTTCGTCTTCCGCGAGTCGCAGAAAATCTCCAGCCCGCTGCTGAGCCTGTCCGAGGGCCGCCTGGGTTACGGTGACAAGGCCATCCTCGACAAGGTCAAGTTGCAGCTCACCCCGGGTGCGCGCATTGGCCTGCTCGGCCCCAACGGTGCCGGCAAGTCGACCCTGATCAAGAACCTCGCGGGCGAGCTTGAACCACTATCGGGTCGCCTGGTGCGCGGCGAGAACCTGGCGGTGGGCTACTTTGCCCAGCACCAGCTGGACTCGCTGGACGACAAGGCCAGCCCGTTGCTGCACCTGCAGCGCATCGCCCCCACCGAGCGCGAGCAGACCCTGCGCGATTTCCTGGGTGGCTTCGACTTCCATGGCGACCGTGTCGACGAGCCGGTGGTGAACTTCTCCGGTGGTGAAAAAGCTCGCCTGGCACTGGCACTGATCGCCTGGGAACGGCCGAACCTGCTGCTGCTCGACGAACCGACCAACCACCTCGACCTGGAAATGCGCCTGGCGCTGACCATGGCCTTGCAGGAGTTTGCCGGTGCCGTGGTGGTGGTGTCGCACGACCGTCACCTGCTCAAGAGCACTACCGACGACTTCCTGCTGGTGGCCGACGGCAAGGTCGACACCTTCGATGGTGACCTGGACGACTACAGCCGCTGGCTGGTCGAGTACCGCCAACGCAGTGCGCCGGCCAGTACCGCCCCGGTCAACCCGGACAAGACCGACAAGAAAGCCCAGCGCCAGGCTGCCGCAGCCTTGCGCCAGCAACTGGCCCCGCACAAGAAGGCCGCCGACAAGCTGGAAACCGAGCTCAACCAGGTGCACGCGCAACTGGCCGAGATCGAGACCGGGCTGGGGGATAGTGGCCTCTACGACGCGTCGCGCAAGGACGAATTGCGTGACCTGCTGGCGCGCCAGACCAAGCTCAAGCAGCGCGAGGGCGAACTGGAAGAGGCCTGGATGGAAGCGCTGGAAACCCTCGAAAGCATGCAGGCCGAGCTCGAGGCGTTGTCCTGATGGAGGAACTGCGTTCGCTGCTGCCAGGGCAATGGATGGACACCTTCTGGCTGGGCTTGCAGATCCTGTTGATCCTGGTGGCGGCCTTTGTCCTGCAGCGCATCGTCGCGCGCGGGTTGAGCCGCCTGGGCCAGCGTTACCCGTTGCCGCCGGAGCTGCTGGTGCCGGTGCGTGGTGGCCTGCGCTGGCTGATCATGGGCAGTGCGTTGCTGTTCGTGCTGGAGCGCCTGGGTGTATCGGCGACCGTGCTGTGGACAGCACTGTCCGGCTTCGTCGCGGTGGCGGCGGTGGCCTTCTTCGCCATGTGGAGCGTGCTGTCCAACCTGCTGTGCGCGGTGCTCATCTTCACCGTCGGGCCGTTTCGCATCGGTGACGTGGTCGAGCTGGTCGACACCCTGGACAAGCCGGGCGTGAAAGGCCGGGTGATTGCCATCAACCTGCTGTTCACCACCCTGATGGAAATGCCAGAGGCGGGTGGGGCGCTGGTGCAGGTGCCCAACAGCCAGTTCTTCCAGAAGTCGGTACGGCGCTGGCGCGGGGCTGAGGTGCAGTCCATGCACAAAGAGTCGCCTGTCGAGGGTGACTGAACCTGCACCGGCCTCTTCGCGGGTAAACCCGCTCCCACAGGTATTGCGCTGTCCTCAAGGGCTGTGAAACTCCTGTGGGAGCGGGTTCACCCGCGAAGAGGCCAGCACAGGCAATACAAATCCTTCAGAAATCGCTGGTTATTTTTTCACCAACACCTTAGCTTAACGATTTGCAACATATGTTCGAGCGAGGTGTGTGATGTCGATGGAAGTGTGGTTGGGCTTCTTTGCCGCCTGTTGGGTGATCAGCCTTTCACCCGGTGCCGGGGCGATTGCCTCGATGTCCAGCGGCCTGCAATACGGCTTCTGGCGTGGTTACTGGAACGCCCTGGGCCTGCAACTGGGCCTGATCATGCAAATCGCCATCATTGCCGCCGGCGTCGGTGCCGTCCTGGCCGCCTCGGCCACGGCCTTCCAGGTCATCAAATGGTTCGGTGTCGCCTACCTCATCTACCTGGCCTACAAGCAGTGGCGTGCCCTGCCCATGGACATGAGCGATGAATCCGCCGTGCGCCCGATCGGTAAACCGCTGAGCCTGGTGTTCCGTGGCTTCCTGGTCAACGTCAGCAACCCGAAGGCGCTGGTGTTCATGCTGGCGGTGCTGCCGCAGTTCATCAACCCGCATCAACCGCTGTTACCACAGTATGTGGCGATCACCGTGACCATGGTCACCGTGGATATGCTGGTGATGGCGGGGTACACCGGATTGGCTGCGCGGGTGTTGCGCTTGCTGCGTACGCCCAAGCAGCAGAAGCGTTTGAACCGGACGTTTGCCGGGTTGTTCATTGGTGCTGCTACCTTCCTGGCGACTCTGCGCCGCGCGCCAGTCTGACATATCGTATGTAGGCCATTCGCGGGCTTGCCCGCGAATGGGCCACCTCTATTTCTGCTTGTCCACCATCCCCTTGAGCAAATCCACCGGCAGCGGAAACACGATGGTCGAGCTCTTGTCCCCGGCAATCGCCCCCAGCGTCTGCATGTAGCGCAACTGCATCGCCCCCGGCTCCTTGCTCAGCATCTGCGCCGCCTGCATCAGCTTTTCCGACGCCTGCAACTCACCCTCGGCATGGATCACCTTGGCCCGTCGTTCACGCTCGGCCTCGGCCTGGCGGGCAATGGCGCGCACCATCGATTCGTTGAGGTCGACGTGCTTGATCTCCACGTTGGCCACCTTGATGCCCCAGGCATCGGTCTGTGCATCCAGCACCTGGCGAATGTCCGAGTTCAGCTGCTCGCGTTCGGCCAGCAGTTCATCCAGTTCGTGCTTGCCGAGCACCGCACGCAGTGTGGTCTGGGCCAACTGGCTGGTTGCCACGAGAAAGTCCTCGACCTGAATGATCGCCTTCTGCGGATCAAGCACGCGGAAGTACAGCACGGCGTTGACCTTGACCGAGACGTTGTCGCGGGTGATCACATCCTGCGGCGGTACATCCAGCACCACGGTGCGCAGGTCGACCCGAACCATTTGTTGGATCACCGGGATCAACAGGATCAGCCCCGGCCCCTTCACCTGCCAGAAGCGCCCCAGCTGGAATACCACGCCGCGCTCGTATTCGCGCAGGATGCGGAACGCCGACAGCAACAGCATCGCCAGCACGATCAGCACCGCGCCGAAGCCCAATTGCATGAACATGGTCATTCTCCTTGCGCCGCGGGCGCGGCGGCGCTCACTTCCAGCATGACGCCATGGCGCGCGGTCACCCGCACGTTCTGGCCCGCTTGCAGTGGCGTTGCACACTGCGCCTGCCATTGCTCGCCCTGGGCCAGCACAAAGCCACAGAACGGGTTGCCCGCCATGACCTGGGTGACGGTGACCAGGCTGCCGACCAGACCGGCGTCACCGCTGACCAGCGCCCGTCGACGGGCCTTGAGGGCCATGCCCAGCACACCGCCGATCAGCAGCGCCGAGAACACCGCGAGGGTGCCGATCAGGGCCAGCGGGATGCCGAAACCGGGGGCATCGGTATCGATCAGGATCAGCGCGCCGACCACGAAGGCGACGATACCGCCGAAACCGACCACACCGAAACTGGGCAGGAAGGCTTCGGCGATCATGAAGGCGATGCCGAGCAATATCAGCGCCACCCCGGCGAAACTCACCGGCAACAACTGCAGGGCATACAGCGCCAGTAACAGACAGATGCCGCCCACCACACCCCCTACCGTCGAGCCGGGGTTCATGAACTCGAACAGCAGGCCGTACACGCCGATCATGATCAGGATCAGCGCCACGCTGGGGTTGGTGATGACCGCCAGCACGCGCGTGCGCCAGTCCGGCAGGTGCTCGACCAGGATGGCGCCGGCGGTCTGCAGCTGTTGGGGCTGGCCAGCGACAGTGAGCGTTTTGCCATCGAGCTTGCGCAGCAGGTCGGGCAGGTCGTCGGCCACCTGGTCGATCACGTCAAGCCGCAGGGCCTCGCTGGCGGACAGGCTGACCGCCTCGCGCACGGCCTTTTCCGCCCAGTCGGCATTGCGCCCGCGCAGCTGCGCCAGGCCACGAATGTAGGCCGCCGCATCGTTGACCTGCTTGCGCGCGAGGGTTTCGTTATCGCTGCCTTTGGCCTTGTCGTCCTTGGGCGTGCCTGGCGGGGCGCCGATCTGCACGGGCGTGGCGGCACCCAGGTTGGTACCGGGTGCCATGGCTGCAATATGGCTGGCGTAGAGGATATAAGTGCCGGCGCTGGCGGCGCGGGCCCCGCTGGGGGCGACGAAGGTGGCGACCGGCACGGGGCTGGCGAGAATCGCCTTGATCATCTGGCGCATGGCGCTGTCCAGCCCGCCCGGGGTGTCCATGCGGATAACCACCAGTTGTGCGCCCTGTGCCTGTGCCTGGCCGAGGCTGCGTACCAGGTAGTCGGCGCTGGCCGGGCCGATGGCGTCATCGATGCCCAGCACCCAGACTGCACCGGGCGCTGCCAGGCCGCCTGGCGTAATGCCAAGCAGCAACACCAGCAACAGCCAGCGCCAGCAGCGGGCGATCACCTGTCGTCACCTCGTTTGCCTCTATTGCACAAGTTTAGCCCTGCCTGCTGGTACCCGGCCTAAAATTGGAAATTGGGGGGCGAAACCGGAGGTGCATCATGCGTATGGCAAAGACCCTGCAGGATCGCCTGGACAAGGCCAACTGCGACTACGACATCATTCCCCATCCACATTCGGCCACCAGCCTGGAGTCGGCCCGTACGGCCGGCGTACCCGCCGAGCGGGTCGCCAAGTCGGTGATGCTCGATGACCGTCATGGCAACTACATCATGGCCGTGCTACCGGCCAACCGGCATCTGGACATGACCAAGGTGCGCATGTCCGGGGCCTGGCAACTGACCCGTGAAAGCGGCCTGCCGAGCCTGTTCGGCGACTGCGAGCGCGGTGCCGTACCGGCCCTTGGCGATGCCTACCAGATAAAAATGCTGGTCGACCCGAGCCTGACCCGTCAGGGCGATGTCTACCTGGAAGCGGGTGACCACGATCACCTGATCCACATGAGCATGGAGCAGTACATGAAACTGGTGCCGCACGCCGAAGTGCGCGAGCTGTGCTGATGTTTTCACACCAATGCCGGGCGGGCGTCGTGGACGGCTTGCCTGGCTCTCAGGAGGAACCATGGAAGCGCCGATCCATCCGTTTGCCGAGCTGTTCAAACAACTGGGCCTGCCTGACGATGCGGTAAGCATCGATCAGTTCATCGCCAGCCACTCGCCACTGAAGAACGACATCAAGCTGGTGGATGCGCCGTTCTGGAGCGCTTCCCAGCGCGAGTTTCTCAAGGACAGCATCAACGAGGACGCCGACTGGGCGGAGCCGTTCGATCAACTCAACGAAGCGTTGCGTCGCCCTCGAAAATAAAGCGCCGAGTGGCACCTGACGAGTGATTGGCCGTTGCTATGCTCAGGAAAACAAGAGGGGATAGCGCGATGAAAGATCCCTACGCACCAGGGTTCTGGTGCTCCGTGACGATCCTGGGCACCCTGACGGCCAGTTATTTCTATGGCATCAGGCAGACGCAACAGATGACCCAGGCGGTGCATTTCCTGTATGCCGCTGCCGCTGTCACTGTGGCGGTTGCACTGGTGGCGCTGGCCTGGATCGCCTGGCAGCAGCTGCACCTGAACAAGCGCGAAGTGGTGCAGGGGCGAACGTTGCTGACCATCTGGAACACCAAAGTCGCGCTGCGCCGCGTCGAGACGGTGTTCGACCGCTATTTCTGGGGCAGCTACTGGCATTCGGGGCGTACCTTCGAAGAGGTCATGGGCGAGCTCAAGGGCACGCCGCTGGAGCAGAGCCTGGATGCCCTGAAACGCCAGTGCCGCTTGCTCGACCGCGAAATTCATGACCACCATCACCATTGGCTGGCCAATGCCCGCGACCTGTCCAGCGTTGCCCAGGCTATGGCCCGTGAACGCTACCAACTGGATCTGGGCGAGCCAACCCGCAGCGGCCATGGCAATACCGCCGTGCTCAACCGGGACCTGGAAGTGCTGGTGTATACCTGGTCGGCGCGCCTGCGCAGTTTCGACCATCAGCTGGACGAGCTGGAGCGCGCCTACCATTGAGGCGTTTCATTCACCGCGGATGTATTGCTCCAGTTGCAGGATCAGGCTGGCCTGTTCGGCGATGGTTTCCTTGACCAGGTCGCCGATCGACAGCAGGCCGAGCAGCTCGCCATTGCTGACCACCGGCAGGTGGCGCAGATGGCGATTGGTCATCAGGTTCATGCAGTACTCGAGGTTCTGCTTTGGTTCCACGGTGACCACCGGCGCACTCATGATTTCGCGCACGGGGGTAGCGGCGGATGAGCGCCCCTTGAGCACCAGTTTGCGCGCATAGTCCCGTTCACTGACGATACCCACCACCTGGTTGCCCTCGACCACGGGCAGCGCACCGACGTTTTTCTCCGCCAGCAGCTTCAGGGCGTCGAGTACCGAGTCATCCGGGCCGATGGTGTACACGGTCTGGTGCTGGGACTTGGTCTTGAGGATCTGTTCGACGGTCTTCATACGGGCCTCTGCGGATGGAAAAAGCGATGTCTCGGAGTAAATAAAGCATCCGGCACGGCGCTCTGCACGGCAATGCAGGAAACGGCATCGAGTCGATTGAAAAACGTCATGAGTGATCGCCTGTGCCGGCCTCTTCGCGGCTAAAGCCGCTCCCACATCGAAACCTGTGCGATCCCTGTGGGAGCGGCTTTAGCCGCGAAGAGGCCGGTACAGCCAATCAGAGCTTCGGCATCTGCCCGATCCGCGCCACCATTTCGCTCACCACCTGCAAGTCCAGCATGAACTGTTCCACGGTCTTGAACTCGTTGTCGTTGTGCCCGGTGTACTTCACATCCGGCATGGCCAGGCCGAACTGCACGCCGTTGGGCAGGTCATGTACCGAGGTCGCACCCGCCGAGGTACCGAACTCGTGCTTCATGCCCAGGTTCTCGGTCGCCACGTCAAGCAAGGCCTTGACCCATTCGCCCTCGGGGTTGCGGTACATCGGCTCGTCCAGGCTGTAGTCGAAGGCCACCGAGGTGTGGCTTTGCCGGGTCCATTTGCCCAGCTTGTCGGCCAGTTCGTCCTTGATCGTGGCAATCGGCTTGCCTTTCGGAATGCGCAGGTTCACCGCCAGTTTCAGGCCTTTCTCATCCACTCCGACAAAGGTCAGCGAAGCGGTCAGCGGGCCCATGAACGGGTCCTTGAAGGCCACGCCGAGCTTGTTGCCCAGGTAGTCCAGGCCCCAGTTGTCGGCGGCGTAGCGGGCGGCGTCGGTGAAGTGGTTGTGCTTGAGCGGCACCTGCTGACCCAGGCCGTTGATGAAACCGAGCATGCGCGCCACCGGGTTGACCCCCGACTCCGGCTCCGAAGAGTGGGCGGAAACGCCGGTCACGGTGAGCAACACCTGTTTGCCCTCGGCCTTGGCAGCGATGCTGAAGTCACCGCCATTGCGCTTCACGTAATCGGCGCCGGCCTTTTCCAGCTGGCTGGCCAGCTTCGCCGGGTTGTCGGTGACCAGGGTCGCGACCGAGGTGGTCGGGATCTGGTTGGTGGCCAGGCCGCCGGTCAGGTTGACGATCTCGGCGCCCTTGCCACTGGCCTGGCGCTTGCTGAAACTCGCCATGATCGTGCCGTAGCCTTTCTCGGCGATGACCACCGGGTAGCCGCCATCGAGGGCCAGGTTGTAGTCGGGCGTGGGGTTGCGCTCGAAGTAGTAGGGGATGGCATCACCGCTGGTTTCTTCAGTGGTGTCGATCAGCAGCTTGAACTGGCGGGCCAGCGGCAGGTTCTCGTCCTTGGCCACTTTCAGTGCGTACATCGCCACGACGATGCCGTTCTTGTCGTCTTCGGTGCCACGGCCGTACATGCGGTCGCCGACCAAGGTGACCTTGAACGGGTCCAGGCGCGTGCCATCGGCCAGCTTCCAGTTGTCCGGGTTGACCGGCACCACGTCGGCGTGGGCATGGATGCCGACCACTTCCTTGCCGCTGCCCAGTGAAATCTCGTAGACCCGGTTGTCGATATTGCGGAAAGCCAGGCCGAAGCTGTCGGCCAGGGCCTTGATCTTGTCGGCGATCCTGAGGAATTCGGGGTTCTCGTGCTGCGGCGTGCCTTCGACGTTGAAGGTGGGGATGGCCACCAGTTCACGCAGGGTTTCGCTGGCAGCCTTGCCGTACTTGATGCGTGTATACAGGCCGAGCAGGCGGTTGATCTCGTTCTGCTGCTCGGCGGCCAATGGCTTGCCGGCCAGGTAGGCATCCAGGGTTGCCGCGAGGTTGTCGGCCTTGGCCAGGTCGCTGCCTTTGAGCTTGCCGAGGAACTGCTTGAAGTCGCTTGGGTCGCTGCCGTCGAAGGCTTTTACGATGGCTGCGGACTGCTGCTGGGTAAGGTTGGCCTGTGCCGGCTGGGTGAACAGGCCGATGCTGGCCAGCAGCAGGGTTGTGGCTGTAAGTTTTTTCAGGTGCATGGTTGTGCGCATTCCTTCGCCAATCATTGTTGTGGGTTACCCGTCGGGAAACGGGAAGACGCCCACGCTAACACCAATGACCGGTGGTACGGGAGTGCCAGAAACGCGACATGTCGCACAAACGAAAAAGCCCCGGGCACAGGCCCAGGGCTTTTTGATATGGCGCACTCGGCGGGATTCGAACCCACGACCCCTGCCTTCGGAGGGCAGTACTCTATCCAGCTGAGCTACGAGTGCAACGCGCACGCATGATACCCATCTGATCCGATGGCGTCCATCGCCTTGATCTGTAGCCGTTTTTACCTGCCGACCGAGTTGGCCATGCCGTTCGGTTCAAAGTGCGATCAGCTCTGGCCGCAGGCCTTCCACCCGGCGCGCTGGCAACGGCAGGTAGCCCCCGTCGCCGGTAATCTGGTGCAGCACCTTCTCGCGCAGCCCGTGCAGTGCCACGCCCGTACGCAACCGTGGGTGTGGCAGATCGATCTCGATGACCGACTTGATCCTGCCAGGACGTGGCTCCAGCACCACAACCCGATCAGCCAGATATGTCGCCTCCTCGGCATCGTGGGTCACCAGCAACGTTGTGATACCTGCCCGTTCGCGAATGGCCAGCAGCTCGTCCTGCAGTTGCTGGCGGGTCAGTGCATCCAGCGCGCCGAACGGCTCGTCGAGCAGCAGGATCCGCGGGCTGGCTACCAGGCCTCGGGCAATCGCCACGCGCTGGGCCATGCCGCCGGACAGCTGGTGTGGGTAGGCCGACTCGAAGCCGACCAGCCCCACGAGTTGCACGAACTCGTGTACCCGCCGCGCGCGTTCACCCTGGGTTAGCGGTTCGTTGACCAGGCCCAGGGCAATGTTCTGTTCCACGCTCAGCCAGGGGAATAGCCGGTGTTCCTGAAACACGATGCCGCGTTCGCTACCAATGCCGCTGACAGTGTGGCCGTCGACACGGATGTTGCCGCTGTAGTCGGTATCCAGCCCTACCAGCAGGCGCAACAGGGTGGACTTGCCACAGCCGGAAGCGCCGACGATGGCGATGAATTCGCCTTGGTTGATCGACAGGTTGAAGTTGCGGATGGCTTCCAGCGGCTGGCCATCGACGCTGAACACTTTGCCGACCCCCTCGAAGCTGACCAGGGGTGGGGTGGCATCGGGCTGGTTGGCCGCGTGCAGGTGCGAGGTGTTGAAGGCGTTCATGCGGTTCTCCAGCGCGTGGCGCGTGATTCGAGGCGTTGTCCAAGGGTGCCGAGCAGGGCGCCGACCAGGCCGATCAACAGCATGGCGGCCATTACCTGGTCCATGCGGAACAGTTGCTGGGCGCCGATCATCAGGCTGGCGATGCCGCCGTCCGAGGGCATGAAGTATTCGGCGCCGATGGTGCCCAGCCAGGCGTAGATCAGCGACAGGCGCAGGCCCGCAAAAATGGCCGGGGCTGCGCCGGGCAGCACCAGCAGGCGCAGGCGTTGCCACAGGTTCAGGCGCAGGGTGCGCGCGGCTTCACCCAGCTGCGGCGAGAGGCTGGCGATGCCGCGCTGGGTGGCGATCAGCAAGGGGAAGAACGCAGCCATGCCGACGAATACCTGCTTGGCCCCTTCCCCAAGGCCGAACCAGGCCGTGAGCAGCGGCACCCAGGCAAACAGCGCCACCTGACGCAATGCCGACAGGCTGGGCCCGAAGATACGTTCGGCATTGGCCGAAAGCCCCAACAGCAAACCGACCAGCAGGCCAGCGCTACCGCCCAGCAGCAAGCCGGCCAAAGTGCGCTGCAGGCTCAGCAGCAAGGCTTGCGGCAGCGAACCATCGGCCAGGCCGGTCAGCAGAGTACGCAACACTTCAAGTGGCGAGGTCAGGATGTTGCTGTCGACCCAGCCAAAGCTGCTGCTGGCCTGCCACAGGGCCAACAGTGCCAGTGGCAGCAGCAGGCTTTGCCAACCCCGCGGCACGGGGCCACGGTGCTGCTCCCCTGTGGCCGCTTGCGGCCAGTACAGCAGGCGCTTTTCCAGGGCCGAGAAGCCGTGCTCCAGCAGTGCGCCGACCAGGCCGATCACCAGGATGCACAGCAGCACCAGGTCGAGCATGAACAGCTGTCGTCCCCAGACCATCAGGTAGCCAATCCCTTCGCTGGAGGCCAGCAGTTCGACCGCCAGTAGTGAGGTCCAGCCGGTGGCCAGGGCCAGGCGTACGCCGGTGAGGAAGGCGGGCAGGGCAGCCGGCAGCAGCAGGCGCAGGAACAGTAGATGGCGAGGCAGGCGCAGCACCGCAGCGGCCTCTCGCAGCTTGGGCTGGGCATCCCGTACACCGACCAGCGTGTGCAAGGTAACGGGGACCACCACGGCTTTCACCAGCACCACCAGCTTGAGCAACTCGCCGATCCCGAAGAACAGCATGAACAACGGGATCCAGGCCAGGGTAGGAATCTGTGCCAGTGCCACGAAGGTCGGCAGCACCAACGTCTGCGCCCGCCGCGAAGCACCCAGCCAGACCCCCAGCAGCAACCCGCTGCCGATGCCGACCGCCAGCCCCCAGAACAACCGCTGCAAGCTTATCCACAGGTGCCCCCACAGCTCGCCGGAACCAAACTCCACCGCGCTCTGCCATACCAATGCTGGCGCCGGCAGAATCTGCTCGCTCATCCAGTGCTCCCGGCTGGCCACTACCCACAGCAGCGCAACCAGCACAGGCAAGACCCAGGGCAACAAGCGGGCGCGATCCTTGTGGGAGCGGCCTTGCGTCGCGAAAGGGTCGCGTAGCGACCCCCGGAGCCATCCCCGACCTCTGCTCAGAATTCCATTCATCGGCCATCTCTCGAAGCGTTGTTAGATTATTCATTTAGGGAATTAAAAATTCCAAAAAATGACTTTCAAGAGATAAGAGCATGCGCTTCATGCATACGGAAGCCTCTCGCCGTTGCGTTTTCCTCATATTTTCCATGCATTTTCCGCAAGCCAGCCGCAGGCCCGCATGCCGCCTGATTTATGCTTTCCAGTTACTGAAGAATGAAGTTTTGATCTTTGTAGGTTCTAACCAGACCTGCCTAGCTTCTGGCCAAAGCGCCGGCCATCGCCGGTGGCAGCCTGCCAAGGAGCCTTGCCATGAAAACCCCGCTGCGCCACCTGATCACCGCCCTCGGGCTGGCCTTCACCCTCAGCGCCCACGCGGCTGAACCGGCCAAGCCCGCAAGCATCCGCATCGCCGTGCCCGACCTCAGCGCGGGCAGCAAGCCCAGCGCCGGTGGCGTGGTCGACGTGCTGCGTGACCAGCAACTGCTGGAGAAGGAGTTCGCCAAGGACGGCATTCGCATCGACTGGCACTTCTTCAAGGGCGCCGGGCCGGTGGTGAACGAAGCGTTGGCCAACGGCCAGGCCGATTTCGCCTACCTCGGCGACCTGGCCGCCATCGTCGGCAAGGCCAACGGCCTGGACACCCGCGTGCTGTCGGCGGGCGTACGTGGGGTGAAGAGCTACCTGGGCGTGGTGCCCGGTTCCGGCATCAAGACCCTGCACGACCTCAAGGGCAAGCGCGTGGCGGTGTTCCGTGGCACCGCCAACCAGCTGTCGTTCGCCAGCGCCCTGGCCAGCCAGGGGCTTAGCGAGCGCGAGCTGAAGGTGATCAACCTGGACTTCAACGCCGCCAATGCCGCACTGGCCGCCAAGCAGATCGACGCCACCTGGGGTCTGTCCAACCTGCTGTCGCTACGCGAGCGCGGGCTGGTAGAGCTGCCGGTCAACTCACGTGACCTGGCAGGTGCCGGCAGTACCCAGGCGGTGCTGTTGGGTACTGGCGATTTCATCCGCAAATACCCCGAGCTGGTACAGCGCCTGGTCAATGCCCAGCAACAGGCCAGCGCCTGGCTGCGCGACGAACACAACCGCGAGGCCTACGTCGAGCTGGTGGCCAGTAATGCCAACTGGCCGCGCAGCATCCTCAGCGACGACCTGGCCACGGAAGACCTGGCCCATTACTTCGATCCACGGCTGGACGCCGAATTCGTCGGCCAGTTGCAACAGGGCGTGGACCTGGCCGCCAAGGAGCGCCTGATCCGCCGTGGCTTCCAGGTGGCCGACTGGATCGAACCCCGCTTCCTCGATGCCGCCCTGCAACAGAATCAGGCCGTGCAGGCCGCCCGCTGAATCCCAAAGCCCCGACAATGACCGCAAGGACACGACCATGAGCAACGCTGCCCTGGCCTCCGCGCCACAAAACCTCGAACTCGACATTCACCCTGTTGCCGGCCGTATCGGCGCCGAAATTCGCGGGGTGCAATTGTCCGCCGACCTTGATGCCGCCACCCTCGATGCCATCCAGGCCGCGCTGGTGAAGCACAAGGTGATCTTCTTCCGTGGCCAGACCCATCTGGATGACCAAAGCCAGGAAGCCTTCGCCAAGCTGCTCGGCGAGCCGGTCGCCCACCCCACCGTGCCGGTGGTCGACGGCACCAGTTACCTGTTGCAGCTCGATGGCGCCGAAGGCCAGCGGGCCAACTCCTGGCACACCGACGTGACCTTCGTCGATGCCTACCCCAAGGCCTCGATCCTGCGCAGCGTGGTGGCGCCGGCATCCGGTGGCGACACTGTGTGGGCCAACACCGCCACGGCGTACCAGGAGCTGCCCGAGCCGCTGCGCGAGCTGGCCGACAAACTGTGGGCGGTGCACAGCAACGAATACGATTACGCCAGCGCGAAGCCCGACGTGGACGCGGCCAAGCTGGAGCGCTATCGCAAAGTGTTCACCTCCACGGTGTACGAGACCGAGCACCCGGTGGTGCGCGTGCACCCGATCAGTGGCGAGCGGGTGCTGCAGCTGGGGCACTTCGTGAAGCGCATCAAAGGTTATTCGCTGGCGGATTCACAACACCTGTTCGCGGTGCTGCAAGGGCATGTGACGCGGTTGGAGAACACGGTTCGCTGGCGCTGGCAGGCGGGGGACGTGGCAATCTGGGATAACCGCGCGACGCAGCATTATGCGGTGGATGATTACGGCACCCAGCCACGTGTGGTGCGGCGGGTGACCCTGGCTGGTGAAGTGCCGGTCGGGGTGGATGGCCAGTTGAGCCGGACAACCCGCAAAGGTTGAGGGATGTAGAAGACCCTGTGGGAGCGGGTTTACCCGCGAATGCGTCAATGAATTCGCCATCGTATTCGCGGGTAAACCCGCTCCCACAGGGGTGCCCCGTCGGTCACACCTCGGTATCGCAGGCAATCAACTGCCTGACCAGCCCCTGAGCCAACGGCGATAGCCCATACCCCACCCGGCTCACCACCCCATAGCGGGTGTAGAACGCTTCCTCCTGCTCCACCGTCAGGTCGGCCAGCTGCAATGCCACCAATCCCCCGTCACGCTGATACGGCCGCAAATTGGCATTGCAGGCAATGCCGATGGTGTCCGAATGCATCACCACATTCAGCAATGCATAGCCATGCTCGCACTCCACCGTCGGCAGAAAATCCTGCCGCCCGCTGAGGTCGCTGAGAATCTTGCGGATGTTCGGCGGGCGGAAGGTAGTGGCCAGGGGGTAGTCGAACAAGTCACGCGCCCGCACGCTTTCGCGCTCGGTCAACGGGTGCCCGACGCGGCAGCAGAAATGCCAGCGCTGCGGCGCCAGCTTGTGCACCTGGTAGTCCGGGTCGGACTCGAACTGACGGGTGTCTGCGACGAAGAACTCGATCTCCTCGGCAACCAGCTTGCGGTTCAGCGCCTGCCAGTTATCCACCTGGAAGCAGGTACGCGCCGCGGGGTATTCGGCGACGAAGCGTGCCACCGCCCGCGGTACCAGCCCCCCGGCCGGCGCCGGCCCGGAACCGAAGCGCACCACGCCGGTGGTGGCGCCATTGAACTGGTGAATCTCGTTGACCAGGTTGTGCGCGCCATGCACCAGCCGCCGCGAATGCTCCAGCACCAGCAAGCCCTGGCGGGTTGGCGCCAGCTCCTTGCTGGCGCGGTCCACCAGGCGGCAGCCGATGTTGTGCTCGAGGGTCTGGATGCTGCGGCTGAACGCTGATTGCGACAGGTTCACCGCCGCCGCCGCAGCAACGAAGCTGCGGTGCTCGACAAGGGCAATGTAGTGGCGCAGCTGACGGAGATCGATATGCATTTTTTACATTGAAACTTTCGGTCGAATGCAATTGCTGACAAGGGTTAGCCCCCTTATAAAGGGAGTCACTTATTCCACAAAATATGAATTACAAATATTTATATCGCCTAAAAGAATATAAGCCCGACTGACCGCGATTCGGTTCCGCCAACGGAAATGCTCGCCAGGGCCCATGCCTCAAGGAGCATTTGCATGTCCGGAGTTTCCCGTTGGCCTGCGCGCGCGTCGCGTTTCACCTTGCAACCCTTGGCTGCCGGCGTACTGCTGGCGGCGTCCTCTGCCAGCTTCGCCGAAGAGCCGGTCAGTGCCACCCCGGCGGTGGAGCAGGAAGCCAAGCTCGGCACTGTCACGGTCAACGCCCGCCGCCGCGAAGAAACCGCGCAAAGCGTGCCCACGCCGATCAGCGTGCTCGACAGCGAAACCCTGGAAAGCCAGCGCATCTACCGCGTGCAGGACCTGCAGCAACTGGTGCCCAGCACCAACGTCGCTTACGTTCATGCCCGCCAGTCGAGCATCTCGATCCGTGGTCTGGGCAACAACCCGGCCAGCGATGGCCTGGAAGGCAGCGTCGGCATCTACCTGGACAACGTCTACCTCGGCCGCCCCGGCATGGCGGTGTTCGACCTGCTGGATGTGGAGCAACTGGAAGTGCTGCGCGGCCCGCAAGGCACGCTGTTCGGCAAGAACACCACCGCCGGCGTGCTCAACATCACCACGCGCAAGCCCACCTTCCACCGCGAGGGCAGCATCCAGCAGTCGATTGGTGAAGACGGCTACCTGCAAACCCAAGGCAGCTTCTCGGGGCCGATCAGCGACACGCTGGCCGGGCGCATCAGCGCTTATCGCACCGAGGACGACGGCTATGTGAAGAACGTCCACAACGGCGACGACCTCAACGGCGGCAAGCGCCAGGGCTTTCGTACCCAGCTGCTGTTCAAGCCGAGCGAAACCTTCAACCTGCGCTGGATCGGCGAATACAACGAAGAAGATTCCGACAATGGCATCCTCAGCCTGTACAGCACCGGGCCGACCATCAATGGCGTCAACCGCTACGAAAGCCTGGCCGCCCAGGCTGGCGCGACGCTGGTGTCGGGCAAGCACCGCAAGGTCAACTTCGACGCCGACCAGCAAGTGACGGTGTTCCAGGGCGGTACCTCGGTGGAGGCCAACTGGACCTTGCCCAACGACTTCACCCTGACCTCGATCACCGCCTACCGCTGGTGGGACTTCACCCCGCGCAACGATGACGGCCTCAACGTGCCGGTGTTCTACAGCGCCGGGGTATCGGTGCGCGACAAGCAGTATTCCCAGGAGATCCGTTTGGCCTCACCCACCGGTGGTGCCTTCGACTACGTGCTGGGCGCGTACTACTTCAAGCAGGACCTGGACAACAAATCCTTCACGTTCTACGGGCCGCAGGCGGACATCTGGAACCTCACCCCGGCCGGTGCCCTGGCCAACGTCGACACCATCGGCAACGGCCATATCGATACCGACAGCTATGCCCTGTTTGCCCAGGGTACCTGGCACCTCACCGACCGTCTGGACTTCACCGCCGGCATTCGCGGCACCTACGAAGAAAAGAGCGCCTGGGTGACCCGCGATGCACCAACCGGTGGCGCAGCAGTAACCGGGGCCGCCGCAGCAGCGCGCCAGGGCCGGGTAGGGGCCTACGACTCAGGTGATCTCAACCAGTACAGCTTCAGCCCCTCCGGCCTGCTGGGCCTGAGCTACCGCTTCAACGAGCAGTTGCTGGGCTACGCCACCCTGACCCACGGCGAGAAGTCTGGCGGTATCAACCTTACCGTTGGCGCTGCGCCACGGCTGGGCACCGACTCGCTGCTGGTCGGCACCGAGCGGGTCAACAACGCCGAAGTCGGCTTGAAAAGCTCGCTGTTCGACGACCGCCTGCAACTCAATACCAACCTGTTCTGGGCCGAAGTGCATGGCTACCAGGCCAACGTCTACGACCAGATCAACCGCGTGCAGTACCTGGCCAACGCCGGCAGCGTGCGCTCGCGTGGCCTGGAGTTCGAAGCCACGGCGCTGCCGGTGCGCGGCCTCACGGTCAACTTCAACGGCTCGTGGAACGACGTGCGTTACACAGACTACAAGGACGCCCCGTGCCCGCCTGAAGTGAGCCTGGCCAATGCCACTGCCACCTGCGACCTGTCCGGCCACCAGGTGGTCGGTGCCTCCAAGTACATCGCCAACCTGAACACCCAGTACAAGTGGCAGGCCAGCGAGCACATCGAACCCTATGTCACCGCCAGCTACGCCTTCCGCTCGAAGGCGGTGGGCACCATCGACGATTCCGATTTCGGCCAGATCCCCAGCTACGCGCTGGTCAACCTTTCCGCCGGTGTGCGCCTGGACCAGGGCGACGGCGTGGTCGACCTGTCGCTGTGGGTGAAGAACGCCGGTGACAAGACCTACTTCACCAGCCTGTGGAACTCCGCCAACGGTGGCTATGCCGGCGTGCTTGGCACCCCGCGCACTTTCGGCGCCACCGCCCGTTACGACTTCTGAGCACAAGGAGCTTTGCCATGAATGCCAAGACCGAAACCCCTGCATTGCCTGAAGGCGCCTGCCTGACCGCCAAGGTCCCCGAGCGTGACGAGGCGCTGCTCGGCGACGTGGTAGTCAACCCGTATCGCCTGGCGCCGCTGACCGCGATCATTCGCGACGGTGGGCGCAGCCTGAGTGCCGCGCACGTACGCGTGCTGGGGCGGGGCGAGCGCGGTGTGGATATTGCCTACGAGGTGTCCGACCGCTCGTTGTGGACCTACGGCGGTATCCCGGTATTCGGCCTGTACCCGGATCACGTCAACCAGGTGGAAGTGACCTACAAGTTCGACGGCGAGCGTATCCGCGAGCAGTACCAGATCTACGCACCAGCGGTGCGCCTGCCGGTGGTGGCCAGGCAGACCGCCGCCTTGCCTGAGGTGCAGCCAGTCAAGGTAGCGCCAGGTTTTGAAAAGCGCCTGTACCTGTTCAACCACCTGCAGGGGGACATCCCGGGCGGTCGTGCCTTCAAGTGGAATGCCCAGGGCGGTGCGGCGGAATGGGACCAGGTGGGCAACAACTGGATCGCCGACAGCAATGGCGACGTGCGCTGGTACCTGGACATCGAGCAGATCCACGACTCCAACCGCCGTGATGGCCTGGGTGGCACCATGGGCTTCCAGCAGACCCGCGACGGCAAGCTGATCTGGGGGCAGGGCCAGACCTATTCCAAGTACGACCTGCTGGGCCGGCGCATCTGGCAACGCACGCTGCCCGACAAGTTTGCCGATTTCTCCCATGAAATCCGCGAGACCGCCAATGGCACCTACCTGCTGCGGGTGGGCACCAGCGACTATCGCCGGCCCGACGGCAAGCGCGTGCGCTCGATCCGCGACCACATCATCGAGGTCAACGAGGCCGGTGATGTGCTGGACTTCTGGGACCTCAACCAGATCCTCGACCCGTACCGTGGCGACCTGCTGGAAACCTTGGGCAAGGCAGCCATCCAGTTGCCGCCCGGGGTGCAGAAACAGGACGAACGGCTGGCCAACGAACTGGCCGAGGGCGACTTGCCCTTTGGTGACACTCCGGGGGTGGGCACCGGGCGTAACTGGGCACACGTCAATGCCATCGACTACGACGCTGATGACGACAGCATCATCGTTTCAGCACGGCATCAGGGCGTGGTGAAGATAGGCCGCGACAAGCAGGTGAAGTGGATTCTCGCCTCGCCCCAAGGTTGGCCTGAGCGTCTGCGCAAGAAAGTACTGACGCCGGTGGCGAGCGAAAGCTTCGACTGGTCGTGGACCCAGCATACCGCCTGGCTGACCGGCAAAGGCACGCTGACCGTGTTCGACAACGGCTGGGGTCGCGACTTTGCGCCAACCAGGCTGACCGGCAACTACAGCAGGGCGGTGGAGTACCGTATCGACGAGGCCAAGGGCACGGTCGAGCAGGTATGGGAATACGGCAAGGAGCGCGGCGACGAGTGGTACAGCCCGGTGACCTCGGTGGTGGCCTACCGGCCGGAGACCGACACCCAGTTCATCTACTCGGCGTCGGTGAACTTCCTGACCCCGGAGAAACTGACCACCACCGTGCTCAACGAGGTGCGGCGCGGGACCCAGGAGGTGCTGGTGGAGCTGAAGGTGCACAGCCGACAGCCGGGCAGTGTGGGTTACCGCGCCTTGGTGATCGACCTGGCCAAGGCCTTCTGATCCGCCCCTTCCGGGAGGGCCGTCGGTCCTCCCATCACATTTCCTTCAGCGCGTTCGTCTAACCTGTACTGGCCTCTTCGCAGGCACGCCCGCTCCCACAGGTACTGCACCGAGTTCGAAACCGGTGGGGTACTTGTGGGAGCGGGCGTGCCCGCGAAGAGGCCCGTTGCCATTATGCAAATGATGAAATTTCCGCCAGGGTGTTCAACCATTCGTTCTTTTTTTCGAACAGCCTATTGTCCAACACCCCAGCAGCCGCTTAGCATTCGTTTGAGATTTCAAACGCTCGATGCCCTGCCTTGGGCGCTTTTCAACAATCAACAATTCGGGAAGCCGACATGCAGCTCAAAGACGCTCAGTTGTTCCGCCAGCAAGCCTACATCAATGGTGAGTGGCTGGATGCGGACAACGGCCAGACCATCAAGGTCACCAACCCGGCCACTGGTGAAGTCATCGGTACCGTGCCGAAGATGGGCACCGCGGAAACCCGCCGCGCCATCGAAGCCGCCGACAAGGCCCTGCCGGCCTGGCGTGCCCTGACCGCCAAGGAGCGTTCGGCCAAGCTGCGTCGCTGGTTCGAACTGATGATCGAGAACCAGGACGACCTGGCTCGCCTGATGACCACCGAACAAGGCAAGCCGCTGGCCGAAGCCAAGGGCGAAATCGCCTACGCCGCTTCGTTCATCGAGTGGTTCGCCGAAGAAGCCAAGCGCGTCTACGGTGACACCATCCCGGGCCACCAGCCAGACAAGCGCCTGATCGTCATCAAGCAGCCAATCGGCGTTACCGCGGCCATCACCCCGTGGAACTTCCCGGCCGCCATGATCACCCGTAAAGCCGGCCCGGCCCTGGCCGCTGGCTGCACCATGGTGCTCAAGCCTGCCTCGCAGACCCCATACTCCGCCCTGGCCCTGGTCGAACTGGCCCACCGTGCCGGCATCCCGGCTGGCGTGCTGAGCGTGGTTACCGGCAGCGCTGGCGAAGTTGGCGGTGAACTGACCGGCAACTCCCTGGTTCGCAAGCTGTCCTTCACCGGCTCGACCGAAATCGGTCGCCAGCTGATGGAAGAATGCGCCAAGGACATCAAGAAGGTTTCCCTGGAGCTGGGTGGCAACGCCCCGTTCATCGTGTTCGACGACGCCGATCTGGACAAGGCGGTCGAGGGCGCGATCATCTCCAAGTACCGCAACAACGGTCAGACCTGCGTCTGCGCCAACCGTATCTACGTGCAGGACGGCGTCTACGACGCGTTCGCCCAGAAGCTGGCTGCCGCGGTTGCCAAGCTGAAGATCGGTAACGGCCTGGAAGAAGGCACCACCACTGGCCCGCTGATCGACGGCAAGGCTGTCGCCAAGGTCCAGGAGCACATCGAAGACGCCGTTGGCAAAGGCGCCAAGGTCCTGTCCGGTGGCAAGATCATCGAAGGCAACTTCTTCGAGCCGACCATTCTGGTCGACGTACCGAAGACCGCTGCCGTCGCCAAGGAAGAGACCTTCGGCCCGCTGGCGCCGCTGTTCCGCTTCAAGGACGAGGCCGAAGTCATCGCCATGTCCAACGACACCGAGTTCGGCCTGGCCTCGTACTTCTACGCCCGCGACATGAGCCGTGTGTTCCGTGTTGCCGAAGCCCTGGAATACGGCATGGTGGGTATCAACACCGGCCTGATTTCCAACGAAGTAGCACCGTTCGGTGGCATCAAGGCTTCGGGCCTGGGCCGCGAAGGTTCCAAGTACGGTATCGAGGACTACCTCGAAATCAAATACCTGTGCATCAGCGTCTGATCGCACGGTAACGGCTTTACCTCTGCCAGCGGGGCGCGAGAGCGACGTCTCGCTGGCCTTTTTTACATCGCAGTACCTGGTGGCCAGGGCGTTCACGGCAGTCGATCAACGAATACTGTTCGCGAGCACTCCCAGCCACCCCCGAATAAAAGCGCCACTCCAGACCGGCGCAATGAGGGCATTATGAGCAAGACCAACGAATCCTTGATGCAACGTCGTGTCGCCGCCGTCCCACGTGGCGTTGGCCAGATCCACCCGATCTTCGTCGATACCGCGAAGAACTCGACCGTGATCGACGTTGAAGGCCGCGAACTGATCGACTTCGCCGGCGGCATCGCAGTACTGAACACCGGCCACCTGCACCCGAAAGTGGTTGCGGCCGTGCAAGAGCAGCTGACCAAGGTCAGCCACACCTGCTTCCAGGTGCTGGCCTACGAACCCTATGTAGAGCTGTGCGAAAAGATCAACAAGCTGGTCCCTGGCAACTTCGACAAGAAGACCCTGCTGGTCACCACCGGCTCCGAAGCCGTTGAAAACGCCGTCAAGATCGCCCGTGCCGCCACTGGCCGCGCTGGCGTCATCGCCTTCACCGGCGGCTACCACGGCCGTACCATGATGACCCTGGGCCTGACCGGCAAGGTCGTGCCGTACTCCGCTGGCATGGGCCTGATGCCAGGTGGCATCTTCCGCGCCCTGTTCCCGAGCGAACTGCACGGCATCAGCGTTGACGACGCCATCGCCTCGGTCGAGCGCATCTTCAAGAACGACGCCGAGCCGCGCGACATCGCCGCGATCATCCTCGAGCCGGTACAAGGCGAAGGCGGCTTCCTGCCAGCGCCGAAAGAGCTGATGCAGCGCCTGCGCGCCCTCTGCGACCAGCACGGCATCCTGCTGATCGCCGACGAAGTACAGACCGGCGCTGGCCGTACTGGCACCTTCTTCGCCATGGAACAGATGGGCGTTGCGCCTGACCTGACCACCTTCGCCAAATCCATCGCTGGCGGCTTCCCGCTGGCCGGTGTGTGCGGCAAGGCCGAGTACATGGACGCCATCGCTCCGGGCGGCCTGGGCGGCACCTACGCCGGTTCGCCGATCGCTTGCGCCGCGGCCCTGGCCGTGATCGAAGTGTTCGAAGAAGAGAAACTGCTGGACCGCAGCAAAGCTGTGGGTGAGCGCCTGACCACTGGCCTGCGCGAAATCCAGAAGAAGTACCCGATCATCGGTGACGTCCGTGGTCTGGGCTCGATGGTCGCTGTCGAAGTCTTCGAGAAAGGCACTCACACCCCGAACGCTGCTGCTGTTGGCCAGGTTGTCGCCAAGGCTCGCGAGAAGGGCCTGATCCTGCTGTCCTGCGGCACCTACGGCAACGTCCTGCGTATTCTGGTTCCGCTGACCGCTGAAGACGCACTGCTGGACAAAGGCCTGGCTATCATCGAAGAGTGCTTCGCTGAAATCGCCTGATGTGATGTGCTTCAGAAAAAACCCGCTTCGGCGGGTTTTTTTTGTGCCCAGACATCCCACCTGGCGCTATCGTTGTGGCAGGACTCGCTTAGGAAGCTGCGACGGACTGCGTGTCAGGGAATTTCAGGAGTTGGCGATGAGCGCTGCAAACCCCACCCCACCAAGCGTGCTGATTGTCGAAGGCGACCCCTGGGTACGTGACATGCTCAGCGAAATGCTGCTCAGCGTGCGCTGTGATGCCCGCCTGCAGGTCTGCGCCGACGGTTCGCAGGCGCTCAGTGCCTTGTCCAGCAAACCCGACCTGATCATCGCCGCCCGCGAGCTGCCCGGCGTCGATGGCCTCGACCTGCTGCGCAAGGTGCGCGCCAAAGGCTCGGGTTTGCCGTTCATCCTCATGAGCAACCGCAGTGACAGCGCCAGTGTGCGCGAGGCGCTGCCCCTGCACCCCACGGCCTACCTGAGCAAGCCGCTTGACCTGGATAACCTGCGCAAGCGTCTGGAAGAGCTGCTGCTGGCGGTTGGCGAAGAGATCGCTTGCCCGGCACCGGCCTTGCAACCAGGTGCCAGCCTGCCGGCCTATCTGGAACAGCGCCGAGCCAGCGCCGATGGTGGGCCGCTGCTGGCCGATGTGCAGGTGGCGATCAAGCGCGCGCTCAACCCCCACGGCCTGAACCTGAGGGTGCTCGAAGAGGAAGTGCAGGAGGACCCGCAGATCACCGCCGTCCTGATCGCTGCGGCCAACAGCGCAGCGCTGCACCGCGAAGTACCGGTGCAGACGTTGTTGCAGGCCCTGAACAAGCTTGGCAGCACCCAGAGCATGAACCTGATCCTGGGCATGACCCTCAAGCGCAGCGCACGCCTCAGCGACCCGCTGCTGGCCGAGCATGCGGCCCGTTACTGGGACCTTTCGCTGCACGCTGCCGAATATGGGCGGACCTTGGCGCGCATGCTTGAACTGGATGAGGGGCGTTGCTACTGCGCAGGACTGCTGCATTGCCTGGGCGACCTGGCGGTGCTGCGCTGCTTGCAGGAATGGCGACTGGCCGGGGGCGAACTGGATGAGGACCAGGTTCAGCTGTCGCTCAACGAGTTTGGCGCTGCGTTTGGCTCGGCGTTGCGTACGCGTTGGCGGCTACCGCTGGGATTGCGCGAGTTGATCGCGGCGATCTACCAGTTGGGCGGCGGGGTTTACTCGCGGGAGATCCTGGCCATGAACCTGGCCGGGCAGCTGTCGCGGCTGCCGGCTGGGCAGGGGCTGGAGAAGGTGGCCAGCAGCAAGACCGCGCGCCTGCTCAAGCTTGGCCTGCCGGAGCTGAGCCGGTTGCGTAAGGTGGAGAACCCGGAGGTGAAGCCGCAGGAAGAGCCGCCGCTAGCCGAGGCCGAGGTTTCCAGCTGAGATCCAGGGGCTGCTTTGCAGCCCTTTCGCGCCACAAGGCCGCTCCCACAGGGACCGTACAGGCCAGCAAGTACTGTGTAAGGCAGTCAGCCGCGGACGATCTGGTTCTTGCCCTGTCGCTTGGCCTGGTACATCGCCGCATCGGCCCGGGCATACAGGGTGTCCAGCGCCACATCCTCGTCAGTCAGGCCGGTCACCCCTTGGCTCACCGTCACTCCGTAAGTCTGCTCCCCATGGCTGAAGCTCAGCCGCTGGATCTGCCGTTGCAAGCGCTCGGCAATCTGTTCCGCCACCTGGGCAGTGCAGCCCGGGAACACAGCCGCGAACTCCTCGCCACCAATGCGCCCGAACAGGTCACCACGCCGTAGCACGGCCTTGCCGCTATCGGCGATTTGCTGCAACACCTGGTCGCCTTCCTGGTGACCGTAGCTGTCGTTGATGCGCTTGAAGTCGTCGATGTCCAGCAGCAGGAAGGCCAGTGGCGTACCGTCTTCGCGGGCGCTGTCGAAGGCTTGCTGGGCGCACTCGAAGAAGTGACGGCGGTTGCTGCTCTGGGTCAGCACGTCGGTGGTGGCCAGGCGCTGCAGTTCGCCTTCGAGCTGCTTCTTCTCGGTGATGTCTTCGGCGATACCGACGATGATCACCCGGTCACCATCGCGTTGCTGGTTGATGTAGCACTTGTCGCTCAGCCAGCGCAGCTGGCCGTCGGCATTGAGGATGCGGTACTCGCGGTCTTCCACCGAACCCTTCAGCAGTACCTGGGCCAGGCTGCGCTCGGCGAACTCCAGGTCGTCTGGGTAAATGCTGTCGCGCCACTCGTTGTAGTCAGCCAGTACCAGGCTGGCCGGGCGACCGAAGATGCGCTCGTAGGCGGGGCTGACGTACAGCACCTGGCGGGTTTCCCAGTCGAAGGCCCACAGCACAGCGTTGACGCTGTCGAGCAGGGAGCTGAACAGCTGCTCGCGCTCGCTCAGGCGGGCAACCTCGCCCTGGGCGTGGAGCAGCGCAAGCAAGGTCTGGGCGGCCTCCGGAGGGGGGGTGCCAGGCAGTGTCGTTGGAATGTTCTTGGCCATGTGCACGGAGCGGGTCTCGGCGTGTAAGCGTGCGGCCAGCATCTGGCCCGCCACGCGGGCGATGTGCCGAGTTTGAGTGTAAACGAAGGGGCGAAGTTCCGGGCGGCACGCCCCGCCAAGGGGGCGTGCCGATCAACGGCGGTCAGGCGGCGGTCGGGCGCAGGGAGTAGGTCTTCAGTTGTGCCGCGAAGTCGCGCAGGGCTTGGATGCCGCTGGTTTCGGCCTCGTGTACCCAGTCCTTCATGGCGGCCAGCATGTCGTGGCCGTTGGCGCTGGTGCGCGCCCAGATCTGCTGCAGGGCCAGGCGTTTTTCGTAGATGGTCTTCAGCGCCTGGCTGTGGGCGAGCATCGACTCGATGCGCACATGATGACGGTCTTCCAGCAGGCTGGTCTCGCGTGACAACAGGCGCTTGGCGCGGCGGAAGTGGTGGCGCAGCGAGGCATCGACGCGGGCCAGCTCCTGCTTGACCAGCGGCCCGATCACCAGCTTGCGGTACTGGGCCATGATCTGGAAGCGGTTGTTGAGGATCGCCATGGCAGTGTCCATGTCCAGGCTTGCCTTGCCGGCCACCCGGTGGGCGATGGGGGCCACGCGCTGCACCTTGGCCAGGCGCAGCAGGCAGAACAGGCGGATCCACGCCCAACCCATGTCGAACTCCCAGCGCTTGACCGACAGTTTGGCCGAGTTGGGGTAGGTGTGGTGGTTGTTGTGCAGCTCTTCACCACCGATGACGATGCCCCACGGCACCAGGTTGGTGGCGGCGTCGCGGCACTCGAAGTTGCGGTAGCCGAGGGCGTGGCCCAGGCCGTTGACCACGCCGGCGGCCCAGAACGGAATCCACATCATCTGCACCGCCCAGATAGTGATGCCGATGGTGCCGAACAGCAGCAGGTCGATCACCGCCATCAGTGCGATGCCGCCCAGCTTGTAGCGCGAGTAGAGGTTGCGCTCGATCCAGTCGTCCGGGCAGTTCTTGCCGTAGATGCGCAGGGTTTCGGGGTTGCGTGCCTCTTCCCGGTAAAGCTCGGCGCCTTTGCGCAGCACCGTGCCCAGGCCCTTGTACAGCGGGCTGTGCGGATCATCGGGGGTTTCGCATTTGGCATGGTGCTTGCGGTGCACGGCGGTCCATTCGCGGGTGTTCTGTGCCGTGGTCAGCCACAGCCAGAAACGGAAGAAGTGCTTGAGCGCGCCATTGAGTTCCAGGGCCCGGTGCGCGGAGTAGCGGTGCAGGTAGACCGTGACGCTGACGATGGTCACGTGGGTCATCAACAGGGTGATGCCGACCAGTTGCCAGGCCGACAAGTCGAGCAGGCCGTTGTACCACATAGGTGTAAATACCCTCGGAATGCAGGAGGAGGGGCTGATTATCCCTTGGGCGGGAAATAAATACAGTCACCCGTTCAGATAGGAGGTCACGACATGTTTCAGCCTTTATAATGCCCCATCACTTTCTATGGGCAATTGCACCCGACATGTCTGTTTCCGTTCGCGACGCCTTGCGCATGGCTGCGCTGTATGTGGTGCTCTCGATCCTCTGGCTGACGCTGGCCGAGGTGGTGCTGCGCGGCATGACTGACGACCCTCTGGCTCTGAATGTGGGCCGGCAGATCAACGTGGTGGTCTGGGTGCTGTTCAGTGCCTTGCTGATCTATGTGTCGCGGGTGCGCCTGCTCAATTTCATCGGCCGTGGCGCGCGTTTGCGTTGCGAAGACCGCGAACGGCTGCGTATGGCTGCCGCCGTGTTCGACAGCACCCTCGAGGGCGTGCTGGTGACCGACCGCCAGGGCCTGATCGTGCACGTCAACCGTGCCTTCATGCGTATTACCGGCTATCAGCAGGACGAGGTCATCGGCCAGCGCCCGAGCAAGTTCAAATCGGGCCGCCATGGCCTGGCGTTCTATCAGCAGATCTTCGCCACCCTGGCGGAAAGCGGCGAGTGGAGCGGTGAAATCTGGAACCGGCGCAAGAGCGGCGAAATCTACCCACAGTGGCAGACCATTTGTGCCATTCACGACGACGAAGGTGAGCTCAGCCATTACGTGGCAGTGTTCAGCGACATCAGCGCGATCAAGCATTCGGAACAGGAACTGGCCTACCTGGCCCACCACGACCCGCTGACCGGTCTGCCCAACCGCCTGCTGTTCACGGACCGGGTCGAGCAGGCCCTGGCCGCAGCCCAGGCCAACAAGCGCGGTTGTGCCCTGCTGTTACTGGACCTGGACCACTTTCAGAGTATCAACGACGGCCTTGGCCACACCATCGGCGACCAGTTGCTGAAGCTGGTCGGCGAGCGCCTGGGTGAAGTGCTGGGCAGCGGCGTGACTCTGGCGCGTCTGGGGGGCGACGAATATGGCGTGCTGGCGGAGAACTGCCAGGAGGTCGGCCAGGCGGGCAAGCTGGCGCAGGGCATCATCGAGCGCATGCGCGAGCCATTTCTGTTCGACGGCAACCGCCTGTTCATCAGTGTCAGCGCAGGCATCAGCCTGTTCCCAAGCGATGCCTTGAGTGCCGAGCAGTTGCTGCGCAACGCCGACTCGGCTTTGTACAAGGCCAAGAGCAGCGGGCGAGCCTGCTATGCGTTGTACACCGAAGAGCTGACTGCCCACGCCCAGCACCGGGTCGAAACTGCCGGCGAGCTGCGCCGGGCCCTGGAGCAGGACGAGCTGCGAGTGTTCTACCAGCCGGTGCACGACCTGGCGACCGGCCGCCAGGTCGGCGTCGAGGCCTTGGTGCGTTGGCAGCACCCCCAGCGCGGCCTGGTACCGCCAGGTGAATTCATCCCGATTGCCGAGCGCACCGGGCTTATTGCCGAGATCGACACCTGGGTATTGCGCCAGGCGTGTCGGCAGATGGTGCAATGGCAGGGCGAAGGCCGGCAGCTGGCCTTTGTGGCGGTGAACATTTCCAGCCGCCTGTTTGGCCAGCACGAGTTGTACCAGCAGGTGGCTGAAGCGCTGCACGACACCGGCCTGGCCCCGGCCTTGCTGGAGCTGGAGGTGACAGAGAGCGCGGTGATGGAAGACCCGGACGTGGCGCTGGAGCAGTTGCATCGCCTGCGTGAACTGGGGGTGACCCTGGCCATCGACGACTTCGGCACCGGGTATTCATCGTTGTTGCGTCTAAAGCGCTTGCCGGTGCAGAAGCTGAAGATCGACCAGGGCTTCGTTGCCGGGTTGCCGCTGGATGAGGACGACATCGCGATCGTCCGGGTGATCATCGCCCTGGCCCGCAGCATGGGCATGCAGGTGCATGCCGAGGGCATCGAGCAGGCAGAGCAGGCCAGCTTCCTGCTGCAGGAGCTGTGTCAGCTGGGGCAGGGCTACTGGTTCGGGCGACCGGTGCCTGCCGGGGATCTTCGCTGGGGTTGAAGGCCCCTTCGCGGGATGCCCGCTCCCACAGGGATATCGTTGTATTCAAACCTTGTGCAGTACCTGTGGGAGCGGGCGTGCCCGCGAAGAATTCAACGCTTGTTCAGGCCTTTCGCCAACCGGTCGCCACCGAGCTGGATCAACGCCACCAACGCCACCAGCATGGCAATCACGGTCAGCATGATCTGGCTGTCGAAGCGCTGGTAGCCATAGCGGTAGGCGATATCCCCCAGGCCCCCGGCACCGATCGCTCCGGCCATGGCCGAGGAATTGATCAGGGTCACCAGGGTAATGGTGAAGCCCCCCACGATCCCTGGCAGCGCCTCGGGCAGCAGCACATGCCAGACGATGTGCCAGCGCCGGCAGCCCATGGCTTGCGCAGCTTCCACCAGGCCGTGGTCGACTTCACGCAGGCTGACCTCGGCAATCCGCGCGAAGAACGGCGTGGCGGCAATGGTCAGCGGTACCACCGCCGCCCACACGCCGTAGGTGGTGCCCACCACCAGGCGGGTAAAGGGGATCAGCGCGACCATCAGGATCAGGAACGGGATCGAGCGGAACAGGTTGACGAAGGCGCCCAGCACCCGGTTCAGCAGCGGTGCCTCGAAGATCCCACCCTTGTCGCTGGTGACCAGCAGCACCGCCATCGGTACCCCCACCAGCAGGGCGATCAGCGACGACACGCCGACCATCAGCAGGGTATCGAGCAAACCTTCCAGCAGGCGATCAAACCACATGGCCCAGTACCTCCACGTCCTCGGCCCAGCGGCGGGCGCGTTCCAGCAATTGATGGGGGTCGTGCGGCGAGTGCTGCACCGACAGGATCAGCTGCCCGAGGGCATGCTCACCAATGGTTTCCACACCGCCCTGCAGCAGGCGCACGCGGCCACCAAGGTCGTTGAACAGGGCAGACAGTTCGGGCTCGCCGAGCAGGGTCAGCCTCAGCACCACGGCACTGTCGCGGCTCGCCGGGCTGGCCCGCAGGCTGGCTTGCAGCGCGGCTGGCAACCTGGCTTGCAACGGCGCGAGCAAGGTGCGGGTGACCTCGTGGCGTGGTGAGCCAAACACCCGCCAGACCTCGCCCTGCTCGACCACTTCTCCGCGTTCCAGCACCACCACCCGGTGGCAGATATCGCGGATTACCGCCATCTCGTGGGTGATCAGCACAATGGTCAGGCCCAGGCGCTGGTTGATGTCGCGCAGCAGTTCGAGAATGGAAGCGGTGGTTTCCGGGTCCAGCGCCGAGGTGGCCTCGTCGCACAGCAGAATCTCGGGGTCATGCACCAGCGCCCGGGCAATGCCCACGCGCTGCTTCTGCCCGCCGGACAGCTGCGCCGGGTAAACGTGGTGCTTTTCCTGCAGGCCGACCAGTTCCAGCAGTTGGCGTACCTTGCGCTGGCGTTCGGCCTTGGCCACGCCGGCCACCTTCAGGGGCAGCTCGACGTTCTGCCATACGGTCTTGGCCGACATCAGGTTGAAGTGCTGGAAGATCATGCCGATGCGCCGGCGCAGGGCCACCAGGTGGTCCTCGTCAAAGGGTGCGATGTCCACCTGGTCGATCAGCACCCGGCCCTGGCTGGGTTGTTCCAGGCGGTTGATGGTGCGCAGCAATGATGACTTGCCGGCGCCGCTGCGGCCGATGATGCCGAAGATCTCGCCACGGCGGATGTTCAGGTCGATGCCTTGCAAGGCCGGTTGCGCCTGGCCCGGGTAGGTCTTGCCCAGGCCGATGAAGCGCACGTGGGCTTCATTGACCTCCGGGCGCAGGGCCTGCTCCCTGGCCGTTAACGGCAGTGGTTGTAAGGTGGGCGCCCGGAGCGCGCTGGCCTGGCTCATGTCAGCCCTCCCAACCGGCCTGGTAAAGCTTGCCGTGGGCTTTGTCCAGGGCTGCGCGCACCGCTGGCGAGTGCTGGTAGATGTCGACGAACCTGGCCAGGCGCGGATCGTCCTTGCTTTGCGGGCGAATGACGAACTGGATCACGTACTCCTTGTTCTCCAGGCCGTCGAACAGCAGGGCCGAGCCTGCGTCGAAGCTGTTGGCCAGGCGGATGTAGGCCGGGTAGCCCTGCACCAGGTCGGCGTCGTCATAGGCACGTACCAGCTGCACGGCCTCCACCTGAAGAATTTTCAGCTTTTTCGGGTTGGCGACGATGTCGTCCTCGGTGGCCTTGTAGCCGACCCCCGGCTTGAGGGTGATCAGCCCGGCCTTGGCCAGCAACTGCAGGCCACGGCCGCTGTTGATCGGGTCGTTGGCGATGGCCACGCTGGCGCCTTCGGGCAGGTCGGCGAAGCTTTTGTACTTTTTCGAGTACAGGCCGACGTTGTTGATGATGCCCGGGGCGTAGGGCACCAGGTTGAAGCCCGCCGCCGCCTTGGCGTTTTCCAGGAACGGGATGTGCTGGAAGTAGTTCACGTCGATGTCGCCGCTGTTGAGGCTGACATTGGGCGCGATCCAGTCGCTGAACTCGACCAGCTTCACTTCCAGGCCTTGCTTGTGCGCTTCTTCCACTGCGGCTTCCAGCGGGATGGCAAATGCGGCGGTGGTGCCGATCTTCAGCGGTTCGGCAGCCAGGGCGCTGGCGGACAGGCCGAGGGTGAGGGCAATGGCCGCGACGGGCCGGAACAGTTTATCAAGCATGGTGCAGGGCTCCAGTCGGGGTAGAGGTATAGCGGTAAGCCGAGCCAGGGTGGTCGGCAGGCAGGTGCGGGTGGTCGGCCTGGAACAGTTTTTCGCGCAGGGTGCCTTCGGCGTAGGCGGTCTTGTAGCGGCCACGCTGTTGCAACTGCGGGATGACCAGGTCGATGAAGTCCTCGAAGCTTTCCGGGGTAACGGTGCGGGTCAGGTTGAAACCGTCCAGACCGGTTTCATCGATCCAGGCGATCAGCTGCTCGGCCACCTGTTCGGGCGCGCCGACCAGGGTCACGTAGCGGCCACCCAGGGCGTGCTGCTGCAGCAGGCGCCGGCGGGTCCAGGCGTTGTCCTGCAACTGGCGCGTGGCGGACTGGATGGCGTTGCCCTGGCTGAAGGCAATCGGCTCGTCCAGCGCGTAGGCGGCGAAGTCGATGCCGGTGGACGCGGCGAAGTGCGCGACCCCGGCCTCGGCGCTGGCGTGGCGCAGGTACTCGGCGTGCCTGGCCTGGGCCTGCTGCTCGGTGGCGGCGACGATCACCGTGATGCCCATGAACACCTTGACCGCCTGCGGGTCACGGCCAGCGGCCTGGGCGGCGGCGCGCACCTTGTCGACCTGGGCACGGGTGGCGGCCTTGTCCTGGCCACTGATGAACACGCATTCGGCATGGTTGCCGGCGAAGGCCAGACCACGCTGCGAGCTGCCGGCCTGGAACAGTACCGGGGTACGCTGCGGCGAGGGTTCGCACAGGTGGTAGCCGTCGACCTTGTAGAACTCGCCCTGATGGTGGATCTTGCGCACCTTGTCGGGCCTGGCATAGACGCGCTGCTGGCGGTCGGCGACCACGGCATCGTCGGCCCAGCTGCCTTCCAGCAGCTTGTACAGCACCTGCAGGTACTCGTCGGCCTGGTCGTAGCGGCGGTCATGCTCCGGTTGCTGCGCCAGGCCCATGGCCCGGGCGGCGCTGTCGAGGTAGCCGGTGACGATGTTCCAGCCCACCCGGCCATTGCTCAGGTGGTCCAGGGTGGAAAGGCGCCGGGCGAACAGGTACGGCGCCTCATAGGTGAGGTTGGCGGTGAGACCGAAACCCAGGTGGCGGGTGACGGCGGCCATGGCCGAGACCAGCAGCAGCGGGTCGTTGACCGGCAGCTGGATCGACTCCTTGAGGGTGACGTCCAGCGACTGGCCGTAGATGTCGTAGGTGCCGACGATGTCGGCGATGAACAGCCCGTCGAACAGGCCACGCTCCAGCAGGCGTGCCAGGCTGGTCCAGTAGTCCAGGGTCTTGTACTGGGTCGAGGTGTCCCGTGGGTGGGTCCACAGGCCGTGGTTGATGTGCCCGACGCAGTTCATGTTGAAGGCATTGAGCAGGATCTGCCTGGCCATCAGATAGTCCCCCGGCGTGGTGGGTTGGCATCGTTGAGGTAGTAGTTGCCGATGGCGTGGTACTTCCAGCGCACCGGGTCGTGCAGGGTGTGCACGCGGGCGTTGCGCCAGTGGCGGTCGAGGTTGTGTTCGGCCAGGGTGGCCTGGCTACCGCCCAGTTCGAACAGGGTGGTGCCGGCTGCGAGGGAAATTTCGGTGCTGATGGCGCGGGCCTCGGCCACCGCGATGGATGCGGCTGCCACGTTGTCGGCAGTGCTGTCGTCGCGGGCACGGTCCAGGTATTCACCGGCACGCTCCAGCAAGGCTTCGGCGGCATGCAGGCGGATCGCCAGGTGGCCGAAACTCTTCAACGTCAGCGGGTCATCGCTGGCTTTGTCCAGGCCGGAGTCGACCCAGGGGCGGCTGCGGGTGCGCACGAAGTGCAGGGCATCATCAAAGGCGGCGCGGGCGATGCCGGTGTCGATGGCAGCATGAAGGATCTGCGCCAGCGGGCCGACCGGGGTGGGGCGTTCGAAGGCGCTCTGGAAGGGCACCACGTCGGCGGCGCTGACGTATACGTTGTCGAACACCACCGAGCCGCTGCCGGTGGTGCGCTGGCCGAAGCCGCTCCAGTCGTCGATCACCTGCAGGCCCTTGCTGTCGGCCGGGACGAAGGCCAGGTGCTGTACGCCATGCTCATCGACCACCGATGTGGGAATGCGCTGGGCGTAGATGGCGCCGGTGGCGTAGAACTTGCGGCCATTGATGCGAAAGCCATCGCCGTCGCGGGTCAGGCGGGTGGTGCGCTCGTTGGCGGTCTTGGTGCCCAGTTCGGCCAGGGCGTTGCCGAAGCGCTTGCCCGCCAGTACTTCGGCGTACAGGCGCTGTTGCTGTTCGGGCGTGCCGTTTACCCGGAGTACTTCCAGGGCGTAGAAATGGTTTTGCGGGATCTGCCCGAGGGAGCCGTCGGCCTGGGCGATGCGGGCGATGACCTTGGCCAGGGTGACGTTGGACACGCCGGCGCCACCGAAGGCCTTGGGCACGCTGATGGCCCACAGGCCGGAGCGGGTGAACAGCTCGAGCTCGGTGTGTGGCAGGCGGCGTTCGCGGTCGCGCAGGGCGCTGTCGCGGCGCAGTTGTTGGGCGACTTCTTCGGCAACGTTCAGGGCTTGGGTGTCGTCGGTAATGATGCTTGTAGTCATGGTGTTCTCCGGGGGCCGCTGCGCGGCCCTTCGCGGGCTCGCCCGCTCCCACAGGTAAAGTGATGCCTGTTCAGGCGGTGGTTATCCTGTGGGAGCGGGCGAGCCCGCGAAGGGCTGCGCAGCAGCCCCAAAGGCAGCAAGTCAGATCCAGGAATGCCGCGCTGGCAAGGTGCCGTTAAGGTGGTAAGCGCCGACCGCGTGGTACTTCCAGCGCACCGGGTCATGCAGGGTGTGCACCCGGGCATTGCGCCAGTGGCGGTCGAGGTTGAACTCGGCGAGGGTGGCGCGGCTGCCGGCCAGCTCGAACAACTTCTCGCTGGCTTGCAGGGCAATCTCGGTAGTCAGCACCTTGGCCTCGGCCACCGCGATCGAGGCCCGCGCCGCGCTTGCTGCATCGATCGGCGCGGCATTGACCTCGTCGAGGACCCGCGCGGCCTTGCGCAGCAGCGCTTCGGCGGCGTGCAGCTCGAGCTTCAGGCGGCCAATGTCGGCGATTACATAGGGGTCGTCGCTGGCGCGGTCGACCTTGGCCTCGATCCATGGCCGGGCCTTTTCGCGCACGAAACTGATGGCATCTTCGATCGCCGCTTCGGCAATGCCGGCATCGATCGCCGCCTGGATCAGCTGCGAGGCCGCGCCCTGGATGTTGGGAGTGTCGCGCTGGCGCCAGTTGTCGATCACCAGGTCGGCATCCACCGGTACCTGGTCGAGCAGTACGGTGCCGCTGGCAGTGGTGCGCTGGCCGAACCCCGACCAGTCATCGACGATGCGCAGCCCCGGGCTGCCCCGGCGTACGAACGCCAGGCGCTGGCGGCCTTCGTCGTCCAGTGCCTTGACCGCCACCCAGTGGGCGAACAGGGCACCGGTGGAATAGAACTTCTCACCGCTGATGCGATAGCTGTCACCGACGCGGGTGATCCTGGCCTTGAGAGTCAGGGTGTCCTTGGTGCCGCGCTCGGGGCCGGCATTGCCGATGCGCCAGCCGTCGAGCACGCTGCGGAAGATTACCGCCTGCTGTGCCTCGGTGGCGGTCAGGCGCAGCAGTTGCAGCATGCCGAACTGGTTCTGCGGGATTTGCCCCAGGGCCGGGTCGGCGGCGCTGATCAGGCGGAACACTTCGGTCACGGTCTCGAACGACACATCGGGGCCACCGTGGGCCTTCGGTACGCTGATGCTGCCCAGGCCGCTGCGGGTGAACAGTTCGATTTCGGCCCATGGCAGCTTGCGTTGCTGGTCGCGGCGGGCTGCCTGCTCGCGGGCGACCTCAGCCAGTTCGCGGGCCGCTTGCAGGGCTTCGGCGTCGTTGCGCAGTACCTTGGCCGGCAGCAGCAGGGGCGAGCTGTCGAGATCGCTGTGGAACTGGGTATTGGCTTGGCTGGACATCAGTACCGCTCCTTGGCTGCACTCAATGCCCTGGCGTTACGCACTGGGGTGATTGTGATCCTGACCATTCCTGACCTCACAAAAAAGTAATGCCGCTACAGCTGATCGCGGCAGATGTGTGCTGGTCCGGTGGTCCGGTATATATACCCTAATGCTTTATAAAAAGTTTATGAACTAACTCTTTGGAATATGTATAGAAGGAGGTATTTGCTCTGGATGTGCCGGCCTCTTCGCGGGCACGCCCGCTCCCACAGGTACAGCACAGATCTTGAAATCGGTGCCCCACCTGTGGGAGCGGGCGTGCCCGCGAGGAGGCCGCAACAGGTTTACTCGGAGGCAGCAGTCCCCAGGAACTTGCGCAGGAACTGCCGGGTACGCTCTTCCTTTGGCGCTGCAAACAGCGCCTTGGCCTCGCCCTGTTCCACGATCACGCCCTTGTCGAAGAAGATCACCCGGTTCGCCACATCCCGGGCAAAGCTCATCTCGTGGGTGACGATGATCATGGTGCGCTTCTCCTCGGCCAGGCCGCGGATGGTCGCCAGCACTTCACCCACCAGTTCGGGGTCCAGCGCCGAGGTCGGCTCGTCGAACAGGATCACCTCCGGCTCCATGGCCAGGGCGCGGGCGATAGCCACCCGTTGCTGCTGGCCACCGGACAGGCGCCGCGGGTAGGCGTCTTCCTTGCCTGCCAGGCCGACCTTGGCCAGCAGGCGCCGGCCCAGTTCGATGGCCTGCTCGCGGGGCGTCTTCTTGACGATCACTGGTCCCTCGATCACGTTTTCCAGAGCGGTGCGGTGAGGGAACAGGTTGAAGTTCTGGAACACGAACCCGGCCTGTTGGCGCAAACGGCGGATCGCACTTTGCTGGCCACCCAGCGGGCGGTTGGCGTCGATGCTGATGTCGCCAATCTGGATCTGCCCGGCATCGGGTGTTTCCAGCAGGTTGAGGCAACGCAGGAAGGTAGTCTTGCCCGAGCCACTGGGGCCGATGATGGCCACCACTTCGCCGGGCTGCACGGTCAGGTCGATACCGTCGAGCACGGTCTGGCCCTTGAACCGCTTGGTCAGGCCTTTGACTTCAATCATGCTCAATGCTCCTGGTCATGCTGGTTGACGCGCGCTTCCATGCGGTTCTGGAAGTGCGCGAGGATGCTGCACAGCACCCAGTAGATGACCGCCACCGCCACGTACATGGTGAACACTTCGAAGGTGCGCGCGGTAATCAGCTGGGCCTGGCGGAACAGCTCGGGCACCTGGATGGTCGCCGCCAGGGCGGTGTCCTTGACCAGCGAGATGAAGCTGTTGCCCAACGGCGGCAGGGCGGTGCGCAAGGCCTGGGGCAGGATCGCCCGGCGCATGGCCTGGACGCGGGTCATGCCGATACTGGCGGCGGCTTCCCACTGGCCGCGGTCGATCGAGGAAATCGCCGCGCGCAGGATCTCGCAGATATAGGCGGCCATGTTCAGCGACAGGCCGATCAGCGAGGCCGGGATCGGGTCGAGCTCGATACCGATCTGCGGCATGCCGAAGTAGATGACGAACAGCTGCACCAGCAGCGGCGTGCCGCGGAAGAACGACACGTAGACCCGCGCCAGCCAGTTCAGCGGCAGAATCTTCGACAAACGCATCAGCGCCAGGGCAAAGCCCAGCAGCAGGCCGAAGAACATGCCGCCAACACTGAGCAGCACTGTATAACCCGCGCCCTTCAGCAGGAAGGGCGTGGAGTCGACAACGAGTTGCAGGCTTTCAGCGATCATTTGGTGACATCGGCACCGAAGTATTTCTCGGACAGCTTGGCCAGCGTGCCGTCAGCCTTGAGCTTGTCCAGCGCCTTGTTGATCGCTGCCAGCAGTTCCGGCTCGCCCTTGCGCAGGGCTACGCCGCTTTCCAGGCGCGAGAAGGCATCGCCGGCCAGTTCGGTGTCCTTGGCTTTCTGTGCGTATTCCAGCGCAGCAAGGCGGTCGATCAGGATGGCGTCGATGCGGCCGTTGCGCAGGTCGGCGAACTTGCTCGGGTCGTCTTCATAGGTGCGCACATCGGCTTGCGGCACGTCCTGCTTGACCCATTGCTCGTAGTTGGTGCCCAGGCCTACGCCGACCTTTTTGCCGGCCAGGTCGGCGGCCTTGTGGATGTTCAGCTGCTCGGCCTTCTTCTTCAGGATCAGCGCCTGGATGCCGGAGATGGTGTAAGGCTCGGAGAAGTCGTACTTCTTCTTGCGCTCTTCGGAAATGGTCACCTGGTTGATCACCACGTCCAGGCGCTTGGATTCCAGTGCGGCGAGGATGCCGTCCCACTTGGTCGGCTGTACCTTGGCCTTTACCCCCAGCTCTTTGGCCAGCAGTTCGGAAAGCTCCACTTCGAAGCCGGTCAGCTTGCCGTTTTCGTCCTGGAAGCTGAACGGTGGGTAGGTGCCTTCGAGGCCGACGTTGATCACGCCTTTTTCCTGGATGGTCTTCAATTGCTCGCCGGCGAAGGCCTGGCTGAGCAGGCCGGCACCCAGCAGGAGTGCCAGGCTGGCGTTGAGTAGCGGTTTGGCGAATTTCGACATGACAGAGCCCCGCGCTTGTTGTGGAAGTAGTGGGTGGCGAATATAGAGTTGGCTGCTTAGGCCAGGAAATACTAAAAAATTATTTTGTTATTTCCTTTTTGGTTTTTGCCAGTTGCTGGCTGCTTTGAGGGTAGGCGAGGTTGCCTGCTCCGTCATCGCGGCTTATGCCTGACTTAGCGCAGGATGGAATAAAGCGTTGTTTTTTCCAAGAGACGGATTTGCCGTAGAGTGGATTACATGTAAGCAGGCCCGGCCCTTGCGCGGGTGAACCCGCCCCCACAGGGACTACACATATCTTGAGCCTTGTGGTGTACCTGTGGGAGCGGGTTTACCCGCGAAGAGGCCTGACCTGCCGATAAAAACAGTTGGCCTCTTCAGGCAGGAGAAAACCGTGAGCGAACAACCTTCATCCGGGCACTGGCAGTTGCAGAGCATCGTCACCGGCCTGCGCGGTGCCCGTGAACAATGGCGTACCCGCAATGGCCGCAGCATTGGCGAGCAGGGCGGGCGTGAGCTGCCTTCGCGCGAGGCGATGCGGCAGATTCTGGAACAACTGTGCGGCGCGCTGTTTCCCATGCGCCTTGGCCCGGTCGACCTGCGCGAAGAAAGCGAAGACTTCTACGTTGGCCATACCTTGGATGCCGCGCTGACTGCCTTGCTGGCCCAGGCCCGCCTGGAGCTGCGCTACGCCGCGCGGCAAAGCAAGGGCGACCTGGCCGGCGTCGATGCCCATGCGCTGAGCCTGGTGCAGGGCTTCGCCGCCGCCCTGCCGGGCCTGCGCGTGCTGCTCGACACCGACGTGCTGGCCGCCTACCACGGCGACCCGGCGGCGCGCAGCGTCGATGAAGTGCTGCTGTGCTACCCGGGCATACTGGCGATCATCCACCACCGCCTGGCGCACCACCTGTACCAGGCCGGCCTGCCGTTGCTGGCGCGGATCAGCTCGGAGCTGGCGCATTCGGCCACGGGGATCGACATTCACCCCGGAGCGCAGATCGGCCCGAGCTTCTTCATCGACCACGGCACCGGCGTGGTGATCGGCGAAACCGCGATCATCGGCGAACGTGTACGCATCTACCAGGCGGTGACCCTGGGCGCCAAGCGCTTCCCCAGCGATGAGTCGGGCACGCTGCACAAGGGCCTGCCACGCCACCCGATCGTCGAGGACGATGTGGTGATCTATGCCGGGGCTACGGTGCTGGGGCGGATTACCATCGGCAAAGGCTCGACCATTGGCGGCAATGTGTGGCTGACCCGCAGTGTGCCGGCCGAGAGCAACATTACCCAGGCCAACCTGCAGCTGGATTGCCAGGACAAGAACTGATCTAGCATCTCTTTAGCCTGTACTGGCCTCTTCGCGGGCTTGCCCGCTCCCACAGGAACCCCACAGATTTTGAATCTTGTGCAGTATCTGTGGGAGCGGGTTTACCCGCGAAAGGGCCAGAACAGGAGGGCACCAATCAGCGCCCCAATTCGCATTGAAATCCGATCCATGTTTAACTTGAACGCTTGTTCAATGAAAAACGCTGGTCCGCTGCCGGTGTTCAACAGGAGGATTCCTTTGCTGAACCCGTTCATTCCGAACCTTACGTCATTCGACGAGGTGCACCCCCAATGAGTGCATCGACCTCTTCACTTGCCAACGGCAAGATCCGCATGAACCCCCCGGTGTTCTATTTCGCGGCAAGTTTCATCCTCATCTTCGGCCTGGTGGTCATTTCCTATCCGCAAGCTGCAGGCGACTGGTTGCTGGCGGCGCAGAACTGGGCGGCCAACACGGTCGGCTGGTACTACATGCTGGCGATGACGCTGTACCTGGTCTTCGTGGTGGTCACCGCCTTGTCCGGCTACGGCAAGATCAAGCTCGGTGCCGACCACGACGAGCCCGAGTTCAGCTACCTGTCGTGGGCCGGCATGCTGTTCGCCGCCGGCATCAGCATCACCTTGTTCTTCTTCTGCGTTTCCGAACCCTTGACCCACATGCTGCAGCCGCCCCAGGGCGAAGCGGGCACGGCCGAGGCCGGGCGCCAGGCGATGCAGATCCTGTTCCTGCACTGGGGCCTGCATGGCTGGGGCGTGTTCGCCTTCGTCGGCATGGCGCTGGCCTACTTCGCCTACCGGCACAACCTGCCGCTGGCCTTGCGTTCGGCGTTGTACCCGCTGATCGGCAAGCGCATCAACGGGCCGATCGGTTATGCGGTGGACGGCTTCGGCATCATCGCCACGGTGTTCGGCCTGGGTGCCGACATGGGCTTTGGCGTGCTGCACCTGAACGCCGGCCTCGACTACCTGTTCGGCATCGACCACAGCCAGTGGGTGCAGGTACTGCTCATCACCCTGATGATGGGCGCGGCGGTGGCCGTGGCCGTCGCCGGGGTGGAGAAGGGCGTGCGGGTGATGAGCGACATCAACCTGTTCCTGGCCTGCGCGCTGTTGCTGTTCGTGTTGTTCGCCGGGCCTACCCAGCACCTGTTCAACACGCTGATCCAGAATCTCGGCGACTACCTGGGGGCCTTGCCGCGCAAGAGCTTCGACGTCTATGCCTACGGCGAGAACCGCGACTGGCTGGGCGGCTGGACGGTGTTCTACTGGGCCTGGTGGATTGCCTGGGCGCCGTTCGTGGGCCTGTTCATCGCCCGCATTTCCCGTGGCCGCACCATCCGCGAGTTCGTCTTTGGCGTGCTGTTGATTCCGCTGGGCTTCACCTTGGCGTGGATGTCGATCTTCGGCAACAGCGCCCTGGACCAGGTCATCAACCACGGCATGACCGCGCTGGGCCAGTCGGCGCTGGATAACCCGTCGATGAGCCTGTACCTGCTGCTGGAGACCTACCCCTGGAGCAAGACGGTGATCGCCGTGACGGTGTTCATCAGTTTCGTGTTCTTCGTCACCTCGGCCGACTCGGGCACCGTGGTGCTGTCGACCTTGTCGGCCAAGGGTGGTGACACCGACGAGGACGGGCCGAACTGGCTGCGCATCTTCTGGGGCGCGATGACGGCGTTGATCACCAGTGCGTTGTTGTTCGCCGGCAGCATCGATTCGCTGAAGTCGGCGGTGGTGCTGACCTCGTTGCCATTCTCGCTGATCTTGCTGTGCATGATGTGGGGGCTGCACAAGGCGTTCTACCTGGAGTCGCAACGGCAGATCGCGCAGATGCATTCGCTGGCCCCGTTCGCCCAGTCACGCCGCGGCCGTGGTGGCTGGCGCCAGCGCCTGAGCCAGGCGGTGCACTTCCCGTCGCGTGATGAGGTGTACCGCTTCATGGACGACGTGGTACGCCCGGCGATTGCCGATGTGCGTGAGGTGTTCGAGCAGAAGGGGTTGGTGCTGATTACCCAGGACGACCCGAGCCACGACAACGTCAGCCTGAAGATTGGCCATGGCGAGGAACAGCCGTTCATTTACCAGGTACAGATGCGTGGTTACTTCACACCATCGTTCGCCCTGGGTGGGCTGGGTACGCAGGAGTTGAAGAACCGCCGTTACTACCGGGCGGAGGTGCACCTGAGCGAAGGCAGCCAGAACTATGACCTGGTGGGCTACAGCAAGGAGCAGATCATCAACGACATCCTCGACCAGTACGAAAGGCACATGCAGTTCCTGCATCTGGTCAGATAGTAACCTGTACCGGCCTCTTCGCGGGTAAACCCGCTCCCACAGGTATAACACTGGCTTCAATACCGGTGCGGTACCTGTGGGAGCGGGTTTACCCGCGAAGAGGCCGGCACTGCTGATGCATCTCTATCAGAAGGGCGCATCCCCGAGGATGGTCGCCCGATGCATCACCCGCCGGTTCGGCCGGTAGTCATCCACGGCAAAATGCTGGGTCACGCGGTTGTCCCAGAAGGCCACGTCATTCTCCTGCCACCGCCAGCGAATACTGAATTCCGGCCGCGTCGCATGGGCGAACAGCAGTTTCAGCAGCGCCTCGCTTTCCAGCTCGCTCAGCTCATTGATGCGCGTGGTAAACCCCTCATTGACGAACAACGCCTTGCGCCCGCTCACCGGATGCGTACGCACCACCGGGTGCGACAGTGGCGGGTTGTTGCGCCGGGTGGCTTCCCAGCGCGCCAGGTCTTCCGGCGTGGTGCCAAAGCGCTCCAGCGGGAACGACTTGGTGAAGTCATGGGTGGCGGTCAGCCCGTCGAGCATCTCGCGCAGCGGCGCCGACAAGGCTTCGAAGGCAGCGATGCCGCTGGCCCACAGGGTGTCGCCACCATAGGCCGGCAACTGCTTGGCGCTGAGCACCGCGCCCAGGGCCGGGGTCGGCAGGAAGGTCACGTCGGTGTGCCATACGGCGTTGTCGCGCACGTCGGTAACCGCTGTGTCGAGGATCAGCACCTGCGGGGTTTCCGGCACATTGGGGTAGATCGGGTGGATGTGCAGGTCGCCGAAGCGGGCGGCAAAACGCGCCTGCTGCTGCGGGTTGATCGGCTGGTCGCGGAAGAACAGCACCTGGTGCTGCAGCAGCGCCTGCTCGATGGCGTCACGTTCTTCGGCGGTGATATCGCGGCTGATGTCCACGCCGCTGATCTGGGCGCCGAGCGCCGGGCTGAGGGGGGTGATGGTCAGGCTCATGTCGGTCTCTTCAATCAGGCGCCAGGCTGCTGGCGTGGTCAACAGGATTCAGTGGCTCTGCCCGTGCCAAGGCACCAGTTTGCGTTGCAGGGCACGCAGGCTCATTTCCAGGGCGAAGGCGATCAGGGCGATCAGCAGAATGCCCAGCACCACCACATCGGTAACCAGGAACTGCGCCGCCGACTGCACCATGAAGCCCAGGCCGCTGGTGGCGGCGATCAGCTCGGCGGCCACCAGGGTCGACCAGCCGACCCCCAGGCCAATGCGGATGCCGGTGAGGATGTCGGGCAGGGCGCTGGGCAGGATCACGTGGCGGATCAGCTGGGCCTTGGTCGCGCCCAGCGACTGCGCGGCACGCAGCTTGGCCGGGTCGACCGTGCGCACGCCGGTGGCAGTGGCAATGGCGATGGGGGCGAAGATCGCCAGGTAGATCAGCAGCACCTTCGACAGCTCGCCGATGCCGCACCAGATGACGATCAGCGGCAAGTAGGCCAGCGGTGGGATCGGCCGGTAAAACTCGATCAGCGGGTCGAGAATGCCGCGGGCCACGCGGTTGTAGCCGATGGCGATGCCCACCGGGATGGCGGTGAGGGTGGCGGCCAGCAGGGCTACGCCGATGCGTCCCAGGCTGGCACCCAGGTGCTGCCACAGGCTGGCATCCATGTAGCCCTGGGTCAGCAGGGTCCCGGCCTTGCTCAGGATATCGGCGGGCGAGGGCAGGAACAGTGGTTCGATCCAGCCGGCCGCGGTCACCAGCCACCAGGCCAACAGCAGGCTGGCCAGGGTCAGGGTGCTGATCCAGCGAGTGGGCAGGGGGCGGCGCAGCTTGGCGGCTGGTCGGTGATGGGCGTTGCGTTTGCCGGTGACCGGCAGGTCCAGGCTGCTCATGCGCGCTCCTGCAGGCTTTGACGTTGAGAGAACACCCGCGCCAGTACATGCTCGCGGGTTTCGATGAAGGCGGGGTCGGATTTGATCGCCCGCGCCGATTCGCCGGCTGCATAGCGTTGGCCGAAGTCCAGTTGCAGGCGCTCCACCACGCGCCCCGGGTTGGGCGCCAGCAGCACCAGCTCGCTGGCGAGGAACACGGCTTCTTCGATGTCGTGGGTAATCAGGAACACCGGCTTGGCGGTGCGCTGCCACACCTGCAGCAACAACTCCTGCATCTGCTCGCGGGTGAAGGCATCGAGTGCGCCAAACGGCTCGTCCATCAGCAGCACCCGTGGGTCGGCTGCCAGCGCCCGGGCCAGGCCCACACGCTGTTTCTGGCCACCGGACAATTGCCATATACGCCGCTCGCCAAACCCGTCGAGGTCGACCAGGGCCAGCATTTCGCGGGCCTTGGCTTCACGCTCGGCGCGTGGCACACCGGCCAGTTCCAGGCCAAAGGCGACGTTGCCCAGCACGTTCTGCCAAGGCAGCAGCGCATCGTCCTGAAACACCACGCCGCGCTCGGCGCCGGGGCCCTGCACGGGTACGCCGTCCAAAGTGATGCGCCCGCCGCTGGGGGCGACGAAGCCAGCGATCAGGTTGAGCAGCGAGGTCTTGCCGCTGCCGGAAGGCCCCAGGGCCACCAGCAGTTGGCGCGGCCCCAGGCTCAGGTTGATATCGGCCAGTACCGGGGTTTCGGCACCGGGGTACTGTGCGCTGATGCGCTCCAGTTCGAGCAAGGCCATGGCAGGCTCCGGTCGGTTTCTACAGGCTTAGTTGGGGAGGTACTGGGCGCTGACGTACGGCGAGTAGTCCGGCAGCACCGCGTCGACCTTGCCTTGCTGCTTGAGGAAGGTGGCCGTGTCGGTCAGCGCCTGGGTGGTCGGTGCGCCCAGTGCGTTGGCCTGGTCGGCGGCCAGCGGGTAGACGTTGCCCTGCAGCAGCACCGGGATGTCGGCAGGCTTGGCGCCCGACAGTTTGGCCAGCTTGCTCACGTTGTCGGGGTTGGCCAGCCAGGCTTGCGGGTTCTTGCGGTAGTCGGCGTAGGCATCGAGGGTGACCTTGGCAAAGGCCTTGACCACGTCGGGGTGCTTGGCGGCGAAGTCCTTGCGCACGATCCAGGCGTCGAAGGTCGGTGCGCCTTTCTTGGCCAGCTCGCCGGAGGTGATCAGCACCTTGCCGTTTTCCTTGGCCACGCCCAGGGCCGGGTCCCAGACATAGGTGGCGTCGATGTCGCCGCGCTTCCAGGCGGCAATGATCGCCGGCGGCGCCAGGTTGAGGATCTGCACCTTGGCCGGGTCGATGTTCCAGCTTTTCAGCGCGGCCAGCAGGCTGTAGTGGCCGGTGGAGACGAACGGCACGGCGACTTTCTTGCCGACCAGGTCTTGCGGCGTCTTGATACTGTCGCGGGCAACCAGGGCTTCACCGGCGCCAATCTGCGTGGCGATCAGGAAGGTCTCGACTGGCAGCTTGCGGGTAGCGGCGGCGGCCAGCGGGCTGGAGCCCAGGTAGCCGATCTGCACATCGCCGCTGGCTACGGCAGTGATCACGTCGGCGCCGTTGTCGAATTTGCGCCAGTCGATGCTGGCCTTGCTGGCTTTTTCGTAGTCGCCATCGACCTGTGCCACCTTGGCCGGGTCGACAGTGGTCTGGTAAGCCACGGTCAGGTCGGCAGCCTGGGCCAACCAGCTGGCGCTGGCGAGGGTCAGGGCGGCGAACAGGCGCAGCGGAGCGTGCGGGATCATGGTGAACCTCTCGTCAGGCAATCGATGTGATGGATGGCGAGAAGGCTAAATGATCTAAGAAAAGTAAAATAAATAACTTTTTTGCATTAGCTTAGGAGCCAATTGCTTTAACGGTGCCGCCTTTATGCGCTCCCACATCGACCGCACAAAGGTTGCAACGTAGGTGATCTTGCGCAATGGCGAAATCACAGACGGCTGCTAGGCTTTTTCGTCCCTATAGAACGATACGGAATTAGGTTATGAGCAAACGTTTGCAAATAACCAATGGTTATTAGAGGCGAGCTGCTGCTAACGAATGGCAGTAACAGTTCCTAACATATTCCGTAAAAATCTTACCAATTCATAAAACGGTCATTTTGGATTTATAGGATTGTCATTATCCTGTAGCGCAGGTGGCGTCTTAGACCAAAGTCGCGAAACGTTTAGAAACGATTGACTTAACGGTCACGCTTTGGGACTAAATCGCCAATCCACGGTGAGCGGGGCAGCAGATCCCACCGCCAGAGATACACAAGAATTAGAACGTAGAGGAGCAAAATATGTACAAGTCCAGCCTGGCCCTGGCCGTGGCACTGGGGGTTCTCGCCCAACAAGCAGGCGCTGCCGGTTTCGTTGAAGACAGCAAACTGTCGCTCAGCTCGCGCACCATGTACTTCAACAACGACAACCGTGAAGACCACGCAAAACCTGGCGCAGAACGTCCAGATCAGCGTGAATCCGGCCAGGGCTTCAAGCTCGACTACCTCTCCGGCTTCACTGAAGGTACCGTTGGCTTTGGTGTTGATGCCCAAGCGCTGTGGGGTATTCACCTGGATGGTGGCGAGGGTTACCACAAGGGTGGTTTCTTCCCGGATGACGGCAAAGGCTCCGCAGCCCAGTGGGCTCGTTTCGGTGCCAACGCCAAGGCTCGCTTCTCGAAGACCGAAGCGCACTTCGGTAGCGCGCTCGCGCCGAACCTGCCGATCCTGGTCTCCAACGATGGTCGTCTGCTGCCGCAGACCTTCGAGGGTGGCACCATCACCTCGAAGGAAATCGACAACCTGACCATCAACGCCGGTCAGCTGACCCACGCCATGGGCCGTGCCTCGAGCAACCGTACCGGCCTGTCCGTAGCGGGCGCTACCGCTGAAAGCAACAAGTTCCGCTACGGCGGCCTGGACTACAAGCTCACTCCAGACCTGACCCTGCAGTACTACTACTCGAACCTGGAAGACTTCTACAAGCAGCACTTCCTGGGTGCTACCCACGTCTTCAAGATTGCTGACGACCAGTCGTTCAAGACCGACCTGCGCTACTTCGATAGCAGCAGCGACGGCAAAAACGGCAACGACAGCACCTACAACTTCAACAACAACGGTGGTTACGCCAAGAACACCGGCGAAATCGACAACAAAACCTGGTCCGCCATGTTCACCTATACCCTGGGTGGCCACGCGCTGATGCTCGGTCACCAGCAGGTTGGCGACGACGGTGGCTTCGTATGGCTGAACCAGGGCAGCCTGGTCAACGACAGCGGTACTTCGGAAGGTGCTGGTGGTTCCAGCTTCTACCTGTTCACCGACAGCATGATCAACCAGTTCGCCCGTGCTGGCGAGAACACCACCTTCGGTCAGTACTCCTACGACTTCGCGGCTCTGGGCGTTCCAGGCCTGAAGGCATCGCTGGCCTACCTGCGTGGTGACGATATCCGCAACAAGTCGGGCAACGGCACCTACAACGAGTGGGAACGTGACGCACGCGTCGACTACACCATTCAGCAAGGCACCTTCAAAGGCCTGGGCTTCAGCCTGCGTCAAGGCGTCTACCGTGGTAGCGGCGAGAGCAGCTCTGACCAGGATCAGGCACGCTTCATCGTGAACTACACTTACGCCTTCATGTAAGTTCCAGCGTTACCAAAAGAGCCTCGCCTAGTGCGAGGCTTTTTTGTACCTGCGATTTAGTATGACCAATGGTTATAAATAAATCAGTATTTATTCTTTTTATTTTTAATCGAATGCAGGCACATTGAACCCACGCAGTACAGAACCCAGCACAGGAGCCGCAGCCCATGAGCCTTAAACTCGGCGATATCGCCCCCGATTTCGAACAGGATTCCAGCGAAGGCAAAATCCGCTTCCACGAGTGGCTGGGCAACAGCTGGGGGGTGTTGTTCTCCCATCCGGCCGACTTCACCCCGGTGTGCACCACCGAGCTGGGGCTGACCGCCAAGCTCAAGGACGATTTCGCCAAACGCGGGGTCAAGGCCATCGCCCTGTCGGTGGACCCGGTCGATTCGCACCACCGCTGGATCGATGACATCAACGAAACCCAGAACACCGTGGTCAACTTCCCGATCATTGCCGACGCCGACCGCAAGGTGTCCGACCTGTACGACCTGATCCACCCGAACGCCAGCGACACCCTGACCGTGCGCTCGCTGTTTGTCATCGACCCGAACAAGAAGGTGCGCCTGACCATCACCTACCCGGCCAGTACCGGGCGCAACTTCAACGAAATCCTGCGGGTGATCGACTCGCTGCAGTTGACCGACAACCACAAGGTCGCCACGCCAGGTAACTGGCAGGACGGTGACGACGTGGTGATCGTGCCCTCGCTGAAGGACGAGGAAGAGATCAGGCAGCGCTTCCCCAAAGGTTACCGGGCGGTCAAACCCTATCTGCGGCTGACCCCGCAGCCTAATCGTTAAAGGATTCCTCGTTGCATTGCTCTTAGCCAAGCAGGGATATTCGGGCCGTTTCGACGGCCCTTTTTTATGCCTGCTGAAACCCGCATGGCCCTCTTCGCGGGTAAACCCGCTCCCACAGCGATAGCGCAGTCTCAGGCCTTGCGCGGTCCCTGTGGGAGCGGGTTCACCCGCGAAAGGGCCGGCACGGGAGATTGATTAAATTGGAATAAACAAATGAAAAAATATGATTTCTAGATATATGTGTCGGCTGTTAATGTCACCTCCAACAAAACACAAGGAAGCGCTGCAATGCTGGTCGTCTCAATCGGTGGTAGCCCCAGTACCCGTTCACGCTCCGGCGTGCTGCTGGAGCGTTCGCGCCAGTGGCTGCAGGACCGTGGCGTCGAGGTGGTGACGTTCCAGGTACGTGACTTTCCCGCCGAAGACCTGCTGCATGCCCGTTTCGACAGCCCGCAGGTGCAGCACTTCCAGCAGCTGGTGGCCCAGGCCGATGGCCTGATCGTCGCCACGCCGGTGTACAAGGCCTCGTTCGCCGGGGCCCTGAAAACCTTGCTCGACCTGCTGCCCGAACGCGCCCTGGCACACAAGATCGTGTTGCCGATCGCCACCGGCGGCAGCATCGCCCACATGCTGGCGGTGGATTACGCACTGAAGCCCGTGCTGTCGGCACTCAAGGCGCAGGAGACCCTGCAAGGGATCTTCGCCGACGACAGCCAGGTCGCCTACGCAGAAGGCACCAGGCCCGCGCAGCTGGTAGCAGCGCTGGAAGAACGCCTGCACGACGCGCTGGAAACCTTCCACGTTGCCTTGGCCCGCCGGCCGCGCCCCGTGGCCCCCGGCGTATTGAACGAACGTCTGATCAGCGCTCGCTGGAGCATCTGACCGGCTCAACCCGCTTCACCACCTTACTCGCCCGACAACGAGGCAAGCAGGTGCAACCCGAACCCACTCGCACAGGAGAGCGCCATGCGCACAGTCTTCTTGCGTCGCGGTCTGGTCGCCCTGTTTGCGGCGGCTGTGTCCTTCGGCGCCATCACCCAAGCCCAGGCCGAGAGCCTGCGTATCGGTTACCAGAAATACGGCACCCTGGTGCTGCTCAAGGCCAAAGGCACGCTGGAAAAGCGCCTGGCCGAGCAGGGCGTGCAGGTGCAATGGACTGAGTTCCCCGGCGGCCCGCAGCTGCTTGAAGGGCTGAACGTCGGCTCCATCGATTTTGGTGTCACTGGCGAAACCCCACCGGTGTTCGCCCAGGCCGCCGGTGCCGACCTGCTGTACGTCGCCTACGAACCGCCAGCGCCGCACAGCGAGGCGATCCTGGTGCCAAAGGGCTCGCCGATCCAGTCGGTCAAAGACCTCAAGGGCAAGAAAGTCGCCCTCAACAAAGGCTCCAACGTTCACTACCTGCTGGTTCGCGCCCTGGAAGACGCAGGCCTGAAATACAGCGACATCCAGCCGGTGTACCTGCCCCCGGCCGATGCCCGCGCGGCCTTCGAGCGTGGCAGCGTGGATGCCTGGGTGATCTGGGACCCGTACCAGGCTGCCGCCGAGAAACAGCTGCAGGCTCATACCCTGCGCGACGGCAAGGGCCTGGTCGACAACCATCAGTTCTACCTGGCCACCCGCAACTACGCGACCCAGCACCCGGCGGTGATCAACACCCTGATCGAAGAAGTGCGCGCCGTGGGTGAATGGTCCCGGGCCAACCCGCAGGAAGTAACCGACCAGGTCGCGCCGCTGCTCGGCCTGCCCACCGACATCACCCTGACCTCGGTCAAGCGCCAGGGCTACGGTGCCGCGCCGCTCACCGCCGACGTGGTGGCCGCGCAGCAGAAGATTGCCGACACGTTCCAGGCGCTGAAGCTGATTCCCAAGCCGCTGGGCATCAAGGACGTGATCTGGACACCCCCGGCCAAGGTCGCCAGTGCGCCTTGATTGATTTGCCTACGCCAGGGCGCCGCCCTGGCTGAGCCCCCCTTGAGGAGACAACTCCAATGAGCCTTAACATTTTCTGGTTCCTCCCTACCCATGGTGACGGCAAGTACCTGGGCACTTCCGAGGGCGCCCGCGCCGTCGACCACGGCTACCTGCAGCAGATCGCCCAGGCAGCCGACCGGCTCGGCTTTGGTGGTGTGCTGATCCCTACCGGGCGTTCCTGCGAGGACTCCTGGCTGGTCGCGGCATCGCTGATCCCGGTGACCCAGCGCCTGAAGTTCCTGGTCGCCCTGCGCCCCGGGATCATTTCGCCGACCGTGGCGGCACGCCAGGCGGCAACCCTTGATCGCCTGTCCAACGGCCGTGCGCTGTTCAACCTGGTGACCGGTGGCGACCCGGACGAGTTGGCCGGTGACGGCCTGCACCTGAACCATCAGGAACGTTATGAAGCCTCTGTGGAGTTCACCCGTATCTGGCGCAAGGTGCTGGAAGGCGAGGTGGTCGACTACGACGGCAAGCACATCCAGGTGAAGGGTGCCAAACTGCTCTACCCGCCGATCCAGCAACCACGCCCGCCACTGTATTTCGGCGGTTCCTCCGAAGCCGCACAGGACCTTGCCGCCGAGCAGGTCGAGCTGTACCTGACCTGGGGCGAGCCGCCGAGCGCGGTCGCCGAAAAAATCGCCCAGGTGCGTGAGAAAGCCGCTGCCCAGGGCCGCGAAGTGCGCTTCGGCATCCGCCTGCACGTGATCGTGCGGGAAACCAACGAAGAGGCCTGGGCCGCTGCCGACAAGCTGATCTCGCATCTGGACGACGACACCATCGCTCGCGCCCAGGCCTCGCTCGCGCGCTTCGACTCGGTCGGCCAGCAACGCATGGCCGCCCTGCACAACGGCAACCGTGACAAGCTGGAAGTCAGCCCCAACCTGTGGGCCGGTGTCGGCCTGGTACGTGGCGGTGCCGGCACCGCACTGGTCGGCGATGGCCCGACCGTGGCAGCACGGGTCAAGGAATACGCCGAGCTGGGCATCGATACCTTCATCTTCTCCGGTTACCCGCACCTTGAAGAGTCGTACCGGGTGGCCGAGCTGCTGTTCCCGCACCTGGATGTGCAACGCCCGGAGCAAGCCAAGACCGGCGGGTATGTGAGCCCGTTTGGCGAAATGGTGGCCAACGACATCCTGCCCAAGTCCGTCGCGCAGAGCTGAGGGCCAGGCCATGAGTCGTGCAACTTCCAACAACCTTGGCCAGCGCCTGGCGCCATGGGCGCTGCCGGTACTGCTGCTGGCCGCCTGGCAGCTGGCGGTCAGCGCCGGTTGGCTGTCGACGCGCATCCTGCCGGCGCCCAGCGCCGTGGTCAGCGCCGGCGTGGAGCTGGTGCGCAGTGGCGAGATCTGGACCCACCTGGCCATCAGTGGCTGGCGTGCCGGGCTGGGCTTTGTCATCGGCGGCAGCATCGGCCTGGTGCTGGGCTTCATCACCGGCCTGTCGAACTGGGGTGAACGCCTGCTCGACAGCTCGGTGCAGATGATCCGTAACGTGCCACACCTGGCGCTGATCCCGCTGGTGATCCTGTGGTTCGGTATCGACGAGTCGGCAAAGATCTTCCTGGTCGCGCTGGGCACGCTGTTCCCGATCTACCTGAACACCTACCACGGCATCCGCAATGTCGACCCGGCGCTGGTGGAAATGGCGCGCAGCTACGGCCTGTCCGGCTTCGGGCTGTTCCGTCAGGTGATCCTGCCCGGGGCACTGCCTTCGATCCTGGTCGGCGTGCGTTTTGCCCTGGGTTTCATGTGGCTGACCCTGATCGTTGCCGAAACCATCTCGGCCAACGCCGGCATTGGTTACCTGGCAATGAACGCTCGTGAATTCCTGCAGACCGACGTGGTGGTGCTGGCCATCGTCCTGTATGCCGTGCTCGGCAAGCTTGCCGACCTCGCCGCCCGCGGCCTGGAGCGTGTGTGGCTGCGCTGGCACCCGGCCTATCAAGTGGCCAGGAAGGAGGGCGCATGACCGTGCTCAAGGAACAGCCGCCACGCCTGCTGCGTGGCATCCCGCTGGCGTCCAGCGGCCTGCGCAAGACCTTTGGCCAGCGCGAAGTGCTCAAGGGCATCGAGCTGCACATTCCGGCCGGCCAGTTTGTCGCCATCGTCGGCCGCAGTGGCTGCGGCAAGAGCACCTTGCTGCGCCTGCTGGCTGGTCTCGACCAGCCCACTGCAGGCCAGTTGCTGGCCGGAGCTGCACCGCTGGAACAGGCCCGCGAAGAGACCCGCCTGATGTTCCAGGACGCGCGCCTGCTGCCGTGGAAGAAAGTGATCGACAACGTTGGCCTGGGCCTGTCTGGCGACTGGCGCCCGCGTGCGCTGGAAGCGTTGGAATCGGTTGGCCTGGCCGACCGCGCCAATGAATGGCCGGCGGCACTCTCGGGTGGCCAGAAGCAGCGCGTCGCCTTGGCCCGGGCGCTGATCCACCAGCCGCGCCTTTTGCTGCTGGACGAGCCGCTCGGGGCGCTGGATGCATTGACCCGTATCGAGATGCAGCAACTGATCGAACGCCTGTGGCGTCAGCACGGCTTCACCGTGTTGCTGGTTACCCACGATGTCAGCGAGGCAGTCGCCGTGGCTGACCGGGTGATTCTGATCGAGGACGGCGAGGTCGGGCTCGACCTCACTGTCGACCTGGCACGGCCCCGGGCGCGCGGTTCGCACCGCCTGGCCGCGCTGGAAAGCGAAGTGCTCAACCGTGTTCTGTCGGCCCCGGGCGCTGCGCCCGAGCCGGATCCTGTAGCCCCTTTGCCCACGCAGTTGCGTTGGGCGCACTGAATGACTCACTCACCAAACTGAAGCCATAGAGAAGGAATCAAATCATGACCATCAAAGCCATCAACGTTCGCAACCAGTTCAAAGGCACCGTGAAGGAAATCCTCGAAGGCCCGGTACTGTCGGAAATCGACGTGCAGACTGCCTCGGGCATCGTCACTTCGGTCATCACTACCCGCTCCGTACGTGAGCTGGAGCTGCAGGTGGGGAGTGAAGTGATTGCTTTCGTGAAATCGACTGAAGTGTCCATTGCCAAGCTGTGATGGGTGTGGGCCATGGGGCTGTTTTGCAGCCCTTCGCGGGCACGCCCGCGAAGGGCCGCACAGCGGCCCCAATGATCTCAGCCGGAACGCTTGGCCAGAAACGGCGGTAGATACAACCCCAGGTACGCCTCGAACACCCGCTTGCCTTCCTCGGCCATGCGCGGAGTGATCGCCTCATGCAGCTGCACCGACCGCGCATACACCCGGTCGCTCAATTCCATGGCCAGGGCAAACACATCCACATCCACCGGCACTACCGGCAGATGAAAGTGCTGGTCAAACAACTTGTGCATCAAGTCGCCCAGCTCCATGTCGTGCTGCCGATCGGCCTGCACCACTTCGCTCAGGCCATGCTGGGCCAGGATCAGCTGCCGCGCTGCGGCATCCTCGTTGTAGATATCCAGCATGCGCTGCTCGATCAGCCGTGACAGTTCGTGCCAGGTGTTGAACGCATTGCTGTCGATCGGCGCGCTCAGCGCTTCACGGAAGGCCCGGTGCACATCGGCCGTCAACGCCTCCAGCAGCGCCGGCACGCTGGCGAAGAAGTGGTACACCGAAGACGGTGGAATCTGCGCGCGCTCGGCCACGCTGTAGATCGACAGGCCCGCCACCCCCAGTTCGGCCAGCAACTCGCGTGCAGCCGCCAGGATCGCCTCGATCCTGGCCTGGCTGCTGGCGCGCGGTTTGCGCGGGGTGGCAGTGCGGGTCATCAGTTGCTGATCGCCAGGATGCTGGCCTGGTAGGCGCCGACGAACAGGTCGAAGTCGCCGACTTCCTGCTGCTCCAGGCGGGACTGTTCGGCCAGTGATTCGCGGGCCAGGGTTTCGAAGGCTTGCTGACGTTCGGCGGGCAGTGGCTGCTCGCGGAAGGTTTCAGCGTGAATACGGCTCTGGCGCAGGGCGAACTTGACGAAGCTTTCGTCATGCTCGGTCATGCGTGCCAGCACCTGGGCCGATGGGGTCAGCGAGGCGTCGTCGACCTTGGCCTGCTGGGCATCCAGGGCCTTGCCGTGTTCTGCACCGCCTTGCGCCTGGTCCAGCAGCTCGGCCAGTGGCCGGATGCGCTCGATCAGCTCGCTGGCCCAGTCCTTAAGGCCGATCGGCTGGCCATTGCGGCGCAGTTCCAGGCCCGGGCGACGGCCTTCCTTGACCACGGTCAGGAAGTTGTTGGTGCACTGGCCGCATTCGCCGTTGTCCAGTTGCGGGCTGTCTTCCAGCGCGCAGAACAGCAGGAACGCGTCGAGGAAGCGGGCCTCGGTCAGGTCGATGCCTACCGGCAGGAACGGGTTGATGTCCAGGCATCGCACTTCCACATACTGCACGCCGCGCGAGGTCAGGGCCTGGATCGGCCGCTCGCCGGTGTAGGTGACGCGCTTGGGGCGGATGTTCGAGTAGTACTCGTTTTCGATCTGCAGGATGTTGGTGTTCAGCTGTACCCACTCGCCGTCCACGTGCGTGCCGACTTCAACGTAGGGCGGATAGGGCGTACCCACCGCCTTGCGCAGGCTGTCGGTGTAGCTGGCCAGGTTGTTGTAGCACGGCGTCAGGCCAGCCTGGGCATTGCTCTGGTAGCCCAGGTCGCTCATGCGCAGGCTGGTGGCGTAGGGCAGGTACAGGGTTTCGGCGTCCAGCTCTTCGAGCTGGTGCGGGCGGCCACGCAGGAAGCCTTTGTCCAGGGCTGGCGAGGCGCCGAACAGGTACATCAGCAACCAGCTGTAACGGCGGAAATTGCGGATCAGCGCGATATAGGCCGACGACTGGTAGTCGCGGTCGCTCTCGCTGCCGCCTTCGGCAGCGCGCAGCAGTGGCCACAGTGCTTCGGGCAGCGAGAAGTTGTAATGGATACCGGCGATGCACTGCATGGTGCGGCCGTAGCGCAGGGCCAGGCCCTTGCGGTAGACGTGCTTGAGCTTGCCGATGTTCGAGCTGCCGTACTCGGCGATCGGGATGTCCTCCTCGGCCGGCAGCGTGCAGGGCATCGACGGGCTCCACAGGTATTCGTCGCCCAGCTTGCTGTAGACGAAACGGTGGGTCTCTTCGAGGCTTTCCAGCACCTTGGCCGGGTCGGGCAGGGCCGGGGTGATGAACTCCAGCAGCGACTCGGAATAATCGGTGGTGATCTGCTCGTTGGTCAGCGCCGATCCCAAGGCTTGCGGATGCGGGGTCTGGGCCAGGCGACCTTCGTCGGTCACGCGCAGGCATTCGCGCTCAATACCGTGCAGGCACTGCTTGAGCAGGGGGAGATTGGCGCCGAGCAGGCTCAGGCGGCGGTTGAGGAGGTCGCTCAAGATGTATTCCTTCACGCGTCAGTCGCCCCAATATGGGGGTAGAGATAACGGTCTACAAGGGTAGGAAGAAAGGAACTGGCGTTGTCGCCTGGTTAACGCGGATCCAGCAGTGCCAGCGCACTGCTGAAAATACCGCAGATACTGCTTGGTGAGCTAGAGAACCGCGAAGGTTCCTTGCGCTTTCGCCACCAGCTTGTCGCCCTGGACTACGTCGGCGTCGACTACCAGGGTGCGCCGCCCGGCATGCAGCACACGGGCGGTGCACAGCACCTCGCCGTCACTGACGGCGCGCATGTAGTTGATCTTGCACTCGATGGTGACGCTTTGCTGGTCAAAGCCATGGCTGGCCGAGCAGGCCAGGCCCATGGCGATGTCCACCAGGCTGAAGATCGCCCCGCCATGCAGCTTCTGGCCACGGTTGCGCAAGTGTGGCTCGAGCGCCAGGGCTACCTCGGCAACACCTGTTTCCAGGCGTTGCAGGCGGCAGCCGAGGAGCTGGCTGAAGGCGCTTTCGACGTATTCGCGTGGAACGTCCATCACTTCTTCTTCAGCTGCTTGGCGTTGGCGAACAGGGCGGCCATGGCGTTGTTGGCCGGGGCCGCAGTGGTGGTTTCGCGCTGGCGCGGCGCCTGCTGTTGGCGGTTGCCGCCATTGCCACGGTTACTACCGCGGTTGCCGTCGACCTTCTCGCCCGGGGTGTCACTCATGCGCATGGACAGGCCCACGCGCTTGCGCGGGATGTCCACTTCCATGACCTTGACCTTGACCACGTCGCCGGCCTTGACCGCTTCACGCGGGTCCTTGACGAACTTCTCCGACAGCGCCGAGATGTGCACCAGGCCGTCCTGGTGCACGCCGATGTCGACGAAGGCGCCGAAGTTGGTGACGTTGGTCACCACGCCTTCGAGGATCATGCCCGGCTCCAGGTCCTTGAGGTCTTCGACGCCGTCCTGGAAGGTGGCGGTCTTGAACTCGGGGCGTGGGTCGCGGCCAGGCTTGTCCAGTTCCTGCAGGATGTCGGTGACGGTCGGCAGGCCGAAGGTTTCGTCGGTGAATTTCTTCGGGTCCAGGCGCTTGAGGAAACTGCTGTCGCCGATCAGCGAGCGAATGTCGCGGTCGGTGTCGGCGGCAATGCGCTGCACCAGCGGGTATGCCTCGGGGTGCACTGCGGAGGCGTCCAGCGGGTTGTCGCCGTTCATCACGCGCAGGAAGCCGGCGGCCTGTTCGAAGGTTTTCTCGCCCAGGCGGCTGACCTTTTTCAGCGCTGCACGGGTGGCGAACGGGCCGTTGGCATCGCGGTGGGCGACGATGTTCTGCGCCAGGGTGGCGTTAAGGCCGGAGATGCGCGTCAGCAGCGCCACCGAGGCGGTGTTGACATCCACGCCCACGGCGTTCACGCAGTCCTCGACCACGGCGTCCAGGCCGCGTGCCAGTTTCAGCTGGGACACGTCGTGCTGGTATTGGCCGACACCGATGGATTTCGGGTCGATCTTCACCAGCTCGGCCAGCGGGTCCTGCAGGCGGCGGGCAATCGACACGGCGCCACGGATCGACACGTCCAGGTCCGGGAATTCGCGGGCAGCCAGTTCCGATGCGGAATACACCGAAGCGCCGGCCTCGGAGACCATGACCTTGGTGATCTTCAGAGCTGGGTACTTTTTAACCAGCTCTGCCACCAGCTTGTCGCTTTCGCGGCTGGCGGTGCCGTTGCCGATGGCGATCAGCTCCACCGAGTGCTTGGCGCACAGCGCGGCCATGATGGAAATGGTGCGGTCCCAGTCGTTCTTCGGCGCGTGCGGGTAGACCGTGGTGTGGTCCAGCAGCTTGCCGGTGGCATCTACCACGGCGATCTTGCAGCCGGTGCGCAGGCCCGGGTCGAAGCCCAGGGTGGCGCGCGGGCCGGCCGGGGCGGCCAGCAGCAGGTCGTGCAGGTTGTGGGCGAACACGTTGATCGCCTCGCCTTCGGCGTTGTCGCGCAGCTCGCCGAACAGGTCGGTTTCCAGGTGAGTGTACAGCTTGACCTTCCAGGTCCAGCGCACCACTTCGCCGAGCCACTTGTCGGCCGGGCGGTTGCGGTTCTCGATACCGACGTGGTTGCCGATCATCAGCTCGCACGGGTGCAGGGTGCCGGGCAGTTCTTCGCCGACTTTCAGCGAGGCGCTCAGCACGCCCTCGTTGCGCCCGCGGAAGATCGCCAGGGCACGGTGAGAGGGCGCATTGCGCAGCAGTTCGTCATGGGCGAAATAATCGCGGAACTTGGCGCCTTCTTCTTCCTTGCCGGGCACCACGCGGGCGCTGAGCACGGCTTCCTGCTTGAGGAAGCTGCGCAGCTTGTCGAGCAGGGCGGCGTCTTCGGCGAAGCGCTCCATGAGGATGTACTTGGCGCCTTCCAGCGCGGCCTTGACGTCGGCCACGCCTTTGTCGGCGTTGACGAAGCGTGCAGCTTCGCTTTCCGGGGCCAGGTCGGGGTTGTTGAACAGGCCGTCGGCCAGTTCGCCGAGGCCGGCTTCCAGGGCGATCTGGCCCTTGGTGCGGCGCTTCTGCTTGTACGGCAGGTACAGGTCTTCGAGGCGGGTCTTGGTGTCGGCCAGCTTGATCTCGCGGGCCAGTTCCGGGGTCAGCTTGCCCTGCTCCTCGATGCTGGCCAGGATGCTGGCGCGGCGCTCGTCGAGTTCGCGCAGGTAGCGCAGGCGCTCTTCCAGATGGCGCAGCTGGGTGTCGTCCAGGCTACCGGTCACTTCCTTGCGGTAGCGGGCGATGAAGGGCACGGTCGAGCCTTCGTCCAACAGGCCCACGGCCGCCTCGACCTGCTGGGGGCGTACGCCCAGTTCCTCGGCGATACGGCTGTTGATGCTGTCCATGTAAACCACCTGACATTTGTGAATACGGGGGTCGCCTGTGGGCCTGTCGCCCGGCGGCGCTGGATGAAAGCCGCGCATTATACCCATCGCAAACGGCTTGCGGTGATGGCGCCCGGCCAGCCGGAACTGGCGCCGGGGGAAAAATCTGCTAACAATGCTCACGCAACGTGCAGCAATGGCTACGCCATAATGCGCGGCGATATCAGAGGAGTTATTCATGACCGGCACGCCAAACACCGCTGAAGGTGACAAGATTCTCATCGTCGACGACGACCCGGGGCTGAGCAGCCTGCTGGAACGTTTCTTCACCAGCAAGGGCTACCGTGCCCGCGCGGTGCCCAACACCGAGCAGATGGACCGCCTGCTGCAGCGTGAAGTGTTCAACCTGGTGGTGCTCGACCTGATGCTGCCCGGCGAAGATGGCCTGTCGGCGTGCAAGCGCCTGCGCCAGCAGAACAACCAGATCCCGATCATCATGCTCACCGCCAAGGGCGACGAGCTCAGCCGTATCAAGGGCCTGGAACTGGGCGCCGACGACTACCTGGGCAAGCCGTTCAACCCGGACGAGCTGATGGCCCGGGTCAAGGCCGTGCTGCGCCGTCAGGCACCGAGCGTGCCGGGTGCGCCTGGTAGCGAAGACGAGTCGGTCACCTTCGGCGACTACGAGCTGTCGCTGGCCACCCGTGAACTCAAGCGTGGCGACGAAGTGCACATGCTCACCACCGGCGAGTTCGCTGTGCTCAAGGCACTGGTGATGCATGCACGCGAGCCGCTGACCCGCGACAAGCTGATGAACCTGGCCCGTGGCCGCGAGTGGGATGCGCTGGAACGCTCCATCGACGTGCAGATCTCGCGTCTGCGCCGCATGATCGAGCCGGACCCGTCCAAGCCGCGTTATATCCAGACTGTCTGGGGCGTGGGCTACGTGTTCGTGCCGGACGGAAACGCCGGTAAATGATGCCGCGCAGTCGATGAAGACACCGCTCTGGTTTCCGCAAAGTTTCTTCGCCCGCACCCTGTGGCTGGTGTTGATCGTCGTCCTGTTCTCCAAGGCCTTGACCCTGGTCTACCTGTTGATGAACGAGGACGTGCTGGTCGACCGTCAGTACAGCCACGGTGTGGCGCTGACCCTGCGCGCCTATTGGGCGGCCGACGAAGAAAACCGCGACAAGATCGCCGAAGCGGCTGGCCTTATCCGGGTCACCGGCTCGGGGGTGCCCGAGGGTGAGCAGCACTGGCCCTACAGCGAAATCTACCAACGGCAGATGCAGGCCGAGCTGGGCGAAGACACCGAGGTACGGCTGCGCATTCATGCGCCGCCGGCGTTGTGGGTCAATGCGCCAAGCCTGGGCCCGGGCTGGTTGAAGGTACCGCTGTACCCGCACCCGCTGCGTGGTCAGAAAATCTGGAACGTGCTGGGTTGGTTCCTGGCCATCGGCCTGTTGTCCACCGCCTCGGCCTGGATCTTCGTGCGCCAGCTGAACCAGCCGCTCAAGCGCCTGGTGTTCGCCGCCCGCCAGCTGGGCCAGGGGCGCAGCGTGCGCCTGCCGATCAGCGACACGCCCAGCGAGATGACCGAGGTGTACAAGGCCTTCAACCAGATGGCCGAGGATGTCGAGCAGGCCGGGCGTGAGCGTGAGCTGATGCTGGCCGGGGTTTCCCATGACCTGCGTACACCGCTGACGCGCCTGCGCCTGTCGCTGTCGTTGCTGAACAGCGACAGTGAACTGAGTGACGACATGGTCCGTGATATCGAGGACATGGACGCGATCCTCGACCAGTTCCTGGCCTTTATCCGCGATGGCCGAGACGAGCCGGTGGAGGAGGTGGACCTGGCCGACCTGGTGCGCGAGGTGGTGGCGCCGTACAACCAGCCGGAAGAACGGGTGCGGCTGTGCCTGGAGCCGATTCCACCGTTCCCGCTGCGCCGGGTTTCGCTCAAGCGCATGCTGGGCAACCTGATCGGCAACGCCCTGCACCACGCCGGCAAGGGGGTCGAGGTGGCCGCCTATGTGTCGGGCGACGAGAGTGCGCCGTATGTGGTGCTGAGCGTGCTGGACCGCGGGACAGGGATCGACGAGTCGGAGCTGGAGACCATCTTCAACCCGTTCATTCGTGGCGACCGGGCGCGCGGCGGCAAGGGCACCGGGCTGGGGCTGGCGATCGTCAAGCGGATCGCGGCGCAGCATGGCGGGAATGTGGAACTGCGCAATCGCTCTGGTGGCGGGATCGAGGCGCGGGTACGGTTGCCTTTGGGGTTGTTGCTGCCGCGTAATGCCGTGTGATTGCCAGGGCCGCAAAGCGGCCCCAAAATCTCAGCCCTTACCCTTGGTCCGGGTCTGATTAGGCCCACCGTTCTTCTCCAGGTGCTCGATGATCATGCCGGCCACGTTCTTGCCGGTGGTCACTTCGATACCTTCCAGCCCCGGCGACGAGTTCACCTCCATCACCAATGGCCCATGGTTGGAGCGCAGGATATCCACACCCGCCACGCTCAAGCCCATCACCTTGGCCGCGCGAATGGCGGTCATGCGTTCTTCCGGGGTGATCTTGATCAGGCTGGCCACCCCACCGCGGTGCAAATTGGAACGGAATTCCCCCGGCTTGGCCTGGCGCTTCATCGACGCGATGACTTTGTCGCCGACCACGAAGCAGCGGATGTCCGCGCCACCCGCTTCCTTGATGTATTCCTGCACCATGATGTTCTGCTTCAGCCCCATGAACGCCTCGATCACCGATTCGGCGGCCTTGGTGGTTTCGCACAGCACCACGCCGATGCCCTGGGTGCCTTCCAGCACCTTGATCACCAGCGGGGCGCCGTTGACCATCTGGATCAGGTCGGGGATGTCGTCCGGCGAGTGGGCGAAACCGGTAATCGGCAGGCCGATGCCGCGCCGCGACAGCAGTTGCAGCGAACGCAGCTTGTCGCGGGAGCGGGCAATCGCTACCGACTCGTTGAGCGGATACACGCCCATCATCTCGAACTGGCGCAGCACCGCGCAGCCATAGAAGGTCACCGAGGCACCAATGCGCGGGATCACCGCGTCGAAGCCTTCCAGCGGCTTGCCGCGGTAGTGGATCTGCGGCTTGTGGCTGGCAATGTTCATGTAGGCCCGCAGGGTATCGATCACCACCATTTCGTGGCCCCGCTGGGTACCGGCTTCGACCAGGCGGCGGGTGGAATACAGACGCGGATTGCGCGACAGCACAGCGATCTTCATGCAGCACCTGTGACAGGGGAAAGGGTGGCCGGGAAGGCCGGTTTGTCTTGGACGTACTTCAGGCCAGGGTTGACCACCAGCTGGCCATGGATCAGGGCCTTGGAGCCCAGCAACAGGCGGTAACGCATGTTCTTGCGGCAGGCCAGGGTGAACTCCACCTCCCACACACCATCGCCCAGGGCCAGTGACGTGCGGATGACATAGCGGGTCTGGGCCTGGCCGTTGGAGCTCTTGATGGTTTTCATGGTCACCAGCGGTGCCTCGCAGCGGCGGTGGCGCAACTGCACCACCGAGCCCAGGTGTGCGGTGAAGCGGACCCAGGGTTGGCCGTCGCGCTCGAACGGTTCCACCTCGGTGGCATGCAGGCTGGAGGTGCTGGCGCCGGTGTCGATCTTGGCGCGCAGCCCGGCCACGCCAAGGTCGGGCAGGGCGACCCACTCGCGCAGGCCGATCACAGTCAAATGGTCAAATGTCTTCACGAAACGCACCCTGCGGATGAGGTGTTGAACTGTAAGCACGGCGGGGATTTTTTGCATCCGATCGTTACGGTAGTACAGTTCGATGAAACACAGCGTTCGAGGTAACGGGATGGCACAAAAAGCCGAAGACGACGACAAGGTTCGCCTGGACAAATGGCTGTGGGCGGCACGTTTCTACAAGACCCGCGCGCTGGCCAAGGCGGCGATCGAGAGCGGCAAGGTGCATTGCCGGGGCGAGCGCTGCAAGCCGGGCAAGGAACCGCGGGTGGGTGACGAGTTCGTGCTGCGTACCGGGTTCGATGAACGTACCGTGGTGGTGAAGGCGCTGTCGGTGGTGCGCCGAGGGGCGCCAGAGGCGCAGACGTTGTACGAAGAGACCGAGGACAGCGTGCGTCGGCGTGAGCAGGCGGCAGAAATGCGCAAGGCCGGGGCGATGGGTGTGACCACCGATGGGCGGCCGACCAAGAAGCAGCGGCGGCAGATTCACCAGTTGCATGGCAGCTTCGAATAGCCGGGGCCGCGTTGCGGCCCTTTCGCGACACAAGGCCGCTCCTACAGGAAATCGCGTTCCCCTGTAGGAGCGGCCTTGTGTCGCGATGGGCTACGCAGTAGCCCCAAGGATCTAGCGGGTCACCGCCAAGCGCCCGACCAACGGTAACTTGGCCGCGATCGCGAACAACGGCGCCGTCCAGCGCATCAGCACCGCACTCCCCTTGGCCGCCAGCGGTGTGTAGCAGCTCCAGCCCAACGCCAGTACCGCCATCAGCAGCCCGCCGATATAGTCATCCTGCCCCCAGTGGGCACCTGCCACCAGGCGCGGCAACATGAACAGTACCGCCAGCCCCCAGACCACCAGGTACTGCACCAGGCGGCGGCTGAACACGCTCATGAACAGCGCCCAGACCAACAGCACCGAGGCATGGTCCCCCGGGAAACTCTTGCTGGAACGGTCCTTGAGCTCCCAGGCCGCCTCCAGGTTCGGGTAGTAGTCGCTGAGGTGCACCACCTCGTCGAACATCATCGACGGGCTCTTGTGCTGCCAGCCGGCTGCATCCACCCACTTGGAAAACAGCGCGCGAATCACCACTAAGAGGGTTAGCGTGACCAGAAAGCCGAAAAAGGCCTGGCGAACCTGGGTTGCCTTGAACACCCAGTCGCCACGGATAAGCACTGCCAGAAGGATCAGGCCGACGACGATGTCGAACGGGCGCAGGCTGCCGATGGTCCAGATGTAGCGCCATGTGGTGTTGTCGGCTAGCGGCGCATTCAGGCTGTGGAACAGCCACTCGTCGAAAGTCAGGCACAGGATCTGGCCAATGGGCCATAACCAGAAAGACAGTAGAGCGATGGGAAGCAGCGTACAGGCTGCCAATGGCCCCCAGGACCACCTTGCTTGGAACAGTGGTCGATTGTCCATAAAATACCTCTATTGCAAACAGGAATCGGAGCGCCTTGTGAGCGCTCTGCCACGGGGTTCTCGCAAGTTTTCGACAACCCTTGTAACCATTTTGTCATCATTTTTTAGATAGCCAAAACCTATGAGCGACCTGCCTGATACCGATTTCACCCAACGTTTCATCTTCGACGAGCGCGATGTGCGCGGCGAGTGGGTGTCTCTCGACGACAGCTACGCCGCGGTGCTGGCGCGTCATGAATACCCGCAGCCGGTACAGGCGCTGCTCGGTGAGCTGATGGCCGCCACCGCCTTGCTGGTGGGGGCGCTGAAGTTCGACGGCCTGCTGATTCTGCAGGCGCGTTCGGAAGGGCCGATCCCGCTGCTGATGGTGGAGTGCTCGGGCGAGCGCGACATCCGAGGCATGGCGCGTTATGACGTCGAGCAGATCCCTGAAGGCGCCACCCTGTCGCAACTGATGCCGGACGGCCACCTGACCCTGACCATCGATCCGGTCAAGGGCCAACGCTACCAGGGCACCGTGGATCTCGATGGCGCCACCCTGTCGGAGTGCTTCACCAACTACTTCGTCCAGTCGCAACAGCTCAATACCCGCTTCTGGCTCAACGCCGAAGGCGGCAAGGCCCGTGGTCTGCTGCTGCAGCAACTGCCGCGCGATCGCCAGCCGGACGATGAAGAGCGTGAAGAAAGCTGGCAGCACGTTGTGGCATTGGCTACCACGCTCAAGGCTGATGAGTGGGCGCTGGACAACGAAACCCTGCTGCACCGCCTGTACCACGAAGACGCCGTGCGCCTGTTCGACATCCAGCCGCTGCGCTTCAATTGCAGCTGCTCGCGCGAACGTTCCGGCAATGCGCTGGTCAGTTTGGGCGAGCACGACGCCAAGGCGCTGGTGGAAGAATGCGGCGGGCAGGTGGAGATCGATTGCCAGTTCTGCAACGAGCGCTATTTCTTCGACGCCAGCGATGTGGCGCAACTGTTTGCCGGTGGCGGCACTGACGTAGCCTCAGAAACTCGTCACTGAAACGTTTAACCACAGGACAATCTCCTGTCTAATTGCGCAAAAGCGCAGTTCTGACAGGAGGGGCCTACTTTTTTTGGGCGTTTCTGGCATAATCCGGCCACTTTTTTCGCTGTAGTAGTTTTTTCAAGACAACTACAAAACGTTTGGAGCACTCGGCCTCGGGCCGGATGGGGTATCTCATGACGCAAGCCAACAACACCGTGTACACCGACCTGAGCGTCGATGAGCTGGTAAAAGAAGCGCTGCAACGCGGTGAAGGCGTACTAGCCGATACTGGTGCACTGGTCGTGGAGACTGGTCACCGTACTGGCCGTTCGCCGGCTGACCGTTTCATCGTCGAAGAACCTTCCACCCAGGACGCCATTGCCTGGGGCCCGATCAACCGCAAGTTCCCGGCCGACAAGTTCGATGCCCTGTGGGACCGCGTCGAGGCGTTCAACAACGCCCAGGATCACTTCGTTTCCTACGTCCACGTAGGGGCGGCCGCCGAGCACTACCTGCCGGTGAAGATGACCACCCAGACTGCCTGGCAGAACCTGTTCGGTCGTTGCCTGTTCATCAACCCGGAGCAGTACAACCCGGCTGGTCGTGGCGAGTGGCAGGTCCTCAACGTCGCCAACTTCGTGTGCGAACCTGAGCGTGACGGCACCAACTCCGATGGTTGCGTGATCATCAACTTCGCCCAGAAGAAGGTGCTGATCGCTGGCATGCGCTACGCAGGCGAAATGAAAAAAGCCATGTTCTCGGTGCAGAACTTCCTGCTGCCGGCTGCCGACGTACTGCCGATGCACTGCGCCGCCAACATCGGCGAAGCAGGCGATGTGACCCTGTTCTTCGGCCTGTCCGGCACCGGCAAGACCACCCTGTCGGCCGACGAAAGCCGTTACCTGATCGGTGACGACGAGCACGGCTGGGGCGAGGGCGTGGTCTTCAACATCGAAGGCGGTTGCTACGCCAAGTGCATCGACTTGTCCGAGAAGAATGAGCCGGTCATCTGGAAAGCCATCAAGCATGGCGCCGTGCTGGAAAACGTTGTTCTCGACGCCAACAAGCACGCCGACTACAGCGATGTCAGCCTGACCCAGAACAGCCGCGCGGCCTACCCGCTGGAGCACGTTGCCAAGCGTTCCGAAGCGAACCTGGGCGGCGAGCCGAATGCAGTCATCTTCCTGACCTGCGACCTGACGGGTGTTCTGCCTCCGGTTTCGATCCTGAACAACGAGCAGGCGGCCTACCACTTCCTGTCCGGCTACACCGCGCTGGTCGGTTCCACCGAAATGGGTTCGGGCAGCGGCATCAAGTCGACCTTCTCCACCTGCTTCGGCGCTCCGTTCTTCCCGCGCCCGGCTGGTGAATACGCCGAGCTGCTGATCAAGCGTATCAAAGGCTTTGACTCGAAGGTCTACCTGGTCAACACCGGCTGGACCGGCGGTGGTTACGGCGTTGGCAAGCGCTTCAGCATCCCGACCACCCGTGCCGTGATCGCTGCGATCCAGAGCGGCGCGCTGATCGGTGCCGAAACCGAGCACCTGGACATCATCAACCTGGACGTGCCGAAGGCCGTTCCGGGCGTTGAAACCGAGCTGCTCAACCCGCGCACCAACTGGGCTGACAAGGCTGCCTACGACGAGGCCGCCAAAGGCCTGGCCAAGCTGTTCATCGAAAACTTCAAGAAGTTCGAAGTTTCCGACGCCATCAAGGCCGCTGGCCCGCAGCTGTAAGCTGAGCCTGCCTGTAACGAAAAGGCCGCCCCAACGGGCGGCCTTTTCGTTTTCTACTGCCTGTACCGGCCTCTTCGCGGCTAAAGCCGCTCCCACAGGTACTGCACTGCATTCAACGTTGGTGGTGTACCTGTGGGAGCGGCTTTAGCCGCGAAGAGGCCGGCACAAGCAGCGAAAACCCGGTTTTTCTGTTTCACTGTCAGCATCCATCGCGAAGACAAGAGCCAGCCAGATGACCGAATCCCCCCAGCGCACTGCCTTCTCCCACTTCCACCCCATCCTCACCCGTCCCCAGGACAATGACCTGAACGGCCACATTGCCGGTGCCACCGTGCACGGCTTCTTCGAAACCGCCATCCAGGCGTTCCTCGTCGAACAGGCCGAACTGGACCTGCGTGACGGCGAGCTGGCGGCTTTCGTGGTCAGTTCGGCGGCGGATTTCTATGCCTTACCGGGCTTTCCGGACGTGCTGGAAGTGGGGCTGGGGGTAGCGCGCCTGGCGGGCAGCACGGTGGAATACCGCCTGGCGCTGTTCCGCCCAGGGGAGCCGGAGGCGTGTGCGGCAGGCACGGTGGTGCAGGTGTTCATCGAACGCACCAGCGGCCGGCCTGTGGCGTTGCCAGCGGCGTTGCAGGTGATCCTGTCTGGCATCCTGCTGGAACAGCAGGCATAAAAAAGCCCCGCTGGCAGGGGCGGGGCTTTTGTTGCCGGGGCAGGGCCCTCAGGCGTTAGTCGCGCCAGTGGCGCTTGTGCTTGCGGTGGCCGTAGTGGTGGCCACGGTCCCAGTGGCGACGGTCGTCGTCATAGCCACGACGGTAGCGGCGGCCATCGTGGTAATCGTCTCTGTCGGCCTCTTTACCCATGTAGTTACCCAGTGCGCCACCGGCACCACCGCCGGCTGCCGCGCCAATGTAGCTACCGGTAGTGCCGCCCATGGAGCGGCCGACCACGTTGCCGCCTGCGGCGCCCAATGCGCCACCGATGGCTGCCTCACCACGCTGGTGCTTGTTGGCACCGACTGCACTGCCAGCTGCGCCGCCCAGGCCAGCGCCGATCGCGCCGCCTGTGCTACCACCAATGGACTGGCCTACGACAGAGCCCAGTACCCCACCCAATGCGCCGCCAATGCCGGCCTCGGTGGTGCCGCCTGCCATGGCAACGCCGCTGAGCAAGCTGAAAGACAACAACAGTATCGAGGAGTACTTCTTCATCAAGAGAGCCTCATAGGGATGACGAGGCGAATTTGAGCCTTGCAGGCGCGCCTGGCAACGGAAATCCGACGAGTAACACGACTTGTACACAATTCTCTAACTTACTGTATTTACTATGAAACTTTATCGTTTTTTCGCTGTCTGAGCTCTTTATGACGAAGCCCTGAACCGCTATGGAACAGGGCTTTTTTGTTTTTTGCGGTAGGGCTTCCGGCCTCTTCGCGGGCACGCCCGCTCCCACAAGGTAAAGCACAGGAATCGAAACATGTGGACTTCCTGTGGGAGCGGGCGTGCCCGCGAAGAGGCCAACACGATTCCTACAGGATACGCCCCTGGTCCCGCGCACGCTCCAGCTTGATGGCAATGAACTTCGACGTCGGCGTATGGCTGCCATCGCCAATGCTTTCCAGCGGCACCAGCGGGTTCACCTCCGGGTAGTAAGCCGCCGCCTGCCCGGCCGGGATGTCGAAGGCCAGCAGGGTAAAGCCGTGCACACGGCGCACATGCTCATCCCCCCACAACGACACGATGTCGACCTGTTGCCCCGGCTGGAAGCCCAGGCGGATGATGTCGGCTTCGTTGGCGAACAGCACCTCGCGCTGGCCGCGCACGCCGCGGTAACGGTCATCCAGGCCGTAGATGGTGGTGTTGTACTGATCGTGCGAGCGCATCGACTGCAGGATCAGGTCCGGTACCTGGCCGCTGGCGCGTACGCGCTCGTGGAGCAGCGTGTCGGGCAGCAGGTTGGCCTTGAAGTTGGCGCGGCCGGTGCTGGTCTTCCATTCGCGGCTGGCGGCGCTGTTGCCCAGGTAGAAACCGCCCGGCTCGCGCAGGCGCTGGTTGAAGCCGCTGAAGCCGGCGATGGTGTCGCCGATCAGCTCGCGAATACGGTCATAGTCCGCCACCAGCCAGTGCCAGTCCACGGGCTTCTTGCCCAGGGTGGCGGCGGCGATACCAGCGATCACCGCCGGCTCCGAGCGCATCTGCGTCGACAGCGGTTTCAGCTGGCCATTGGAGGCGTGGACCATGCTGAACGAGTCCTCTACCGTTACCGCCTGGGGCCCTTCGGCCTGCAGGTCGATGTCGGTGCGGCCCAGGCACGGCAGGATCAGTGCCTGCTTGCCGTGCACCAGGTGGCTGCGGTTGAGCTTGGTGCTGATGTGCACGGTCAGCTCGCAGTTGCGCAGTGCCTGGGCGGTGCGTTCGGTGTCCGGCGTGGCCTGGGCGAAGTTGCCGCCCAGGCCGATGAACACCTTGGCCCGGCCTTCGAGCATGGCGTGGATCGCCTCGACGGTGTTGTGGCCGTTGTGCCGGGGCACGGGGAAGCCGAAGCGCTGCTCGATGGCGTCCAGCAGGGCCACCGGTGGGCGTTCGTTGATGCCCATGGTGCGGTCACCCTGCACGTTGCTGTGCCCGCGCACCGGGCACAGGCCGGCGCCTGGTACGCCGATGTTGCCGCGCAGCATCTGCAGGTTGACGATTTCCTGGATGGTCGGCACCGAATGGCGGTGCTGGGTAATGCCCATCGCCCAGCACATGATCACCCGCTTGCCGCGGCAGTACATGCGCGCGGCCAGTTCGATGTCGGCCAGTGCCAGGCCGGACTGGGCCTGGATGTGCTCCCACGGGGTGGCATCCACCACCGCCAGGTAGTCGTCGACGCCATGACCATGTTCGGCAATGAAGGCGTGGTCGAAGACGGCCGGTTCGCCCTTGGCCTGGGCTTCGCGTTCCCATTGCAGGACGAACTTGGCCATGCCGCGCAGCATCGCCATGTCGCCGCCCAGCGCCGGGCGGAAGAATGCGGTGTTGGTCGGCCGGTCGCTGTTGGTCAGCATTTCCAGCGGGTTCTGCGGGTGCTGGAAGCGCTCCAGGCCACGTTCCTTGAGCGGGTTGATGCACACCACCTGCGCCCCGCGTTTGACCGCATCGCGCAGCGGGTCGAGCATGCGCGGGTGGTTGGTGCCGGGGTTCTGGCCCCAGACGAAAATCGCGTCGGCATGTTCGAAGTCGTCGAAGGTGACCGTGCCCTTGCCGATCCCGACGCTTTGCCCCAAGGCCACGCCACTGGCCTCGTGGCACATGTTCGAGCAGTCGGGGAAGTTGTTGGTGCCGTAGGCGCGCACGAACAACTGGTACAGGTATGCCGCTTCGTTGCTGGCACGCCCCGACGTGTAGAACTCGGCCTGGTCAGGGTTGGCCAGCTTGTTCAGCTCGCGGGCAATCAGGGCGAAAGCGGCATCCCAGCTGATCGGCTGGTAGCGATCGCTAGGCGCGTCATAGACCAGCGGCTCGGTCAGGCGCCCCTGATACTCCAGCCAGTAGTCGCTCTGCTGCAGTAACGAGCTGACGCTGTAGCGGGCAAAAAAGGCAGCATCGACGCGGCGCTTGGTCGCCTCCCAGTTCACCGCCTTGGCACCGTTCTCGCAGAACTTGACCATGCCGCTTTCCGGCGAATCGCCCCAGGCGCAGCCGGGGCAGTCGAAACCGCCGTTCTGGTTGGTCTTGAGCAGGGCGCGAATGTTCTTCAGTGCGTTGTCGCTGCCGACCCAGGCCTTGGCCACGCTGCGCAGCGCGCCCCAGCCACCGGCGGGGCCGTGGTAGGGCTTGTAGCGAGGGGAGGAGGCAGGGGTGTTGTCCGGGAGGTGTTGGTACGAGGTCACGAGTGTTACGACTCCGCCGCTGGGCTGTAGACCCGCGGTGCGCTGTGCTTGGGCAGATGGATAAGGTTGAGGTTGTGCTTGCGCGCCCATTGCAGGGCAAGGCCGGTGGGCGCTGACAGGCTGACCAGGGTCTGGATACCGGCCCGCAACACTTTCTGGATCAGCTCCAGGCTGCAGCGGCTGGTGACGATGGCCAGGCCGCCCTGGCTGTCGATGCCTTGGCGCAGCAGGGCACCGATCAGCTTGTCGAGGGCGTTGTGCCGGCCGATGTCTTCGCGGCCGAGCAGCAGTTCGCCATGGCGGTCCATGAACAGCGCCGCGTGCACCGCGCCACAGTGCTGGCCGAGGGGCTGGAAGGCATCGATGCGCTCACGCAGGCCGACCAGCCATTGCGCCGGTGGCAACGGCGCGCCAGGCAGCTCGGCCAGCTCTGGCAGCGCCTGCTCCAGTGCCTCCACCCCGCACAGACCGCAACCACTGGTGCCGGCCAGCTGGCGGCGCTGGTTTTTCAGGTTCCAGAATGCACGGCTGGAAATCTCCAGGTCGGCATACATCGCCGAGCCGCTGCCGGAGAGCTTCAGGTCGTAGATTTCCGTGGTGCCTTCGACAATGCCGCTGCCGACACTGAAGCCGACGGCGAAGTCTTCCAGGTCGGTTGGGCTGACCAGCATCACCGCCTGGTTGAGGCCGTTGTAGGCGATTGCCAGCGCCACTTCTTCGGCCAAGGGCGTACTGTCGCGTCTGGCATCGCTGAGCTGGACGTAGTCGTAGCTGTTGCTGGCGGCGGGCATGGACAAGGGCGATGAGGCCGCGCAGACCGGAGGTTTGCTGTTCATCGGGGTGGGGCTATCGGCAGCTTTCGGATAGCACAAGCCTAGGCGTGCGGGCCGACGGCGTCTAATCGCTAGGGTCTATGCCTTGATAGACCGCGTCGATGGGTCGCACGGGGCACGAGGGGAAAAGCTGGCCTAGACTGCTGTGTCCGAGGTTTCGTCAACAAGGAGAGCGCTATGAGCTTGTTCAGTTTCGTCAAGGAAGCGGGCGAGAAGTTGATCGACCTGCTGACCCCCGGCAATGCCAATGCCGAAGAGCAGCTGAAGAAACACGTGGAAAGTGTCGGCCTGGGCAATCCGAATATCACGGCCACTGTAGAGGGAGACAAGATCATCCTCAAGGGCGAGGTGGCCAGCCAGGAGGAGAAAGAGAAGATCATCCTGGCGGCGGGCAACATCGCTGGCGTGGCCAGTATCGATGACCAGATCACCGTGACCGGGCCGGTGGCCCAGGCGGCGCGGTTCGTGACGGTGGAGAAGGGCGATACGTTGAGTGCCATTTCGAAGAAGGTGTATGGCGACCCCAACAAGTACCAGAAGATCTTCGAAGCCAACAAACCGATGCTCAAGCACCCGGACAAGATCTATCCGGGGCAGGTGTTGCGTATTCCTGACTGATCTCTGCAGCCTGTACCGGCCTCTTCGCGGGTAAACCCGCTCCCACAGGGATCGCACACAGTTCAGGCCTGTGGTGATCCTGTGGGAGCGGGTTTACCCGCGAAAAGGCCTTCACAGGCCTGCCAACAATTCCCGGTAATCCTCGACCGCCGCAAACTCTTCGGTATCCCGCGGCCCTGCCTGGCTATCCGGCTGGCGCACCGCCAGCAGATGCCCCACGCCAAACCGTCTCGCACTGCGCAGAATCGCCAGGGTGTCATCGATGAACAGGCTGCGCTCCGGTTCAAAGCCAATGTCTGCCTGCAAGGCATCCCAGAACTGCGGGCTTTCCTTCGGGTAGCCATAGTCATGCGAACTGATCAGTCGCTCGAAATACGGCGCCAGCTCAACTCGCTCCAGCTTCAGCGACAGCGAATCCCGGTGCGCATTGGTGATCATCACCACGCGCTTGCCCGCGTCGCGGATCGCTGCCAGGAAGGTGTCGGCATCCGGGCGCAGGGCGATCAGGTCGGCGATTTCCTGTTTCAGCTCGCGGATCGGCAGCCGCAGCTCGCGGCTCCAGAAGTCCAGGCAATACCAGTTCAGCGTGCCGGCATTGCGTTCGAACAGCGGCTGCAGCTCCATTTCCGCCATGGCCCGGCTTACCCCGTGCAGCTCGGCATAGCGCTGGGGCAAGTGGTCCAGCCAGAAGCGGTTGTCGTAATGCAGGTCGAGCAGGGTGCCGTCCATGTCCAGCAGGACGGTATCGATGGCGGACCAGGGAAGAACAGGCATGGGAAATTCTCGATCAGTCGGCAAGCCACGGTATAGTAACCCGTTCACGCCAAGGAGCCGCCCCATGCGCCAGAAACCCACCGTCCTCAGCCGCGAAATCGTCGCCAGCAGCCGCCTGTTTCGCGTCGAAGCCGTGCAATTGCGCTTCAGCAATGGCAACGAGCGCACCTACGAGCGCCTGGTGGGCCGGGGTAATGGCTACGGCGCGGTGATGATCGTGGCCATGCTCGATGCCGAGCATGCGGTGTTGGTGGAGGAATACTGCGGCGGCACCGACGAATATGAGTTGTCGTTGCCCAAGGGCCTGATCGAGCCGGGCGAGGACGTGCTGGCGGCAGCCGACCGGGAGCTCAAGGAAGAAGCCGGTTTTGGCGCGCGCCAGCTGGAGCACCTGACCGAGCTGTCGCTGTCGCCGGGCTACATGAGCCAGAAGATCCAGGTGGTGCTGGCCAGCGACCTGTACGAGGAGCGCCTGGAAGGCGACGAGCCGGAGCCGATGCGGGTCGACAAGGTCAACCTGCGCGAACTCTCGGCCCTGGCCATGCACCCGCAGTTCACCGAGGGGCGTGCCCTGGCGGCGTTGTACCTGGCGCGTGACCTGCTGATTCAGCGGGGGCTGCTGGAAGCATGAACGACCTGCAATTGATGCACGAAGTGGTCAAGCTGGCCCGGTTGGCGGGCGAGGCGATCCTGCCGTTCTGGCGCGCCGATGTGGCCGTGACCAACAAGGCCGACGATTCGCCGGTCACCGCCGCCGACCTGGCGGCGCACCAGGTGATTGCCGATGGCCTGCTGGCGCTGGCACCGCAGATCCCGGTGTTGTCCGAAGAGGACTGCAACATTCCGCTGGCCGAGCGCCAGGGCTGGAGCCGCTGGTGGCTGGTCGATCCACTGGACGGCACCAAGGAATTCATTGCCGGCAGTGAGGAGTTCACGGTCAACATCGCCCTGGTAGAAAACGGCGAGGTGGTGTTTGGCGTGGTGTCCATGCCGACCAACGGGCGCTGCTACTTTGGAGGTCGCGGTTTGGGGGCCTGGCGTGCGGAGGCCGGTGAAGCAGCCCAACCGATCCAGGTACGCAACGCGCCGCCTACAGGTGGGCGCTTTACCGTGGTTGCCAGCCGTCGGCATTCCAGCCCGGAACAGGAAGCACTGTTGGCGGGGCTGGGGACGGCGGTGGGGGAGCTGGAACTGGCCAATATCGGCAGTTCGTTGAAGTTCTGCCTGTTGGCCGAGGGTAGCGCCGATTGCTATCCGCGCCTGGCCCCGACCTCGCAGTGGGACACCGCGGCGGCGCAGGGGGTGGTGGAAGGAGCAGGGGGCGAAGTGATCGGGCTGGATGGCTTGCCGTTCCGGTACCCAGCGCGGGAATCGTTGCTCAACCCGCATTTCCTGGCGTTGGCGGCCAATGCTGCGTGGCGTCAAGCCTTCCTGAACCTGATCTGACGACTCCACAGGTGCAGCAATTCTTCGTAGCTACGCAGAACCTGTGGGAGCGGGCAAGCCCGCGAACACCGGCGGTGCCTGCTTCGCGGGCGCGCCCGCACCCACAGGGATCGCGACAGCCTTCCAGTTTCAGCGGTGCAGGACGTACTGGCCGCTGAATTTCACCGCAGGCTCGTCGCTTCCGGCATTGCTCACCGTGGTCTCCAACGTCAACCGCGCCCGGCCGCGGCGCTGGTACAGGGTCACGAAACGCTCCCAGGTCTTCTCATCCGGGGCCGCACAGCGCGCCACCGCCGCTCCGGTAACCGGCAGCGGATAACTGATCTGCCCTTCCTGGATGACGATATGCCCGTCATCGATCCCCGACTCGCGCAGGCGCAGGTGCAGCCAGCCCCAACCCACCAGCACCGCGGCGCAGTACAGGCTGCCGCCGAACATGGTGCTCTTGTGGTTGACGTTGGCCGCCAGCGGCAATTGCAGGCGCAGGGTGTGCTGCTGCCAATCGAGCACCTCCAGGCCCATTTCGCGGGTCAGGGGGATGTCGCCGTGCAGGACGGACTGCAGGTACAGGCTATCGGTGTTCATTGACGGTTGTCCTCTTGATCGTCATGCCCGCCGCTACCACCGTCGAAGCTCAAGCCGTGCTTGCGCAGTTTGTCGTGCAGGGTCTTGCGGGGGATGCCCAGCGCCTCGGCCAGGCTACGCATGGAGCTGTGTGGCTGGGCCAGTTCGGCAGCGATCAGCGAGCGTTCGAACTGCTCTACCTGTTCGCTAAGGTTGCCGTTCAGCATCGGTGCCGAAGGCATTGCCGCAGGCGGCGCCTGGCCGTCCAGGGCCAGTTCCAGGCCAAGGGCGAAACGCTCGGCGGCGTTCTGCAGCTCGCGTACGTTACCGGGCCAGTCGTGGCGCAGCAGAATGGCGCGCTGGGCTGGCTGCAGGCTGTGCGGCGGCAGGCCATGGCGCTGGCTGGCAGCGTCGGCGAAGTGCTGGAACAGCACCAGGATGTCATCGCCGCGTTCGCGCAGCGGTGGTATACGCAGCGGCGCCACGTTCAGGCGGTAATACAGGTCGGCGCGGAAGCGCCCCTGGTCGGCAGACTGGCGCAGGTCCTCCTTGGTCGCTGCGATGATGCGGATGTCCAACGGGATCAGCTGGTTGCCGCCCAGGCGCTCGACCACCCGTTCCTGCAGCATGCGCAGCAGTTTCACCTGCACATCCAGGCTCATGCTCTCGATTTCGTCGAGGAACAGCGTGCCGCCGTTGGCGAACTCGAACTTGCCGATGCGGCGTTTCTGCGCGCCGGTGAACGCACCGGGCTCATGCCCGAACAGCTCGCTTTCGACCACCGACTCGGCCAGTGCGCCAGCGTTGATCGCCACGAACGGCCCGTCGCGGCGGCTGGACAGGTCGTGCAGGGCGCGGGCCACCACTTCTTTGCCGGCACCGGTCTCACCCAGGATCAGCACATCGGCGCGGGTGCCGGCCAGGGCGCCGATCTGCTCGCGCAGGCGCTGCATGGCCGGCGACTGGCCCACCAGGCGGGTGGCCAGTTGCTGGCGGTCGCTAAGGGCCAGGCGCAAGCTGCGGTTGTCCAGCACCAGGCGGCGCAGGGCCAGGGCACGGCGCACGCTGTCGAGCAGGGCGTCGCTGGCAAAGGGCTTTTCCAGGAAGTCATAGGCGCCGGCGCGCATCGCCTGCACCGCCAGCGGCACATCACCGTGGCCAGTGATCAGCAACACCGGCAGCTCGTTGTCACGACCGTGCAGTTGTTCCAGCAGCTGCAGGCCATCGATGCCCGGCATGCGGATGTCGCTGACCACCACGCCGGGCCAGTCGGCCTCGATGCGGTCTGCCAGGCCCTGGGCATCAGCCAGGGCGACCACCTTGAGCCCGGCCAGGTCCAGGGTCTGGCTCAGGGCCTGGCGCAGGTGGGGGTCGTCGTCGACCAGGATGACCTGGGCTCGGCTGTCGATCAGTGTCTCGGTGGTCATGCCGAGGGGTCCTCCGAATTGGGCAAAGTAGCGCCAGGCGCGGCCACACGCAGCTGCAGGGTCAGCAGTGCGCCACCTTCCGGGTGGTTGGCCAGCAGCAGTTCACCGCCCAGGGCGCGCATCAGGCTTTCGCAGATGGCCAGGCCCAGGCCCAGGCCCTGGGTGCGGGTCTTGGTGGTGAAGAACGGCTCCTTGGCGTGCTCCAGGGCCTGGCGGCTGAAGCCGGGGCCGTTGTCGCGAATGTACAGGTAGACGCAGTCATCGCGCTGCTCGGCACTTAGCCACAGGCGGCGCGGGTTGGCCTTTTCGGTCAGGGCGTCGAGGGCATTGGCCAGCAGGTTGCCGAGCACCTGGCGCAAGCGGGTCTCACCGGCCTGCACCCACAAGGTGGCTTCCGGCAGGTCGCGGATCAGCTCGACGGCCATTGCCCGGCGGCGCTTGGCCAGCAGCGCCAGGGCGTCGTCCAGGGCCGGCTGCAGGGCCACGCTCTCCGGGGCGTGGCGGTCACGGCGGGCGAAGGCGCGCAGGTGGGCAATGATCGAGGCCATGCGCCCGGTCAGCTCGCCGATCAGCTTGAGGTTGCCGCGGGCGTCTTCGATACGCTGGTGGTCAAGCAGGATCTCGGCGTTTTCCGCATAGCTGCGGATGGCGGCCAGCGGCTGGTTGAGCTCGTGGCTGATGCTGGCCGACATGGTGCCAAGCACTGACAGCTTGCCGGCCTGCACCAGCTCATCCTGGGCGCGTACGGCCTCCTGTTGGGCGTTCTCGCGCTCCAGCACGGCGCTCTTGAGCCGGGTGTTGAGGCCTTCGAGGTCGGCGGTGCGCTCGGCCACGCGTTTTTCCAGTTCCTGGCGGCCACGGGCCTCGAAGTCGATGCGGTCGATATAGTGACGGCGCCGCTGCATCACCAGGCCGGCCAGCAGCATCAGCACCAGCAGGGTGGCAGCGCCGATGGCCATCACGGTTTGCACCGAACGGTCGACCAGCGTGCGCGGGGCGAGGATGCTGACCTGCCAGCCGGTTTCCTTGATGTCGCGGGTCTGGCTGATCCAGGCGTCCGGGCTGAGCACCAGCGGTTGCGGGGCCTGGGTCGGGTAGGGCTGGATGGCGATGATGGCCTGGCGCTCGGCATCGGTCAGCGCGCGGGTCGCGCGGAAGCGCCAGTCGGGCCGCGAGGTCAGGATGACCACGCCATTGTGGTCGGTCAGCAACAGCTGCTCGGGGGTGCGGCCCCACAGGGTTTCGGTGTGGTCGAGGTCGACCTTGACCACCAGTACGCCAACGATGCGTTCACGGTCATGCACGGCGGCGGCAAAGAAGTAGCCGCGCTTGGCCGATGTGGTGCCCTGGCCGAAGAAGCGCCCCAGGCGGCCGGCCATGGCTTCGTTGAAGTAAGGGCGGAAAGCGAAGTTGCGGCCGACGAAGCTGTCGCGTTTGTCCCAGTTGGAGGCGGCCAGGGTGTTGCCGTTGACGTCCATCAGGTACATCACCTCGGCGCCGGTCTGCTGGACGATGTCCTTGAGCAGGCGGTTGGCGTTGGTCACCGCTTCCAGGCGCAACGGGTCGGCCAGTACCCCGCGCAGCGCCGGCAGGTCGCCGAGTATCTGCGGCAAGGTTTCGTAGCGGTGCAGGGTACCGAGCAGGTTGGCGACGTACAGGTCGAGGGTCTGGCGGTTCTGCGAGGCCAGTTCTTCCTGGTAGTAACGTTCGGCCAGGTGATGCAGGGGCCACAGTAATGGGGCCAGGCACAGGGCCAACAGGGCCAGGCTGCGCCAGCGGGGACGGCGTGGGGGCGTGGGTTTTGCAATCATCACGTAAAGGCGCCAGATAAGTCTGACGCAATTATGCGCTAGTTAAGGCAGCAGTTCCGCCTCTGCCAACGGCAGGCCGCGTTTGTCCTTGTCCGACAGCACCGGTGGTTGCTGCAGCCGCCAGTCGATGGCCAGGGTCGGGTCATCCCAGCGTATGCAGCGGTCGGCGCCCGGGTTGTAGTAGTCGGTGGTCTTGTAGAGGAACTCGGCCGACTCGCTCATCACCGCAAAGCCATGGGCGAAGCCGGGTGGAATCCACAGCTGGCGATGGTTGTCGGCCGACAGCTGCACCGCGACCCATTGGCCGAAGGTTGGCGAGCTCTTGCGTACGTCTACCGCAATATCACGGATTTCCCCCTGCACCACGCGCACCAGCTTGCCTTGGGTGTTTTCTACCTGGTAGTGCAGCCCACGCAGTACGCCCTTGATGGAGCGCGAGTGGTTGTCCTGGACAAACTCGACATTCACGCCGGTTTGCCGGGCGAACTCACGGGCGTTGAATGCCTCGAAGAAAAAACCACGGCTGTCACCGAAAACCTTCGGCTCGATGATCAGTACTTCAGGGATTGCGGTAGGGATGATGTTCATGGTGGTTCGCTGGCCCGTTTTGCCCACGTATTGACCCTAGCCGGTCTCGCCGGTTTTTTCCGCCTTGCGCTGTAACGGGGTTCACAAGGTCTGGCTATGGTAGATGTCATACCCTTTTGCTCCCCGGTCAAGGCTGTACTTGTATCGATTGTTATCGGGTTAAGTGTGTGAGAGATTGGTGTTGTTCCCGATTATCGGGCTTCAAATATCGATATATATCGGTTATAAATTGGCAAACGCCCCAGCACAGTCCGGCTCAGGGCCATCACAGAGGTCAACCATGAAAACCCTCAACTCCACTCCCCGTGCCGATGGTTTCCACATGCCCGCCGAGTGGGCCCCGCAAACCCAGGTGTGGATGGTCTGGCCGGAGCGCCCGGACAACTGGCGCCTGGGCGGCAAGCCGGCGCAGGCTGCCCATGTGACCCTGGCCAAGGCCATTGCCCGCTTCGAGCCGGTAACCGTCGCGGTTTCTGCTGGCCAGTACGAAAATGCCCGTCGTCAGCTCGACCAGCCGAACATCCGCGTGGTCGAGATCAGCAATGACGACGCCTGGGTGCGTGACACCGGCCCGACCTTCGTCATCAACGACCAGGGTGAAGTGCGCGGCGTGGACTGGGGCTTCAATGCCTGGGGCGGCTTCGATGGCGGCCTGTACGCACCGTGGAACCGTGACGAGGAGCTGGCGGCCAAGGTCCTGGAAATGGAGCGCTGCCAGCGCTACCACACCGAAGGCTTCGTACTCGAAGGCGGCTCGATCCACGTGGACGGCGAAGGTACCGTGATCACCACCGAGGAGTGCCTGCTCAACCGCAACCGCAACCCGCATCTGAGCCGCGAGCAGATTGAAGCGGTGCTGCGCGACCATCTGGCGGTGGATACCGTGGTCTGGCTGCCGGATGGCCTGTACAACGACGAGACCGACGGCCACGTCGACAACTTCTGCTGTTACGTGCGCCCGGGCGAAGTGTTACTGGCCTGGACCGATGATTCCAACGACCCCAACTATGCACGTTGCCACGCCGCCATGGAGGTGTTGAAGAACACCCGCGATGCCAAGGGCCGTGAGTTTATCGTGCACAAGATGCCGATCCCGGGCCCGCTGTTTGCCACCGCCGAAGAGTGTGCCGGTGTCGACCAGGTAGCCGGCAGCCAGGAGCGTGACCCATCGGTGCGCCTGGCCGGCTCTTACGTCAACTTCCTCATCGTCAATGGCGGCATCATCGCGCCGAGCTTCGACGACCCGGCCGACGCTGAGGCCAGAGCGATTCTGGCGAAGGTTTTCCCCAACCATGAGGTAGTGATGATCCCAGGCCGTGAACTGTTGTTGGGCGGTGGCAACATCCACTGCCTGACCCAGCAGCAGCCTGCGCCGGCAAGGCGTTGAGCGCACGCTGAATGAAGGGGCCCGTCACATGACGGGCCTTTTTTGTTTCCGGGGGCCGTCCGGAGGCCTGTGCTGGCATATGTTTTGTATTGTTTTCAGTTAGATAGCTCGGCCAGGCCGCGCTCTCGGATCTGTAACAACACTTACGTAAATTAGCCACTCACGGGCCAGGGAGTACGTGTAGAAATGAATGCAGCAAGTGAGTCGGCATTGCGCCCATCGGCAGTGAATCACCAATCGCTCAGGCTTGTGGCGAAGTGGTTGAAACACCATGGAAGCATCAGGGTCAGGACGACCGACACACGACGTCTGCTTGCCGGACGATACCCCCAAGGCTTGATCAGCGAAGCAGAAATGCAGGCGCTGATGGCGGTTTGGCACTGATCGATTGCTTGAACCTGTATCGGCCCCTTCGCGGCTGAAGCCGCTCCCACAGGGACACCACATGTCTCGAACCCTGTGGAGTACCTGTGGGAGCGGGCGAGCCCGCGAAAGGGCCGGTACAGGCAATAAAGATCAGAAGCTGTAACTGCCAGTCACCACCAGGCTGCGCGGGTCACCCACCTGGATCTGCGCCGCACTGGTCGCCGAACTGTAGTAGGTCTTGTCGGCGATGTTGCTCAGCGCCGCTCGCACATCCCAGTCATGCGTGCGGTACCCCGCCAATGCATCCCAGCGGCCATAGCCCGGTAGCACCGTGGTGTTCTGGTTGTCCGCATAACGCTCACCCACCAGCGTCAGGCCGGTTTCGGCGTACCAGCCCAGCTCCGGTTTCCAGGTCACGAACAGGCTGCCATTACGCTTGGCCACGTCATTGATGCGGTTGCCTTCCTGGCCGTTGTTGTCCTTGACGATGGTCGCATCCTGCAGGCCGATCCCACCGCGCACGTACCAGTTGCCGACGATATTGCCGGTGGCGGTCAGCTCGATGCCGCGCGAACGCTGCAAGCCGCTGAGCAGGATGTTTGCCGGGTTATGCGGGTCGCGGGTGCGGCGGTTGTACAGTTCCAGCTCGTAGATGGCCAGGGTGGTTGTCAGGCGCTGGTCGAGCCAGTCGCTCTTCACCCCGATTTCCTTCTGGCGGGTTTCTTCCGGCTTGGCGTCGTTACCGTTGCCCTTTGCGCCTGGGGTGATGCCGATCAGACCGCCACCTACAGGCGAGAAGGTCTTGCTCCACGAAGCGTAGAACGAATGGTCGCGCCACGGTGTGTAGACCACGCCCAGGCGTGGGCTGGTGCTATTGCTGTCCTGTGGTTCGCTGCGGCCATCCTTGTCGGTGGTCTGCACTTCGAACTGGTCGAAGCGTACGCCGGCAAGAACCTGCCACTGATCGTTCAGGCGGATCTGGTCCTGTAGGTAAAGGCCGCGGCTATCGACCACGGTATGGTTGTCACTAAACACCGTCATCGGGCCATTGTGCTGCTGGCTGCGGTCGGGGTTGCCAAGGTCAAGGCCTGGCACCGCCTGGCCACCTTCCTTGACAGGCAAAGTGATGTACAACAATGGGTCACGTTTCTGGTTGCCGAACTCCAGGCCCAGCAACAGCTTGTGCTCCAGGCCAAAGGTGTCGAAGTCGCCCTCGGCCTCCAGGTTGTTGAACAGGTTGCGGGTGTTCAGGTCTTGCTGCCAACGCTGGCGGGTAACGGTGTTGTTACTGGCGTTGTAGCCCGTGACGTAGGTGTTGTCGAACTCACTGGCGAGCTTGAATAGACCCAGGGTATGGCGCAACTGCCAGGTTTCGTTCAGCTGGTAGTTCAGACGCGAGCGCAGCGACTGGGCGCGGTCGTCGATGTAGTCGCGCTGGGTATCGCCATAGGTGGTGCTGCGGCTGACATCGGCCGGGCGGCCGTTGACACCGGGGATGCCTCGGTCCGGGGTGCGGTTGTAGCGGCTGTATTCGTATTGCACCAGCCAGTTCAGGTCGGGGGTGACCTGCCAGCTGATCGACGGGGCGAACAGCTGGCGGCTGCCGTCGATGCCGTCGCGGAAGCTGTTGTTGTCCTGGTTGCCCATGTTCAGGCGCAGGCTGACGGTGTCGCTGGGGTCGGCACTGAGGTCGGCATACAGGCTGCGCAGGTCTTCGCTGCCGGCCTGCGCCTCGATGGTCGAGCGGCGGCCGGGTTCCGGCGCCTTGCTGACCCGGTTGACGATACCGCCCTGGCTGCCACGGCCATACAGCACCGCTGCCGGCCCCTTGAGCACTTCGACCCGCTCGATGTTATGCAGGTCGCGAATGTACTGGCTGTCGTCGCGAATGCCGTCCAGGTAGAAGTCGTTGCTGGCCTCGAAGCCGCGAATGCGCACGCTGTCGAAGCGGGTGTCGGCACCGCTGCTGACGTTGGGGATGCCTTCCAGCGCCTTGCCCAGGGTATTGCTGCCGTAATCCAGCACGTTGGCGGCCTTTACCGTGTCGATGGCCTGCGGCACATAACGTACCGGCGTCGAGGTGCGGGTCGCGGTGCTTACCTCCTTGACCCGCGGGTTGTCCTTCTCGCGCTCGCTGTCGGCGGTGACCGACAGTTCCGGCAGGGTGGTGGTGGCAGCACTGGCCAGGCCGGCGCTGAACAGCAGCGACAGGCCAAGCGTCAGGGGTGAAAGACGGCAGGGTACAAGCATGGGCACATCCGGATCGAGCAAGTGAAAAATAGATGCGGATGGTAATGCGTGTTATTTGCTGTTGCTTGAGTATTCGTAAAGGGTTGTATTTACATGTGTATCTTTTTGTAACATTGACAGTTACACCGCATGTTTTTGCAGAAGCCGCCTTGTACCGCGGAAAGGCCGTCCAGAGAAAATTGTCCGCTCGATCAAAAGGACTTTTCGCACGCGAGATAAATTGCCCACTGATAGCGCCAACCGGTATGGAAATGCACTGGTACCGTCGGTGAATTTGGTTATATCAACCTGCATTTCACGACTTTTTGACATTTGTAATCGCACACGGCTAGGATTCGGCCAACGCCTGCTGGCCATGCTCTTGGCCATGCTGCTGCCAGAGGCCGCCGTGTGATTACCGGCAGGCCTTCCAGTCTGGATCCGCATAGCGTCGAACCTACGAAGGGGCGTTGGTTCCTGGCGTCATATTGCAGAGCGTTTTTGATTAAGAAATAAGGAAAACAACATGTTGAAAACCAGGATCAGCCTGGTCGCCCTGGCGATGATCGCCGCGACCCAGGCACAGGCCAATGATCAGGCCGACAGCAAAGGCTTCATCGAGGACAGCCACGCCAACGTTCTGCTGCGCAACGCCTACATCAACCGCGACAAGAAACACGGCACCGACGACCAGATCGAATGGGGCCAGGGCGTCATCGCCAACTTCTCCTCCGGCTTCACCCAGGGCACCGTCGGTGTCGGCGTCGATGCATTCGGCCTGTATGCCGTGCGTCTGGACGGCGGCAAGGGCCACAACGGTGGTGCCGGTGTCGACTTCTTCAAGCCTTCGGACTTCAAGGACGAGAACGGCAACGCCAACTCGCCGCACAACCTGGCCCGTGGTGGCGCTGCTGTGAAGTTCCGCATCTCCAACACCGTGCTCAAGTACGGTGACCAGATGCCGGCACTGCCAGTGCTGCAGTACGACGACGCGCGTCTGCTGCCAGAAAGCTTCACCGGTACCCTGATCACCTCCAAAGAGATCCAGGGCCTGGAACTGAACGCCGGTCGCTTCACCCAGGAAGCGCGCAAGAGCGCCGAGCGCCGTGACGGTGGTGGCCTGAAGTCGATCAACGTCCTTGGTGGCAGCTACAAGTTCACCGACAACTTGACCGCTTCGCTGTACACCGCCGACAACGAAGACGTGATGAAGAAGCACTACCTGGGCCTGAACTACGTCTTCCCGATCGCCAGCGACCAGTCCCTGACCCTGGACTTCAACGGCTACAAGTCGGATATCGACGACAAGTTCGTGAAATCCGCTGGCCTGAACGGCGACTCCAACACCATCTGGAGCCTGGCAGCCACCTACGCGTACGGTGCGCACTCGTTCACCATCGCCCACCAGCGCAGCACCGGCAGCACCGGCTACAACTACGGCTGGTACCAGAACGAGGGTGGCGTGGGTGACGGTGGTTCGACCATCTACCTGGCCAACTCGTACTGGTCCGACTTCAACGCCGAAGACGAGCGTTCCTGGCAGCTGGGCTACGGCCTGGACTTCGGTGCCTACGGCATCCCGGGCCTGACCTACAAGCTGGCCTACGTGGTGGGTGACAACATCAACACCCGCAACGTCGCCAACCCGCAGGGCTTCGGTGAAGGTAAAGAGCGCGAGATCTTCAACCAGATCCGTTACGTGGTGCAGGACGGCCCGGCCAAGGACCTGTCCATCAAGCTGCGTAGCTCGTTCGTGCGTACCAACAACGCCGTGCAGCAGAACGGTTACAACGACGACGGCAACGAAGTTCGCGTATTCGTCGAGTACCCGATCAGCATCTTCTGATCCTGATCTGATGGCCTAGGGGCTGCATTGCAGCCCATCGCGACACAAGGCCGCTCCCACATTGATCGGCATGCGCAGGACCATTGTGGGAGCGGCCTTGTGTCGCGAAAGGGCCGCAAAGCGGCCCCCGGCTTTCACGCCGGCTCCACTGCCCTGCGCCGCACCCCGGCAACCTTCACCTCTCCCTCCCCAGTCTCCGGCGCAAAGCTGTCACTGCGCGCCATCCGCCACATCCGCGCATAAAACTCGCTTTCAATCGAGCCACTGAGCAATTCGCCCGGCTTGAGGAATGTGTGCAGGTCCGAGAACAGCCCGATTTCGCTGGGGCTGATACGCCGCGCCAGGTGTTTGGGCTTGAGTTCCGAAGGGTGTTCCAGGCCCGCGGCAGCCAACATTTCGGCCAGCGCATGCAGCGTGTTGCGGTGGAAGCTGGCCACCCGCTCGGCCTTGTCCGGCACCACCAGGGCGCGCTGGCGCAGCGGGTCTTGCGTGGCCACGCCGGTCGGGCATTTGTTGGTGTGGCAGCTCTGCGACTGGATGCAGCCGATGGCAAACATGAAACCGCGCGCGGAGTTGACCCAGTCCGCCCCGATGGCCAGCACGCTGGCGATGTCGAAGGCGCTGACGATCTTGCCTGCCGCGCCAATGCGGATGCTGGCGCGCAGGTTCAGGCCGACCAGGGTGTTGTGCACGAACATCAGGCCTTCGCGCATCGGCACGCCCATGTTGTCGCTGAACTCGCGTGGTGCCGCACCGGTGCCGCCTTCCTTGCCATCGACGACGATGAAGTCCGGCGTGATGCCAGTGGCCAGCATGGCCTTGGCAATGCCCATGAACTCCCAGGGGTGGCCCAGGCAGAATTTGAACCCCACCGGCTTGCCGCCCGACAGTTCGCGCAGGCTGGCCACGAACTGCAGCAACTCGACCGGGGTGCGGAAGGCGCTGTGCGCCGCCGGCGAGATGCAATCCTCGCCCACGCGTACGCCACGGGTGGCGGCAATCTCGGGGCTGACCTTGTGCCCCGGCAGGATACCGCCGTGGCCCGGCTTGGCGCCCTGGCTGAGCTTGATCTCGATCATCTTCACCTGCGGCGAGCGCGCCTGCTCGGCGAAGCGCTGCGGGTCGAAGCGGCCGTCCTCGGTGCGGCAGCCGAAGTAGCCACTGCCGATCTCCCAGATCAGGTCACCGCCATGTTCGCGGTGGTACGGGCTGATGCTGCCTTCGCCGGTGTCATGGGCAAAACGGCCCATGCGTGCACCGCGGTTGAGGGCAGCGATGGCGTTGGCACTGAGGGCACCGAAGCTCATGGCCGAGATGTTGAAGATCGAGGCCGAGTAGGGCAGGCGGCATTGCGGCCCGCCGATGGCGATGCGGAACGATGCCGGGTCTGGCGTGGCCACCGGCAACATGGAATGGCTGATGAACTCGAAGCCGGGCTTGTAGGCATCGTTGAGGGTGCCGAAGGCCTTCTCGGCGCTTTCGTTCTTGGCCCGGGCGTAGACCAGCGAGCGCTGCGAGCGGGAGAACGGCAGCTTGTCGTCGTCGCCCTCGATCAGGTACTGGCGGATTTCCGGGCGGATGGTTTCGATCAGGTAGCGGATGTTGCCCAGGATCGGGTAGTTGCGGCGCACGGCGTGATGGCTTTGGCGCAGGTCGTTCAGGCCGACCAGGCTCAGTAGCGCGGTGATCAGCGTTACAGGCCACAGCCAGGCATGCTGGGGTAGCAGCGGCAGGCTGGCGAAGGTGAACAGCAGGCAGAGGGCGAGGCAGGCGTAGCGGCTGGGTAGAGAGTGTTTCATGGGTCCATCGCAGGCAGGATGACCGGGCATAGGATAGGCAAAGGCGGGGAGGGGAAAACCTGGGTAATCGGTAAAAGACTGTTACCTGATCGTGTATTTCCAGGCTCATGCGCTCCTACAGGGGGGCGCGCAAAGGCTGATTGGGTAGCAACACGCTGACCCGCAACCCACCCCCCTCGCGGTTGGCCAGCAGCAACTCGCCCCCATGGCTGGCAGCAATCCGCTGGGCAATGCTCAACCCTAGCCCATACCCCCCGGAGGCCTGGTTACGCGACCCTTCGCCGCGCACGAACGGGTCGATGATGGTCGCCAGCAAGCCCGGTGCAATCCCCGGTCCGCGGTCGTCGATATGGATAAACACTCCCGTGGTAGCGCGCTCCAGCGTGACCGAAACCTCCTTGGCATAACGCAACGCATTGACCAGCAGGTTCTGCAGGCAGCGCTGCAGCAGCAGGGCATCGGCCCGCAGGCTGCCCGCCTGGCCATGCACCGGCAACGGCTCTTCGGCAGTGGCCAGCTCCGCGCACTGGCGCATCACCAGCCGGTCCAGGTCCACCTGCTGCAAGTTCTGCTGCTCCCCCGCGCGCAGGTAATCGAGCACCTGGCCGATCATGTCGTCCATCTGCGTGATGTTCTGCCGCAGGCGCTGCCGGTGTTCGTCGTCCGGCAGGCGCTCCAGGCGCAGGCGCATGCGCGTCAGCGGGGTGCGCAGGTCGTGGGATACAGCGGCCAGGAAGTAGGCCTTGTCGTTGACCATCGCAATCAGCCGCTGCTGCATGGCGTTGAAGGCCTGGGCCGCCTGGCGCACTTCCTCCGGGCCATCCAGCGCCAGGGGCGGCTGCTCGAGGTTGCTACCCAGGCCGCGCGCGGCATCGGCCAGGCGCCATAACGGGCGCAGGCACAAGCGCACCGCAACCAGGCACACCAGCAATACCGCGACGATGCGCAGCGCGTACACCCGCAACAGGTAATCGCTGATCAGCACCCACGCTGACTCGCCGCTCCAGCCTTGCAGTTCCTGGCCTTCGATGGTCAGCCAGTGCCCATCGGCCAACGGCACCGCGAACTGCAGATGCGCCTGGGCCGTGCGCAGGCCGAACAGGCTGCGCCAGACGATCGGCTGGCCCTGTTCATCGGTCAACTGCACCTTCATCAGGCGCACGTCCTGGGCATGCCCCAACTCGTACTCGAGGGCCTGGTGCAACAACAGTTCGATACGCCTGCGCCCACGACGCTCGTCCTGTACCGGCGTGGGCAGGGCTTCGCTGCAACGCAGTTGGTAATGCGCTGGTGCCTGCAGCGCACCAGCACGGCAGTCCGCCTGGGCGATCAACGGCGCGCTGCGTGCGGCAATCAGCCGGACAGGGGCCTCGAGTACCTGGGCAAAACGCACATCGAACCAGATGCTGCTCGACATCAACTGGATCAGCACGGTGCCGCTGACCATGATCAGCAGCAACTGGCCGAACAACGTGCGTGGCCACAGCCGGCGAAGCCAGCGCATGTCAGGCATCGGCCCCGTTGGCGGCAATGCTCAGCAAATAGCCTTCGTTGCGGATGGTGAGGATTTGTGCGGCACCCGCCGGGGCGTGGCGCAGGTGCTGGCGCAGGCGGCTGACGCACATGTCCACCGAACGGTCGTCTGGCAGGTGGTCGCGGCCGAACGCACTGCGCGTCAGCTGATCGCGGGACACCACGCGACTGTTGGCTTCCAGCAGCTCGCGCAATACGCGGTAGTCGGAGCGGGGCAGGGTCAGGGTCTCGCCATCGGGGCGGGTGAGCAGGCGCTTCGCATGTTCCAGGCGGAAGCCGGCGAACAGCTGGGCTTCCTCTGCCGGCGCTTCGGCGGGGGCATCCAGGCGTTGCGGACGACGCAGCACGGCCTTGATCCGGGCGATCAGTTCGCGTGGCTCGAAGGGCTTGGCCAGGTAGTCATCGGCACCCACTTCCAGGCCGATGATGCGGTCCAGCGTGCTGCCCTTGGCCGACAGCATGATCACCGCCAGCCCAGGCGTGGCTTGCAACTGGCGGCACAGGCTCAGGCCGTCTTCGCCCGGCAGCATCAGGTCGAGCACCACCAGCTCCACCTTGTGCCGGGCCAGTTGTTCGCGCATCTGCTCGCCGTCGGCCGCTGCCAGCACGTTATAGCCGGCATCTGCCAGGTAATCACAAAGAAGTTCGCGGATCTCGTCGTCATCATCGACAACAAGCAGAGTTGTGCTCATGCGGAAAAACACCTGTTCGGTGAGGGCCGGTGGCGCTCGTTACGTTCGATTACATCCCCATACAAGCCGGGTCTGGAGCCCGGAGGGCCGATCCCTAGAATCCTAACAAAAAATCATCTGCAAATACGAAGTCTTCCCAAATGAACGCCGAGAGCACCCCGAACGCCTTCCCTTCCATCAGCCGAGACGGCCCTCGCCTGAAACCGCTGGCCTTGTTCATCGCCGTAGCCGTCAGTGGTGGCGCGATGGCTGCCGACAGCAAGCCCCTGGAGCTGGACGCCACCCAGATCGAAGACAGCGCCCTGCTGCCTGCCGACGAAGCCGGCCAGCTGGGTTACACGGTCGAAAGCACCCGCAGCTCCACCGGCCTGGCCCTGACGCCGCGGCAGACACCGCAGTCGGTCACCACCATTACCCGGCAGCAGATGGATGACCGCGACATCCACACCATCGAGCAAGCGCTGGAAACCACCCCTGGGGTGACCGCGAGCAAGTCCGAAGTGGGCGGGCGTACCGACTACCGTGCCCGTGGTTATTCGATCAGCAACTGGAAGGTCGATGGCCTGCAGTTCCAGGGCGGCTCCGACTTCAGTGGTGGTGGCAACGCGCTGAACATGGACCTGTACGAGCGCATCGACATCGTGCGTGGCGCCAACGGCCTGCTGGGCGGCACCGGCGACCCGTCGGCCACCGTCAACCTGATCCGCAAGGCGCCGACCAGGACGTTCGGCGGCAGCGCCTATGCCACCTATGGCAGCTGGGACAAGCGCCGCCTGGGCGCCGACCTCAACCTGCCGCTGTCCGAAGACGGCCGCCTGCGTTCGCGCTTCGTGATGACCCAGCAGGACGCCAATTCATTCCGCGATAACCAGTCCGAACGCTCCCGCGCCGCGCTGGCCAACTTCGAATTCGACCTGGACGACGCCACCACCCTCGGTGCCGGCTACCAGTACGAGTACAACAAGATTGTTGGCGGTGGCTGGGGAGCGAACATCCCGATCTGGTACCGTGATGGCAGCAAGACCGACCTGCCGCGCAGCACCAACGTGGTACCTAGCTGGAGCTTTGGCGAGTACACCACCCGCACCGCGTTCGGCTCGCTGGAGCACCGCTTCGACAACGACTGGACCCTGGACCTGAAAGCCGCCCAGAGCACCGCCGAAACCCTCAACCACCGCGGCCTGGCCAAGGTCAACTCGGCGGGCCGTGGCAGCTACGGCGGCTACTGGGACCAGGATGGCAGCGGTGCCGTGCTCAACGGCCTGCACAGCTCCACCGACACCACCCAGCAGTCGGCGCAGATCGACCTGTCCGGCCCGTTCCAGCTGTTCGGCCGTACCCACCAGGCGATGGTCGGCTACAACGACAGCCGCACCGTGGCCTGGTCGCCGGAATACACCTGCACCATGGTTGGCGACGGCATGGCCAGTGCGCCTGCGCTGGGTTGCCAGTTCCGCGCCAACAACGGCTTCCCGCTGACCGACTGGCGCAATGGCGTGGATGACGACTACAGCATCATCGCCTCGCGCACCGGCCGCCACAGCAAGACCACCACCCGCCTGCAGGGCATGTATGCGGCAACCCGCCTGAGCATCACCGACCCGCTGTCGGTCATCCTTGGCGTGCGCACCAGCAACTACTCAGCCACCACCCGCAGCGTGGCTGGCGCACGTACCAGCCAGGAAGAGAACGGCATCGTCACCCCGTACCTGGGCGCCGTGTACGACCTCAACCACAACTACTCGCTGTACGCCAGCTATACCGACATCTTCACCCCGCAAACCGCTGAAACCAGCAGCGGCAGCAAGGTCGAGCCGATTCGCGGGCAAAGCTACGAGACGGGTATCAAGGGTGAGTGGTTCGATGGCCGCCTGAACGCCTCGGCGGCGTACTTCCGCACCAAGCAAGAAAACAAGGCAGTGCTCGACGGTGACCTTACCACCCCCACCGGTGGCGACGCCTACAAGGCCGGTTCCGGCCAGGAAACCGATGGTATCGACCTGGAAGTCGCCGGCGCCCTGACGCCAAGCTGGAACGTTTACGCCGGCTACACCTACCTGCACTTCCGCCGCGTCGACAGCGACGGCCGCAGCGACCCGTCACACCTGTTCAAGGCCTCGACCACCTACCGCCTTTCCGGCCCGCTCGACCGCCTGACCCTGGGGGCCGGGGTTACTGCACAGAGCAACATCCGCGCGATCTCCAGCCCGGCAGGCCAGCCGAGCAACGGTGTGAGCACCGGTGCCACTGACGTGAACTGGTCCGGTTATGCCATCTGGAATGCCATGGCCAAGTACCAGCTGACCGACGACACCAGCGTCAGCCTCAACGCCAACAACCTGTTCGACAAGCACTACTACACCCGCTACGGGTTCTATGCCGGGGCGATCTACGGCGACCCACGCAACCTGTCGCTGACGGTCAGCACCGCGTTCTGATCAACCGCACCTGGGGCTGCTGCGCAGCCCATCGCCGGCAAGCCGGGCTCCCACAGGTACTTTGGGAGCAACTAACAGGTGGCGCGATCCCTGTGGGAGCGGGCGCGCCCGCGAACACGGGCGAAGCCCGTGCCATCCACCGCGGCACCTGATTCGCTGGGTCGGCGCCAGGCTCAAACCATGCGCTGTACCTGTGGTAGATGGCCCAGCCCTTTGGGCTGCGCTGTCGCGTAGTTAACTGAAATTGCAAGCAATCCGCGTCCCCTGTGGGAGCGGCTTTAGCCGCGAAGAATCCAACGCGGTGCATGGCACCGGCTGCGCCGGTGTTCGCGGCTAAAGCCGCTCCTACAGGCCCCCTGCTAACTCAATGAGTTATGTGCAGTTCTATGAGAGCCCGGCTTGCCGGCGATGGGCCGCAAAGCTGCCCCATTTCACCTGGGGCCAGCCTCTTGCACGCGATCAATCGGCTTCTCCAGCCGGTCCTCGAAACTGTCCCAGTCCTCACCAAACAGTTCCACCGGGTGCATGGTCCGACTCGCGCCATTGCCACAGGCCAACGCCTTGGCCGGGCAGTACAGGTCGCAGCCCCAGCAGATGCGCTCCGGGTGGCTGGGGTTTGTGGGGAATTTCTTGGCCATGGTCAGCTTCCCTCAGGACTATGTCCCCAACCTATACCTCGGTCCGCTATTCAGCTTGATCGGCATCAATGTCCCGGTGACCTTCAGCAGAGCGCATATTCCGGATCCAGATATCTGCTTTACAGATATCTGGATCTGGAATAATTTGTAGGCACCTTGGTACGCCGGGACAACACGATGCGGGTGATAACGAAAGCGGCGGTTACCAAAGCCATCGAAGCTCACGCCCAGTGGAAAGCCCCCCTGAGCCTGTGGCTCACGACCTTTGATAGGGCGACGCTGCGCTTCGAGCCTTTTGAGCAGCTAAGGGATACGTGGTCTACCGCCTCTGGCTGGAACGTTGACCGCATTCCTTGTTCAAAACTCAGGCCCGCCAGTCGTAAAGGGCCGCTTGATGTCTATGTGTTCGATATCAAGAAAAACGAATGCCGCCTGATCGCATGGCTCAACACACGAACGGGCACCCTCTATATCAAGGCCATTCTGTCGCACGCGGAGTACGACAAGTGGTGCAAGAGCGATGTCAGGTAGCCGCCTGGCACTTGCCCAAAACCTTCCGATTCGACAGGTGACAACCATGAAGCGGGATAAAACCGAAGCCAATGGACTAGATGCCTTCATCGCTAATATTTCACCCATGCTGGATGGCCTGAACACCCAGATGGCAACCATGACCCAGCTACTTGCTGCCTGCCATGACCCTATCAAGGACGATGCTGAACTCCAGGCGCGGATGGCATTGATCGATGAGCTCTACTCGCATGCCGACAGCGAAGGTCACGCAGCAGCGCGCTTTGCAGAGATGGTGGCGGATCGTGTCTACGAGTATGAGAGTGAGTCGGTACTCGTGCCGTTTGCGAGCCAGGCCGAAGCGTTGGCCTTCCTGCTGTCGGACAGGGGGGTGAAGCAGAAGGACCTTGCCTCGATAGCGACCCAGAGCGCGGTTTCAGAGATTTTGAACAACAGGCGGAAGATGACGGTTGCCCAGATAAAGGGCTTTGCTGAGTTTTTCAGCGTACCGGTTGATTTTTTCATGCATGGGGTGGTTTGAAATCGGCAGGGTTGCTGGGATTGCGGGGCACAGAAGGCAAAAAAGGCTCACCTTCGGTGAACCTTTTTTGATACGGCACCAGGAGTAGAAAAAGCTCGTAAATAACTGAAAATAAATGTTTTTTTGTGATGTTTTTTGGTTCTATCTCTAAAACTATCCGTCGAGAATATTTCAGATGTTTTATTGGTGATTGATACTCCGGGTTGGCCAGAATAAAGGGCGGTTGAGTATTTAGTAGCAGATGGTTTTGCACTCGGCGAATAAGTATTCCCTGCAGTACTTGCGCTTAAGAGCGCTTAAACACCATGAGTGTTTTCTGTTGCATTTCGGAGGGAGTGAAAATTATACTGAGCCATCATTCTGATATTGCAGAGGGGATTGAAGGTGCTTCCGAAAGTCTTTGTATACCCTGAGGGACAGCGGATATGGTTGGTTAGGGCTTCCGGCGGAAAGCATTTTCAGAATTTCCTAAAGCACGGCGTTGTTGCAATCGCTCATATCGACAAGCTAATCAAAAAACACGCGCTTGACGAAATTCCTTCTAGAGAGATTTTGCGGAGGTATCTGGAAGCTGAATCTGATAGCTTCTTTGATTCACCTTTAGCAGCACTGAAAAGATTCGATGACACCAGCACTGAGCTAGAGCAAGATGTTGAGTTGGCCGAGGAAGAGTATTTCGAAAGCAAAATGTCTCTAGCCAACCGCGAAGCGCAGGTGAATAAATTTGCGCAAGAAATGTGCGTGGGTGATCTGGTCGTTACTTTATGTAAGACCCATATAGCTATCGGACAATTCACATCAGAGTCTTACATTGATGAGACTGTGTTGGTTAATAAAATATACCGAGGCTCAAAAGAGCCGAAAGTTGAGTATTTAGAGTCTAAGCTACGCAGGAATGTTGCTTGGGGCAAGCCAATTGCACGGGAACTTATTAGTGCTGGATTAAAGAAGCCGCTCTTAGCTAGGAATACGGTTTCCAGCTTGGACGAGTATTGGGATAAAATATATTGTTTGATTTATCCTATTTTTGTTCGTTCTGATGTGGTTTACTTCTCTAATCGTGTTGCGAAAAGTGGCCCCGTTGGCACTCGAAGTATGTGCAAGCTGCTTGATTTCGTTGTTTGCACGCAATTGACGACAGATGCTCTGCTGAAACCAAATATGCCGGGTTTTGACTTGGCGAGATTGCTAGAGGACAGCTTGCATGGGACCGACTTCCAAGAAAGATTGACCTCGCAAGCTGAAGTTATGTCGCCTGGTTACTTTCATCACGCAGTTCAGGTGTTGAATGGAGTGAAACCAGAGGTCTATGCTCGGGTCTTAGCTTCTTTACTAGCCTTCGGCTTGACTGGGTGCCAAGGCGGGTCTGATGCGCTGACTAGTCTCTCTGAAGAGATAGTATCAACTCTTAAACAAGATGATATGTCCCAGGAGCGAACTGCAAAGCCTGCTGATAGGGATAAAACAGATAAAATGCTTGAGGAGTATAAGCAGATTATGAGCAAGAAAGGGGTTACAAGTTTGACCTCTAGCCTTGATCTAAAATTAGCTAACGCCGATAGCGCATTGCCGTCTATTTCCTTCTCGCCACAAATAGATATTGAAAGTGGCTCAGAAAAACCCATGGGGCCCAAACAACATTCCAGCGGAACGGGCGAACAGTTCCGCCTTGACTTGGAATAGGGGGTGACGGTGAGAAACGGAATTTTAGAATTCGTAGGTGGTGCATTCTTACTGACGGCTATTACATATGCTTCAGGAAGAGGATATTTTAATGGTTACTTTCGAAGCGTGAGAGTAGACCCCGCGTTCGTTGATGTTGCTGTAGATCAAATTTTCTTTGAGGGTGGTAGAGAAATAATCAAGGTTTTAAGTCCCGTTGCGTATCCGCTTTTATTTTTTGTTGTCGCTAGTGTGCTGTCGGCGTTATTGGGTACGCTGTATTTGAAGAAGATTGCATCTGCAAGGGCTGAGAATTTATTGCTCGCCTGTTCGCAGTTGAAAGGGATTTTTTTGCTGGTTGGGATAGTGTGGTTTTCTAACTATCTATTCAATTCGGCAATGAAAAGTGGTGGCGAGGTTGCTGTCACTAATGGGTGCAATTTTGTGGTCGTTCATGTGAACGACAAGGACAGCCAGACGGGATGTCTCATTTACAAAAGCGTGGATAATATTTGGGTGCGCTACGAGACCGAAGAGTCTGAGTACGTTTCGGTTTTCCCGAGGGATAATTTTTACAGAGCAGACATGAAGATGCGGAATTAACTACTGCCGTTTGTAGTTGAAGGGGGTGGTTTTCGGTGTTGTTTAGATTTTTGATCAAAAACAAAAATGGACTGATTTATGTTTCGGAAGATAAATCAGCCCCCATTTTCTGGATCCCGATAAAGCTTATAGTTTGATATGATGCGTCGAGGCCTAGCGACTTAAAGTGCATTAAGTCGCCTAAGGTTTGTTCTGGCGTGGCTATATGGTCTTTTTTATGACAGAACTGCTTCCGTCGCTTAATTTTATTGTTTCAAAGTCTTGGAAAAGCGAAGGTGCGTCTTGCTTGACAATTTTTAGGATTTGAGTTGACACATCCCGCATCTCCCAGTCACCCTCGATTGCCCCTCTCGTAATTAGGAAGTGCCTCAGTGCTCTGGCGTTTGCCGTGAATACTAATTTTGTTTCAATGGCATTTGGGAGAATTGATCTTGCAGTTGTTCTGAGTTCTCGTAACTTTTCTTTGTTGGAAAAGCTGTTGCTTATAGATAATTTCTTTGCGCTCGCGATGAGTTCTCTATATAGCTCGACTGATGAATGCATTGCATCAAGCCATTTTTTATATAACGGAGAATCTTTTTTTAGGGATGGAGGCGCAACAAAGTCCGCGTCAGATTCGTCGTAATACTGCTGTGAAAGCTGACTATACGAAAAGCCAGCGCGATGTCGCACAAGTTGATGGGTAAAGCCCCGTGATACACCCGATACGATGAAAGTCCAACTTGCATGCTCGAGCACACTGCCATGCCCGCTATCAATGAGGTTGAGTATGTATTCCTGATTGCTTCTAGGCGATTGACGTTGACCAAAAGACATATAGCAAATTCGCCCTGAGAATTCGACTAAGTCATCGCTGCTTTTAGAGTCAGTCGTTCTTTGCCACACCATTTTTTCAGAATCTAAGAATTCTTGAATCGCGTCAAAGTCAATAGAGCTTTTTGCAACGCATCTCACAATAGGACTTGAGACTTTCATTCTGTCTCCTTATGGGCAGGTGCAGGTGCAGGTGCAGGTGCAGGTGCAGGTGCAGGTGCATCAATTACGGACGGCTTTTTTTCTAGCTGGCTTTGCAGAGTTTTTATCTGTTCTTCCAACTTTTTGATGGCTTCGCCATTTTTTGATTCGCTGTGTCTATTTTCTAGAAGGCCTGTTGCAACTGGAAGTAAACTCGGTACAACGATCGCTAGAATTGCGAAAGCTAACGACAAGAGTCCCAGCGCAGCGATGAAATGTCTCCATATCACTCGCTTGATATCGTCGTACGACCTTTCTGAAATGTTTGCGAAATCTTTTGAAAGTTTAGATAGCTGTGTTAGGTTTGCACCGGTGCCTGGCCCTTTTTGATAGCCAGAGGAAGGAGCATTTAGCCTGAACAGGAGCAGAGTTGCTACGACAGAGCTTGGCTCCATTGGAACTGCGTCTTTACCCATGTTAATGAGACAAACCGTGAGTTTTCCGCTATAACCTGGATCGATATGACCTGGGTTGGTCATGATGATGCCATTCTTTGTCAAAGAGTTCGGAGGTAGGAGAATGCCTCCGATGTCTTTGCTTAACTGTATGTTTTCCGATAGTTCGATAATTATCGCTTCCCCTGCTCCTATACTGCACTGGTGTATCGCTAGGTCGGAGAAGTTCTGAACTTTGTTTATTTCTTTTATTTTGTCCGGGATATATATTTTTCCGGCAGTCAGATCGATAGAAGCGGATTGGATCTGCCGGTGATCGAAAAGACGGCCGAAATCTATTTCTCCGGAGAGTACGGCTGTTCGGATCTCAGCGTCAGTTAATAGCAAACCAGGTCTCCAAAGAAATAGCTCAAGATACTCTTATAGTAAGTGAATGTTGAATTTTTCAAAAGGCTCACAGCGCCCGCCCCGTACGTCATCTAGGCCGGTCTGTTTTGCCGAAGTCCCAAACCTATTCCCCACGTCATCCCGCCAAGAATGTTGAGTGTTATCAGGGATCAAGGCCCCTGCGACCTGTGGGGAATGTACTCTACGCGGGACTGGCGGCTCCTTACGTCCGGGAGTAAGGGCATCTCATGATCTGGCCTCCTGAGCACCGTTACCGGTGGGCGGGTGGAGGCAGCACTGGCTGACTAGACCAGCGCCTGAAGATCCTGAGCCGGGTGAACGCAGCACTGCGATGACCGGGGCATGCCTGACTGTCAGTCAGGTGCAGTCCATTCCTTGGCCTGCGGCACCATCATCTACAGCGCTGTTGCTAGTGACATCGGCGTTTGTCACGCCGATTGTCGCGAGGGGGAATGCCGCAAAGCCTTGTGCGATCGGGGCTGCAGCAGTGGTAGGAGTGCCCGTCTCTTTCCAGGAGAAAGAGACGGGCGCATGTTGGCGACCAAGCGGATAGGTTGCTGCAGGGCAGCGAGGTACGGTGTAGCTGGCGCACGAGGTCCATAGGTATAAGAGCATCCATCACATGCCGCTGCGCAGCCCATCGCAGGCAAGCCAGCTCATAGAACAACACATAGATCATTGATTTAGCAGGGCTCTGTGGGAGCGGGCGTGTCGAGGCGTCGAACCGCCGCGAACACCGGCGGAGCCGGTGCCATACACCGCGCTGGCCGCTTCGCGGGCACGCCCGCTCCCACAAGGGAATGTGACACGCTCTCGAACATTGTTCCCTGTGCGACAGCGCTGGGCAATTTCCCACAGGTACAGCGCATGCCTTGAGCCCGGCGCGCCCCTTTGGGAGCAACTGCCTTGCTCAATTTCTGATAGGTGGCGCGATCCCTGTGGGAGCGGGCGCGCCCGCGAACACGGGCGAAGCCCGTGCCATCCACGCAGCACCTGATTCGCTGGGGCCGCACCGGGCTCAAGGCATGCGCTGTACCTTTAGGAGCCCGGTTTGCCGGCGATGAACCGCAAAGCGGCCCCATTTCACCTGGGCCCAGCCCCTTGCTCGCGATCAATCGGCTTCTCCAGCCGGTCCTCGAAACTGTCCAAATCCTCACCAAACAGTTCCACCGGGTGCATGGTCCGGCTCGCGCCATTGCCACAGGCCAACGCCTTGGCCGGGCAATACAGGTCGCAGCCCCAGCAGATGCGCTCCGGGTGACTGGGTTTGTGGGGAATTTCTTGGCCATGGTTTCCGTCCCTCAAGTGCTGACGGATCTCAGGCTATGCTGCGTGCCTACGTCAGGCTTGATTGAGATAAATCTTGGGGAGGAGTACAGCCACTACAAACCTCAACTGACCCAACATTACCGGATCAGTGATGAGGGGGACGCGTTGCCAACTGGGCATAGCCGTTCGGCAGATGATGGGCATCTACAAAGTGCCGGGTTTGCAGCTCTAGCACCATGTTCATCAGACTGGATACGGGCTCAGCCACGCCCCACGTAGCAGCAACCTTGTCGTAACGGTTTACCGCTTGCGCCTTTTCTACCAGTTTTCCATTCAGATCTTGAGCCAGGTCCTTCCAGCGGGTGACCAGCTTCTTCATCTGCTCGGCTTGTTCCAGCTTCATGCATGGAAAACGGCGAAGCCGGTCAACCAGATACATCAGGCGCCGCTTCCTTACGGGGGCGAGCCTTGGCATGTTCAAGCGATTCTCCAGTGCTTCGCGCATATCCTCGTTTCTGTACCAGAAGAGGAGAGCAAAGGTCTCAACAACGGCCTTGTCTAGCTTGTCCAGCGAGGTTTTTGTAGCTTGAACGACCAGGTGCTCGAGTGCCTGACGGGCATGTTGATCAGAGGGAGGCATGCCAGAGGGCACAAGCGCCCAAAGTTTTTCTAGCGAGTAATCGAGCGGGGTGGTGTCGCAATGCTGGGGCCCATGCGCCGTATTCGAGGGCACAGTCATCGCCTCACTGGTATTACTGGCCCCACTCTCGCGCTTCATCGAGAATCAACCATTTGCAAGCTCGGATTTTCGGGATTGGGTTACGTTCAGCCTGACCGCAGCATCATTCTGCTTGAGGCCCATTTTTTTGATGCAGTCCGTGATGAAAATGGACAGGTCCATTTTCAAGGCCATTTTGCTGGCCGTGTCTGCATCGTGGGTGGCGTGGAAAGGGCTTTCGTGGAATTGAAGCGCCATCGGCTTGCCTCAGCAGGAATATCTAAAATTTACGATAAATCGTGGCGGGGCCGGGTGGCGAGTCAAAGCGTTTATGTTGGAAAACGTGTCTGGTCTCAGCCTGCGCTCTTCTTTGGGATCGTTGGGGGCCGCTGCGCAGCCCATCGCAGGCAAGCCAGCTCCTACACCGACCGCATCGACCTCAAGGCCAAGGCTAATGTGGTTGGGCGACCCTGAAAACAAAAAAAGGCCCACCTTTCGGTGAGCCTTTTTTGATACTGCGTATGGTGCCGGCACCAGGAATCGAACCCGGGACCTACTGATTACAAGTCAGTTGCTCTACCATCTGAGCTATACCGGCAATGGGGCGTCATTATAACGATCGGTTGGCGCCTGTAAACCACTTCGTTGCGAATGTTCGCAAATGACCTAAGTCACCGACCTGAAAGAAGAATTTTCCTACCAGCCGCGATGGATGGTGGTGACGCTCGGCTCGGTTTTGCCGGGGTTGAAGAACAACTTGTCGTTGTCGCAGCCGCGCTTGCGGCAGGGGCTTTCGGTGCGCAGGGGCAGGCCGTTGTCGCCGCCCAGCTGCATGCCGGGGTGGTTCCAGCCCAGGCTGCTGCCGGGGTGGGGAGCGGTGCCGCTGGCGCAGCCGGTCAGGGCCAGGGTGAGGGTCAGCAGGGCGAGGGGCTTGGTCTGGGTCACGATGGTCGGGTCCGTTAGTCCATGTCGGTTCTGGCGCAACGCCAGAAGGTCGCGAGGCTGGCGGGCAGCGCGCGACGTCACTTTTTAATGATTTGGGGGGCGGATGATACACCGTTGGGCGGGATCAGCGGTGGGGCTTTAGCTTTTTGTTGCCTGTGCTGGCCTCTTCGCGGGTAAACCCGCTCCCACAGGGATATCACTGTTCTCAAGCCTTGTGTGATTCCTGTGGGAGCGGGTTTACCCGCGAAAGGGCCATCAGCTGTACGAAGATTCTGAACTTTAGGGCTAACAGCTTCAGGGTTTGGTGGCTTCGGAACTATCCTACGCGCGCCGCCGAAGTATCGCTGTTGTGGGGGAAATGGCTCACGGATACCGTTTTCGGGTCGCTCTGGCGACCGGGTGTGAGAACCCAAGTCGAATAAGCGCTACCCCTTTTTTGGTGGCCGTACGCGGGCAGACTTCGGTCTGGCCGGGCTTCCTTATTCGACCGGTTTCTCACCCCGCGTACGGCTGCCACCCAAATCCGTGAGAAAGATTTCTGGCAGTCCCTTCCCCGAGTAAGGATATATGCCATGAAGAAAACCATCATCGAACCCATCACCACCGCAGGCGTGGAAACCTTCCTCGCAGCCGGCAACCCATCCCTCAATCTGCTACGCGTCGAGCCCGGTGTCCCAGTCGATGCTGCCTACGAACATGTCTCGATCCTGATGGGCTACATCAAGCACCTGGTGCGCGAGGGGGATATGGAGGATGACCATAAATTCCTGGGCGCCGCCGATTATCTGTGCGACATGGCCAAAGCGCTGATGAACGATATCGAGATTGCCAAGAACAAGGCGCATTGAACCCTTATGCGCTCCCACAAGGGACCGCGCAAGTCAGGCCATTCTGAGTAAGGCTTTAGACGCAGTCGCCAACCACAAGAAATGTTTATGCACAAGTGGCATCGGCGACTTGCGCGAAAGGCATGCCGGAGCGCTACACCGCCGGTCTTTGCGCAAACGCCTGTTTTTACTGGCCTTGACGGGCAAGCCGGAATAAGCCAAGCGTTTGAAATAGCGCTTGGATCCAACAGGTAATCACAAGCTTGTTCACAGAGTTATCCACAGGTTGTGCTGCGGCTAACGGTCGCGCTCGGCGAGGATGAGCAGGTTGCGTGGGGTAAGTGGGTAGTCGCAGAACAGGCCAAGGCGCACGTTGTAGCCTTGTTCTTCGAGGAACAGGGCGCGATCGAGTACCAACCACAGCTCCAGCGGCCGGCGGAACAGGTTGCGCACGCGCTCCAGGTTGCGGACCTCGGCCAGGCGCTGCCAGCCGGCGGCTTCCAGGGCTGCCCAGTCCGGGTTGCCAGTCAGCTGCAATTGCTTGAGTTCGGCCAGGTCGCGGCAGTACTGATCGAAGGTCTTCTCCAACCAGGCTACGGGTAGTGACGGTGTTGGCAGGTACTCATCGGTCTGGCGTTGCTGGCGCTGCAGCAGGTCGAAGCCCAGGCGCCTGGCCATCGAGGTGTCGCGCTGGCGCCGCACGCGGGCACCGGCGGTAACGGTTTCGCTCAGGGGAAGGCCCAGGTCGTCCAGTGACAGCCGCAGGCTGGAGGCTTGGGCGACTGTGGATAACGCCTGGTATTGCTGCGCCGCGATGCGGTTGTAGCAGCAGGGCGCCACGGCCAGTTGCCGGCAACCTTGCTGGCTGGCCAGTTGCATCAGGCGTACATGCAGGTCGCCACAGGCATGCAGGGCGACCACGCTTTTGTCGCCAGCCAGGTGGCGGGCGCTGTCGTTGGCCATCACATCCTGGTGTACATGCTGCGCCGGCAAATGGTGGTGCGTGCTCAGGGCCTGGCCGGCGGCGACCAGCTCGGTGTCGTACTCCAGGCAGGTCAGCTGCTGGCCGGGTTGCAGCAGGCGGCGGCCCAGGTGGCCTTTGCCGGAGCACCAGTCCAGCCAGTGGCGGGGCTGTTCGCGGAAGGCCAGGTGGCTGGCGAAGGCTTCGATCTGCTGCCATTTGCGGCCGGGGACGGCGACGTCGAGGCGGTGCGCGGCGGTAGGCAGATCGGTTTTCGGGAGGTTACCGAGGGCCGCAAGCTGTCGGGCTTGCTGGGCCAGTTGCGGGAACGGGGCGGGCAACGGCGTAGCGGTGGTGTCGGTTTCGGCGTCTGCCAGGGAGCATTGGCGCAGGTGGGCGGCAAGCTCGGTGTGGGCGGTTTCCCAGGCCAGGTGCAGGGTGGTGAAGGGGCGGGGTTTCCACAGCTGCTGGTGCTCGATCAGGAACTGGTCGAGGGCCTGGAAGCGGGTGCTCAGGTGGGGGCTGTGGAGGTGGTTGGGCATGGGGAGGAAGTGTGTTGGGTTTTAGGGCCTCTTCGCGGGTGAACCCGCTCCCACAGGTATAGTGCACAGCTTGAAGGCCGTGGGGTCTCTGTGGGAGCGGGTTTACCCGCGAAGAAGGCTAGGTGGTCTAGCGGCCTTGGCAGGCATCCACGCGCAACCAGCGCTCCAGCAGCTTGAAGCCTTGCACCAGTACGAACGAGATCACCAGGTAGAACACCCCGGCGGCAAAGAAGATCTCCACCGGCAGGTAAGTGCGGGCGATGATGGTACGGGCCATGCCGGTCAGCTCCAGCAGGGTCACGGTACTGGCCAGGGCACTGGCCTTGAGCATCAGGATCACTTCGTTGCTGTACGCCGGCAGGCCGATGCGCGCGGCGCGTGGCAGCATGATGTAGAACAGCGTCTTGCCCCGCGACATGCCCAACGCCCGTGCCGCCTCGATCTCGCCCTTGGGGATCGCCTGCAGCGCGCCGCGCAGGATCTCGGCGATGTAGGCGGCGGTATGCATGGTCATGGTCAGCACGGTGCACCAGAACGGGTCGCGCAGGTACGGCCACAGCGAACTCGAACGCACCATGTCGAACTGCGCCAGGCCGTAGTAGACCAGGAACAGCTGCACCAGCAGCGGCGTGCCACGGAAGAAGAAGATGTAGCTGAACGGCACGGCGCGCACGTACCAGTGGCGCGAGGAGCGGGCGATGCCCAGCGGGATGGCCAGGATCAACCCGGCAACTACCGCGATGGCCACCAGCTCCAGGGTCAGGGTCGCACCCTGGGCCAGGCGTGGCAGCCATTTGATGATGACTTCCCAATTCATTATTCGGCCCTCGCAAAGCCGCGAGCGGCGCGTTTTTCCATGAAGTGCATGCCGGTCATGGCAATGATGGTCAGGCTCAGGTAGATGCAGGCCGCGACCATGTAGAAGGTGAACGGCTCTTTGGTCACGGTCACGCCGATTTGAGCATGGCGCATGATTTCTTCCAGGCCGATCACCGACACCAGTGCGGTGTCTTTCATCAGGATCATGAACAGGTTGCCAAGGCCAGGCAGGGCGATGCGCCACATCTGCGGCAGGATGATCCGCGACAGGATGCGGCCCTTGGACAGGCCCAGTGCCAGGCCGGCTTCACGGTGGCCCTTGGGGATCGCCAGGATGGCGCCACGGAACACTTCGGTGGCATAGGCGCCGAAGCACAGGCCCAGGGCAATCACGCCAGCAGCGAAGGCGCTGAGCTCCAGGCCCGGCAGGTTCAGGGCTTCGCCGAGGGCGTTCATCAGCCCGACGGTGCCGAAATAGATAAGCAGTACCCAGAGCAGTTCGGGCACGCCGCGAACCAGGGTCGAGTAGAAGCCGCCAAGCCATTGCAGCGGCTTGATCGAGGAAGTCTTGGCCAGGGCGCCGAGCAGGCCCAGCACCAGGCCCAGCAGCAAGGCGCAAAGCGCCAGTTTTACGGTCATCAGGGTGCCGGCCATCATGGCCGGACCGAATCCGTGCAGGTCGATATTCATGGGCAGGTCATTCTAGGGACTGGCGCGCCGCAAGGGCGCGCCGGTCGGGGCGGATCATTCGATGCTGAACGGGAAGTACTTGTCGTTGATCTTCTTGTACGTGCCGTCGGCCTTGATTTCTGCCAGGGCCTTGTTCAGGTCGTCGCGCAGCTTGGTGTCACCCTTGCGCACGGCAATGCCGATCTTGTCGCTGTCCATCACCGGCTCGCCCTTGAACTCGAAGTTCGAGCCGTCTTTGCTCTTCAGCCACTCGTACTGCACGTACTTGTCGGCCAGGATGCCGTCGATGCGGCCGGAAACCAGGTCGAGGTAGGCGTTTTCCTGGGTGTCGTACAGCTTGATCTCTACGTCGTCACCGTAGTTGTCTTCAAGCCAGGTGCCAGCCAGGGTGGCGCGCTGGGTGCCGATCACCTTGCCCTTGAGCGAAGCCTTGTCGGTCTTGAAGTCGGCGTTTTTCGGCGCGATGAACTGCAGCTTGTTGGAGTAGTACGGCTCGGTGAAGTCCACCGCCTGCTTGCGCTCGTCGGTGATCGACAGCGACGACACCAGGAAGTCGAACTTCTTGGCGTTCAGGGCCGGGATGATGCCGTCCCAGTCGGAGGTGACGACCGAGCACTCGACTTTCATCTTGGCGCACAGGGCGTCGCCGATGTCTTTGTCGAAGCCGACCACGTTACCGCTGGCATCCTTGTTGTTGAACGGTGGGTAGGCGGCTTCGATACCCATGCGCAGTTTTTCTGCGGCCAGGGCGTTGGCCGACATTACCAGCGTGGCAGCAGCTGCCAGGAGGAACTTCTTGTAAGTGTGCATGTATTGCTCCGTTAGCGGTGGCTGGACATGAATTGCTTGCAACGCGCCGAGGTCGGGTTTTCGAAGACCTGCTGCGGCGATCCCTGCTCTTCGACCAGGCCTTGGTGCAGGAAGACGACTTCACTGGACACATGGCGGGCAAAGCTCATCTCGTGCGTCACCAGCAGCATGGTACGGCCTTCTTCGGCCAATGCGCGGATAACGTTTAGCACTTCCTGGACCATTTCCGGGTCGAGCGCCGAAGTTGGCTCGTCGAACAGGATGACCTTGGGCTTCATGGCCAGGGTACGGGCAATGGCGGCGCGCTGTTGCTGGCCACCGGAAAGCTGGGCGGGGTAGCTGTGGCGCTTGTCGTAGATGCCGACCTTGTTCAGCAGGGCTTCGGCGGCTTCGATGGCTTCGGCCTTGCTCTGGCCGAGCACGCGGCGTGGCGCCTCGATGATGTTGTCGAGGATCGACATGTGCGGCCACAGGTTGAAGTTCTGGAAGACGAAGCCGATCTCGCTGCGCAGGCGGTTGATCTGGCGGTTGTCGGCGGCGACCAGGTCGCCGTTCTTGGCGGCCTTGAGCTTGAGGGCTTCACCGGCGACCAGGATTTCGCCCTGGTGCGGGTTCTCGAGCAGGTTGATGCAGCGCAGCAGGGTGGACTTGCCGGAGCCGGACGACCCCAGGATGGAGATCACGTCACCGTCGCGCGCGGTCAGCGAAATGCCCTTGAGAATTTCCTGCTCGCCGTAGCGTTTGTGCAGATTGCGGATTTCCAGCGCGGGCGTGGCCTGAGCCATGTGCGGTCCTCATGTGTACGGGTGCGTTCCCAGCTGTTGGCGGCCTTCCTGGCGTGCGCCAAGCTAGCATAGCGGCATTATGACGGCCAACAGGGTCGCTGGGCACTCGGGGCGCTGGTGGGGCAGTTTGTCGCATCGTTGCAGCGCAACGTCGCGCGGATGTCCGCGAAGGTGTCGCCCAGCACCAGAGCCTTGATGAAAAAAGGCGCGATGGTGCCAGCTTTGGCCCGCTCATGGAAGCGGTTTTAGACCTTTCGCGGGCACGCCCGCTCCCACAGGTTCTTTAAATAGCCCAAATGGTTGCACCTGACCTGTGGGAGCGGGCGTGCCCGCGAACGGGGGCGGTCAGGTCTTGAGGTTGTACCTGTAGGTTGCACTTTTTGGCATTGCAGTGGTGCACAGGTGTTACCTGGGAGCACCTTTGGTGCATTTGTAAGTGGGTATTTCAGTAATCCGATGATTTGGCGGCCTTTCGGTCAGTCACTGGCCGAAAGCCCTCCAAACCGCGTACTAAAAGGCCCGCCGACTTTTCTGACGAATGCATTCGGCACATGGCGCGCTTATTGCCAGTAGGAAACCGCCGATTGCAGCGACGCCCAGGTCAACCCCAGGCGCGCTCCGTACCCGCAGTCGGCGTGGTCCACTCCTTACAAAGGTAGTTTTAATGAGCGGTAACAATTCCAATGACCTCGCTCAGGGGCTCAAACAACGGCATGTGACCATGCTGTCCATCGCTGGCGTCATCGGTGCCGGTCTGTTCGTTGGCTCCGGCCACGCCATCGCTGCTGCCGGCCCTGCCGTGCTGCTAGCCTATGCTGCCGCCGGTACGCTGGTCGTGCTGGTCATGCGCATGTTGGGTGAAATGGCGGTCGCCTCGCCTGACACCGGGTCGTTCTCTACATATGCCGACCGCGCCATCGGGCGCTGGGCCGGTTTCACCATTGGCTGGCTGTACTGGTGGTTCTGGGTGCTGGTCATTCCGCTTGAGGCCAACGCCGCCGCGGCCATTCTGCATGCCTGGTTCCCTGCGGTTGACCTGTGGGCGTTCTCCCTGGTCATCACCCTGGCGCTGACCCTGACCAACCTGTGCAGCGTGAAGAACTACGGCGAGTTCGAGTTCTGGTTCGCCCTGCTCAAGGTGCTGGCAATCATCGGCTTCATCGCTGTGGGTTGTGCTGCCTTGTTCGGCTTTGTGCCGAGCAGCCAGGTAAGCGGTGCCAGCCACCTGTTCGACACCCAGGGCTTCATGCCTAACGGCCTGGGCGCGGTGCTGGCAGCCATGCTGACCACCATGTTCTCGTTCATGGGTACCGAAATCGTTACCATCGCCGCAGCCGAGTCGAAGGACCCGGGCAAGCAGATCAGCCGCGCCACCAACTCGGTGATCTGGCGTATCTGCCTGTTCTACCTGGTGTCGATCTTCCTGGTCGTGGCCCTGGTACCGTGGAACGACCCGGCCCTGGCCGAGACCGGTTCCTACCAGACCGTGCTGAGCCGCATCGGCGTGCCGAATGCCAAGCTGATCGTCGACATCGTCGTGCTGATCGCCGTGACCAGCTGCCTGAACTCGGCGCTGTACACCTCGTCGCGCATGCTGTTCTCGCTGAGCAAGCGTGGTGACGCCCCGGCCATTGCCCAGCGCACCACCAAGTCGGCTACCCCGCATGTGGCGGTTCTGCTGTCCACTGCTGCGGCGTTCCTCTGTGTGTTCGCCAACTTCGTGGCCCCGGCCCAGGTATTCGAGTTCCTGCTGGCCAGTTCCGGTGCCATTGCGCTGCTGGTGTACCTGGTGATTGCCGTATCGCAGCTGCGCATGCGTGCCCAGCGTGAGGCCCGCGGCGAGAAGATCACCTTCAAGATGTGGCTGTTCCCGGGCCTGACCTGGGCGACCATTGCCTTCATCATTGCCATTCTGGCGGTGATGGCGCTGCGTGAGGACCACCGCGCCGAAATCATCGCGACCGCACTGCTGAGCATTGGTGTGGTGGCGGCTGGCTTGCTGGTGCACCGCAAGCGTGAAGCTGCCGGGCGGGTGGCGCTGGATAACTGATCCGCGCTGGCTGAAATGAAAAGGCCGCGTCCTGTGAAGGGCGCGGCCTTTTTATTGCCTGTACCGGCCTCTTCGCGGGTAAACCTGCTCCTACAGGTACACCACATATCTCAATTGCGGTGATATCCCTGTGGGAGCGGGTTTACCCGCGAATGGGCGGGGCAGGTCACATGGCCCTGTCAGCCAAACTGCTTCTGCTGCTGTTGCTGCTTGGCAACCAGCTCCGAAGCGGCCACGTAGGCTGCCTGGAACTCATCGCTTTCCAGCCAGGCCATGGTGGCTTCTTCGTCGGCCCCATCCAGCCATTTGCGGTAGGCGTTGAACACCAGCACGATGTAGTCGGTGGCGTGTTCTTCCTTGTGCCCTTTGAGCACCAGGGCCAGCAGCGGGTCCACCAGGAACACCGAGATCATCGGCACCAGGCCGCCTTCCTGGGCTTCCTTCATTTTCTTGAACAGCGGGTCGTAGCTGCCCGACTCCATGGCCTTGTTGTACACCTGCTCGATGCTGGCGCTGTCGCCGGCACTGGCCTTGACTGCCTGGCCGCTGCGTACCATGCGGTTCTGCTTGGCCTTGCTGGCTGCGCGCTTGGCGCGTTTCTGTTGCTTGGTAGGGGTGGCCATGGGGCAATCCTTGGGTGTGTCTGAAAGTGCGCGTATTGAAGCGCAATTGCCCGAGAAACCCAAGCCGTGTGCCTAGGCAACGCAGGCTGGGGCGTTCTGCCATGGACATGCCTCCTGATTATGCCTGCCAGCCGGCCTGCGTAACGTCTCTCCCGCTGTCACCCATGTTCGGGTGGCGGCTCGACATTGCGCCAAATCGGCGTTTGCAGATGCGCACAGTTGCGCTGAAGGAGAGAGCGATGAAGCACTACTACCTTGTGACCCTGTACGGCTATGACGGGGAGGGTGAGCTTTTCTATTCGACGGGGTTCGCCAAATGCAACCGGCAGTCAATCACCAAGGCTGACCTTGAGGCGATTGTTCAAAAAGGCAAAGAGGACAGTGAGTTCGAACTCAAACTGCACGGAGTTTCCTATCTGGGCGAAATGACCGAGGATGCCTTCGAGCATCTCCGTTCCATGCAGGACGAATAAGATTCGCCCGCAGCCCGTCTTCGGGCTGCGGTGTCTGTCGAAGGCGGGTCGAGTTTTCAGGCTGCTGGCTGGGGTGTCTCGTCTTCTTCGAACCCGCGTGAAGCCCGGCCTACCAGCAGAGGGTCGGGTGCATGTGCCACCTGAGGGTCCTTGCCCGGGTAGTCCAGCGCGTGCAGGAAATGCCGGATGCAATTGATCCGCGCACGCTTCTTGTCATCGGACTTGATCACTGTCCATGGCGCATCGGCCGTGTCGGTATGGAAGAACATCGCTTCCTTGGCAGCGGTGTAGTCGTCCCACTTGTCCAGCGACTTGATGTCGATTGGCGACAGCTTCCAGTGCTTGAGCGGGTCGTCCCGGCGCGAGATGAAGCGGCGCAGCTGCTCTTCGCGGTTCACCGAGAACCAGTACTTGAACAGCAGGATGCCGCTGTTGCACAGCATCCGCTCCAGGTCCGGGGCCTGGCGCATGAATTCCAGATACTGCAGCGGCGTGCAGAAATCCATCACCTTCTCGACCCCGGCGCGGTTGTACCAGGAGCGGTCGAAGAACACCATTTCACCCGCCGTGGGCAGGTGCTGGATGTAGCGCTGGAAGTACCACTGGCCTTTTTCCTGCTCGGAAGGTTTTTCCAGGGCAACGATGCGCGCACCACGAGGGTTGAGGTGTTCCATGAAGCGCTTGATGGTGCCGCCCTTGCCTGCGGCATCGCGCCCTTCGAACAGGATCACCACGCGCTGGCCGGTTTCCTTCACCCAGCTCTGTACCTTCAGCAACTCGATCTGCAGCGCGTGCTTGGCCTTTTCGTAGTCCTGGCGACGCATACGGGTGCGGTAGGGGTAGCTGGCCGGCAGGCGGGCCGAGGTGCTGTCTTCGTTGCTGCCCTTGGGGGCGGTGGCGACTTCCAGTGCCGCAGGTTGCTGGCTGATGCTGGTGATGGCCGGCTCCGGCTTGCGCTGGCGGGGGCGGCGCGTGCGGGCTGTGGTAATGGCGGGCTCGCTGGGGGCGGGGAGCAGGAGGGGGGATTCTTCGCTCATGGAGGTCCTTGCGAGGTCAGGTCGAATGTCCACCTGACATCTTAAGGATGAGCAATTGATAGCGTTTTGATGTTGGTCAACTTAGGTTGCCTGAATGAGCCATTCCTGCAGTGCAGGTGAGTTTTCTGGCGATCGCTTTCTTATTGCCTTTGGCAAACGCTATCGCGCTGTTCCATAGCTGTTGCTCTTCTGCCGTAAAAACCATTTGCCTCTCCTTTCAAGCGGGCCGCTTGGGGGAGGAGTCTCGGCTTGAGTAGTAACGGAATCCAGTGCCTTGTCATGACGGTATGTTGCAGTAGGGGGGGGCGCTGGCCGGAGAGGTGGAACGGGTAGAAAACCACAGACAACAAAAAACCCGCACTAGGCGGGTTTCTTGTTGTCGCTTCGGGTAACTTTGCAACCACCAGAAGCTTGAAGGTGGTGCCCAGAGACGGAGTCGAACCGCCGACACGAGGATTTTCAATCCTCTGCTCTACCGACTGAGCTATCTGGGCGACGAGGTGAATTAAATAGACTTTCAGACCGCTCGTCAACGACTTTTTGAAAAAATTTTAAATTAATTCCGTCGCTTACGTTCCGTGGGGTCATTCCGAGGGTGGAACGTAGCCTTCCGCCTGGGCGTATTCTTCGCCAGCGAAAAACTTGTCCATCTCGCCCTGGAGGAATTTGCGGTCCTCGGCGTTCATCATGTTCAGGCGCTTTTCGTTGATCAGCATGGTCTGGTGCTTCTGCCAGTCGGCCCAGGCTTTCTGCGAGATGTGTTCGAAGATGTCCTGGCCCTTGGCGCCGGGGTAGGGCGGGCGCTCCAGGCCTGGCAGTTCTTCTTTGTACTTGCGGCACATCACGGTGCGGGTCATCGGGCGTCTCCTGCGATCAGTTCGTCGGCCGCGCGTTTGAGCAGCTTTTTCACCGGGGCGGCTAAGCCCAGGCGCGGCGGGGTGGCGAGGTTATACCAGAGCCAGTCGGCCTCGGCCACGTGCTGGCCGACCGGGTCGACGCGTACCAGCCAGGGTTCGATCGCCAGCTGGAAGTGGCTGAAGGTATGGGTCAGGCCTTCCATGACGCGGCTGTCAGCCAGGCGCAGGCCGTGCTGGTAGGCCAGGTCGTCGAGCTGGGCGATGTCGTCCAGCTCCGGCAGGCTCCACAAACCACCCCACAGGCCGCTGGACGGGCGGCGGTAAAGCAGGATGGCGCCTTCGTGGTTGGCCAGCAGCGGCATCAGGGTGCGCCGTTGCGGCAGTGCCTTGCGCGGCTTGGGCTCGGGGTAGCGGGTTTCTTCACCGTGCAGGTGCGCTTCGCAGCCGCGCTGCAGCGGGCAGATCAGGCAACTGGGCTTGCTGCGGGTGCACAGCGTGGCGCCCATGTCCATCATCGCCTGGGTGTAGTGGTTGGCCCGCAGTTGCGGAGTAAAGCGTTCGGCCGTGGCCCAGAGCTGGTTGGCCACCTTGGGCTCGCCGGGGTAGCCGGCCTGGGCGGTGTAGCGGGCCAGCACGCGCTTGACGTTGCCGTCGAGGATCGGTGCGCGGATGCCCATGCTGATGCTGGCGATGGCGCCGGCGGTGGAGCGGCCGATGCCGGGCAGCTCGGTGAGCTGCTCGACACTGCGCGGGAATTCACCACCATGCTGTTCGACCACGATCTTCGCGGCCTTTTGCAGGTTGCGCGCCCGGGTGTAGTAGCCCAGGCCCGTCCACAGGTGCAGCACTTCGTCCTCCGGCGCCTCGGCCAGGGCCTGCACGGTCGGCAGGGCCTGCATGAAACGGTCGAAGTAGTTGAGCACGGTGCTGACCTGGGTCTGCTGCAACATGATTTCCGACACCCACACCCGGTACGGGGTGATGCCCTGTTGCCAGGGCAGGTCGTGCCGGCCGTGTTCGTCATACCAATCCAGCACGGCGCTGGAGAACTGCTCGGGGCTCATCGCTTGAACAGCCCCTTGAGCACGTCTTTCACTTCCGGGCTCACTTTGTCTCCGAGTTTTTCATCGATCTTGTCTTGCAGGCGATTGCCGGCCAGCTTGGCGGCTACTTTGCCCAGGCCGTTCTGGTCCAGGCGGCAAGCCTTGGCGCCCAGCTCCAGCGGGCCACGGCAGCGCAGCGGTATTTCGACACCCACATAGCGTTCGTTGACCTGGCAGGCCGGGTCCGGCATGGCGCGCTGGTCGCCTTCGACGACCACGCCAACGTTGTAGTCCATGCCCAGCACGCGCAGGTCGAGGTCACCATGGCCGTTGACGGTCAGGCCCGGAATGCGCGCCTTGAGGTCCGGGTTGTTGGCGACGCCATTGCGCACCACCAGGCTGCCACGCAGTTCCTGGAACGGTGTGTCCTTGCCGCGTGGCTCGCCGCTGAGCGATTTGCGGTTCAGCGTGGCGATGGCCTGGCACAGTTGCTGTTCCAGGTTGGCATTGACCAGCACGCCGTCGTTGATGACGAAGTTGGCGTTGCCGTTGAGGGTGTCGACCAGGGCCTTCTGGCTGTTGCCGGTGGCCGTCAGGTCGCTGGTCAGGGTCAGCAGGCCTTTGACCGGTGGTGTCTGTTCCTTGCCCTCGGTCTTTATGAAGTGTTCCACCGGCACCCGCTGGATGCTGGTGTTGACACCCAGTTGCGGCACGGCAGGGCGCACATCGACAGTGCCCTTGGCCTCGAAGGTGCCGTTGTACAGCTCACCGCGCAGGGTTTGCAGGGTCAGCAGGCCGCCCTGGCCGATGGCCTTGAGCTGGGCGTCTTCGATCGGCAGTTTGTCCAGGGTCAGCGAGCCGAAGGCCAGGTCGGCCTGCAGGTCGAGGGCGCGCAGGCGGTCGACCGGCAGCAGCTTGTCGTCGCTCCAGGCCACCTGGGTCGGGGCGTTGGGCAGCGGCGTGGTGCCGGCACCGGCGACTGCGCTGGCCTCTTGTTGCTTGACTTCGGCCTGGCGTGCGGCAGTGGCGCCCTTGGCCTCTTCGCTCTTGGCTGGCAGGTAGCGGTCGGCGTCGAAGGTGTCGCCTTTGAGCTGCAGGCGCAGGGCCTGTCTGGCGAAGTCTTCGACGGCCACGCGGCCACTGAAGGTGCTGTCGTCCAGCTTCACCGCCAGGTCTTCCAGGGCCAGGCTGTTCGGCGTGCCCTGCAGGCGGGTGACTAGCTCCAGCTTGGCGAAGGCTGCCGGGTCGTTGGTGGCCGGCAGCGGGCGGCCGATGCTGTCGAGGAAGGTGCGCAGGTCGAACTGGGCGATGGACAGGCCACCGCTCAGCTGTGGCGCCTTGTCCAGGTCACGCAGGTTCAGTTCGCCCAGGGCGCGCAGCTGGTTGGCCGAGACTTTCAGGCCGCTCCACGAGGCGACATTGGCGGCCAGGTCGACCAGCAACTGGCCCTGGGCGGCGAAGGTCACGGCCTTGCCGCCGGTGGGTTCACCCGAGGTTTCGCCCGACAGGCGCATGTCTTCGAAGTTGTAGCGCTTGAGCTTGCGGTCGAAGCGCAGCTCGCCGGCCAGTTCGGTGCGGGCCTTGATGTTCGGCTGGCTGGCACTGAGGAAGGCGCTGGCCTTGAGCGGAATGTTCGCCCCTTCGTGGACCGGGCCGGTGCTCAGCTGGATGCTTTCGGCGCTGTAGCTCTGGCCGGTCTTGGCATCGGTGTACTGCACGCGGGCGTTGTTCACGGTCAGGCTGTCGATGTCCAGCTTGACCGCGCGTTCGTTGCTGGCGGCCGGCGCCGACGCCTGTTCGGTCGGTGCCTGGGCTGGAGCACTGGCCTGCGCATCGGCGCTGGCGCCGTTCTGCGCGGGCAGCGGCTTGCCAATGTCTTCCCAGTTGCCATGGCCGTGTTCGTCACGGGCCAGGGTCAGGTTCAGGCCCTCGACGCGCACGTCACTCATCTGCACTTCACGGCGCAGCAGTGGCAGCACCCGTACCGACAGGCCGAGCATCTGCAGGTCGGCGAATGGCTCCTTGGGTTTGTTCAAGGTGGCGATGCTCGCCTCGTGCAACTCCAGGCCCAGCCACGGGAACAGGCTCCAGCCAATGTCACCGTTGAGGGTCAGCTCGACGTGAGCCTTGTCACGTGCCAGCTGGCGAATCTCGTCTTTGTAGTCGTTGGGATCGAAGAGGTGGGTCAGGGCGAAGCCCAGCGCCACGATGATCAGCAGCAACCCGAGAAGCCCAAGTCCCAGGATTTTGCCGAACGCTTTCATGGGCGAGTCCTTGTAGTCCGTTATTGAAATTCAAGCGCCAGAGTATAGCGCCGCAGCCGTTGCCCCTGCGTATTCGTCTAGAGATACAGGGTGTTTCCTACGCGTACAGCAGATGGTACGGCTTTCGACAGTATTTTTGCTGTACGCGATCAACTGTGGACTTCAGAAAGAGGACCGTTTCAGCCGAGCAAAAATTAACGATATCAGATTGCTTTCATGCTACTTGGTGCTGCTACCCTTGCGCCGCTTTGCCTGCACCCTCCCTATAAGAAGGACCTAATCCTATGAGCAGTACCGTCGCGGCGGGGACCCTGGCCAGTGCGCCAGGCTTCCTGTCGAAGGAGCGCATCATCGCCCGCCCGGGCTTCAACCGCTGGCTGGTCCCGCCCGCCGCCCTGGCCATTCACCTGTGCATCGGCATGGCCTATGGCTTCTCGGTGTTCTGGCTACCACTGTCGCAAGCCCTCGGCATCACCGCCCCGGTCGCCTGCGCGGCGGACATGGGCTTCATGGCCCGTATGTTCAGCGCCGAATGCGATTGGCCGATCTCCATGCTGAGCTGGATCTACACCCTGTTCTTCGTCTTCCTCGGATGCTCGGCGGCCGTGCTGGGTGGTTGGCTGGAACACGCCGGCCCGCGCAAGGCCGGCCTGGTGTCGGCGCTGTGCTGGTGCGGCGGCATGCTGATTTCGGCCCTTGGCGTGAAAACCCACCAGCTGTGGCTGATGTGGCTGGGCTCCGGCGTAATCGGCGGTATCGGCCTGGGCCTGGGCTACATCTCGCCAGTGTCGACCCTGATCAAGTGGTTCCCGGACAAGCGCGGCATGGCCACCGGTATGGCGATCATGGGCTTCGGCGGCGGGGCCATGGTCGGTGCGCCGCTGGCCACCGCGCTGATGGGCCACTTCGGCAATACGCAGGAAGTGGGTGTGTGGCAGAGCTTCGTCGCCATGGCGGCGATCTACTTCGTGTTCATGATCGCCGGTGCCCTGGCGTATCGCGTGCCGCCGACCGGCTGGAAGCCCGAAGGCTGGAGCGCCCCGGTGAAAAAGGCTGGCAACACCATGGTCACCGACCGCCACGTGCATGTCAGCGTGGCCTGGAAGACCCCGCAGTTCGCCTTGATCTGGCTGGTGCTGTGCCTGAACGTGTCGGCGGGTATCGGCATCCTCGGCATGGCTTCGCCGTTGCTGCAGGAAGTGTTCGCCGGCAAGTTGCTGGGCAACGAGCTGAGCTTCAGCGAGCTGAACAGCGCCCAGCTGGCGCAGATTGCCGCGATCGCCGCCGGCTTCACCGGCCTGCTGAGCCTGTTCAACATCGGCGGGCGGTTCTTCTGGGCGTCGTTCTCCGACTACATTGGCCGCAAGAACACCTATTTCGCCTTTTTCGCCCTGGGCGTGGGCTTGTACAGCCTGGTGCCGAACATGGGGCACCTGGGTAACGTGGCGCTGTTCGTGGCGGCGTTCTGCATCATCCTGTCGATGTACGGTGGTGGTTTCGCCACGGTACCGGCCTACCTGGCCGACCTGTTCGGCACGCAGATGGTCGGCGCCATTCATGGCCGCCTGCTGACTGCCTGGGCGGCGGCGGGGGTGCTGGGGCCGGTGCTGATCACCTACCTGCGCGAGTATCAGTTGGCGGCCGGGGTAGAGCGTGCGGCTGCTTATGACATGACCCTGTACATCCTCGCCGGCCTGCTGGTGCTGGGCTTTGTCTGCAACATGCTGGTGCGACCGGTGGCCGACAAGCATTTCATGAGCGATGCCGAACTGGCTGCCGAGCGGGCGTTGAGCCATGACAAAGGTGCCGACGGGGCGCGATCGCTGGAGTGGAAGGCGGCGCCGGGTAGCCTGCCGCTGGTGTTGCTGGCCTGGGCGGTGGTGGTCGTGCCGTTGGCCTGGGGGGTGTGGATTACCCTGCAGAAGACGGCTGTGCTGTTCCATTGATTGGGGGCGCTTTGCGCCCCTTTCGCGACACAAGGCCGCTTCCACAGGTGACCGCATGCCTCTGTGGGAGCGGCCTTGTGTCGCGATGGGCTGCAAAGCAGCCCCAGGTCACCCGGTTGTATAGACCTGTAGCGGTATCCTGCCCCCGTAATTGCTTGCTTTGCCATATGTCATCCGCGTTTCAAGCCGGCGCGTTCTAGGCCTATAATGAAGCCCTTTTCGCCTAATGATTTTGCGGAGCTGGTGATGGTCGAACGTAAGGCTTCCGTCGAGCGCAACACCCTGGAAACCCAGGTCAAGTGCTCGATCAACCTCGATGGCAGTGGCAAGGCCCGATTCGATATCGGTGTGCCTTTCCTTGAACACATGCTGGACCAGATCGCCCGCCATGGGCTGATCGATCTGGATATCGAGTGCAAGGGTGACACGCATATCGACGATCACCATACCGTCGAAGACGTCGGCATCACCCTGGGCATGGCATTCGCCCAGGCCATCGGTGACAAGAAGGGCATCTTCCGCTACGGCCACGCCTACGTGCCGCTGGACGAAGCGCTGTCGCGCGTGGTCATCGACTTCTCCGGTCGCCCGGGCCTGCAGATGCACGTGCCGTACACCCGCGCCAGCGTCGGTGGCTTCGATGTCGACCTGTTCCAGGAGTTCTTCCAGGGCTTCGTCAACCACGCCCTGGTGACCCTGCACATCGACAACCTGCGTGGTCACAACACCCATCACCAGATCGAGACCGTGTTCAAGGCTTTCGGCCGCGCCTTGCGCATGGCCATTACCCTCGACGAGCGCATGGCCGGGCAGATGCCTTCCACCAAAGGGTGCCTGTAAATGCAGACGGTAGCCGTAATCGACTATGGCATGGGCAACCTGCACTCGGTGGCCAAGGCGCTCGAGCATGTAGGTGCCGGTAAGGTGCTGGTCACCAGCGATGCTGCGGTTATCCGCGAAGCCGACCGTGTGGTGTTTCCGGGGGTGGGCGCGATTCGCGACTGCATGGCCGAAATCCGCCGCCTGGGCTTCGACAGCCTGGTGCGCGAAGTCAGCCAGGACCGCCCGTTCCTCGGCATCTGTGTGGGTATGCAGGCACTGCTTGACCACAGCGAAGAAAACGACGGTGTCGACTGCATCGGCCTGTTCCCCGGCCAGGTGCGTTTCTTCGGCAAAGACCTGCAGGAAGACGGCGAGCACCTGAAGGTGCCGCACATGGGCTGGAACGAAGTCGGCCAGACCAACGACCACCCACTGTGGCACGACATCCCCGACCGAGCGCGGTTCTACTTCGTGCACAGCTACTACATCAATGCCGGCAAGCCGGCCCAGGTGGTCGGCCGCGGCCATTACGGTGTCGATTTCGCTGCCGCGCTGGCCGATGGTTCGCGCTTTGCCGTGCAGTTCCACCCGGAGAAGAGCCATACCCATGGCCTGCAGCTGCTGCAGAACTTCGTCGCCTGGGACGGGCGCTGGTAAATGAGCAGGTCGAAGACCAAGGCCCCGGTCATCACCCTGGCCCCCGAGCAAGAGCGCGAAGCACTGCACACGCTCAAGCGCTTCCTCGAAGACCGTTTCGAGCTGGAGCTGGGGTCGTTCGAAGTGGCCGAGGTCCTCGAGCTGTTCAGCAAAGAAATTGCACCCCATTACTACAACAGGGCGATTGCCGATGTTCAGCTGCACCTCAAGGAGCGGTTCGAGAGCATCGAAAGTGATCTGTGGGCGCTCGAGAAGCCCTGAAACCCCAAGAACAGACAGGTTCCCAAGATGCTGATTATCCCCGCTATCGATCTGAAGGACGGTGCCTGCGTGCGCCTGCGCCAGGGCCGCATGGAAGACTCCACGGTATTTTCCGACGACCCGGTGAGCATGGCCGCCAAGTGGGTCGAGGGTGGCTGCCGCCGCCTGCACCTGGTCGACCTCAACGGCGCCTTCGAAGGCCAGCCGGTCAACGGTGAAGTGGTCACCGCCATTGCCAAGCGCTACCCGACCCTGCCGATCCAGATCGGCGGTGGCATCCGCTCGCTGGAAACCATCGAGCACTACGTCAAGGCTGGCGTCAGCTACGTGATCATTGGCACCAAGGCGGTCAAGCAGCCGGAGTTCGTTGCCGAAGCGTGCAAGGCCTTCCCGGGCAAGGTCATCGTTGGCCTGGACGCAAAAGACGGCTTCGTCGCCACTGATGGCTGGGCTGAAGTGAGCTCGGTGCAGGTCATCGACCTGGCCAAGCGTTTCGAGGCCGATGGCGTCTCGGCGATCGTCTACACCGACATCGCCAAGGACGGCATGATGCAGGGCTGCAACGTGCCGTTCACCAAGGCGCTGGCAGAAGCCACCTCGATCCCGGTGATCGCCTCGGGCGGCATCCATAACCTGGGCGACATCAAGGCCCTGCTGGACGCCAAGGCCCCGGGCATCATCGGCGCCATCACCGGCCGTGCCATCTATGAAGGCACCCTCGATGTCGCCGAGGCCCAGGCCTTCTGCGACAACTACCAAGGCTGAGGACTGAACCATGGCACTGGCCAAGCGCATCATCCCTTGCCTGGACGTGGACAACGGCCGGGTGGTCAAGGGCGTCAAGTTCGAGAATATCCGTGATGCCGGCGACCCGGTGGAAATCGCCCGTCGCTACGACGAGCAAGGTGCCGACGAAATCACCTTCCTCGACATCACCGCTAGTGTCGATGGCCGCGACACCACCCTGCATACCGTCGAGCGCATGGCCAGCCAGGTGTTCATCCCGCTGACCGTGGGCGGCGGCGTGCGCACCGTGCAGGACATCCGCAACCTGCTCAATGCCGGTGCCGACAAGGTTTCGATCAACACGGCTGCGGTGTTCAACCCGGAGTTTGTCGGCGAGGCAGCGGACCGTTTCGGTTCGCAGTGCATCGTTGTCGCCATCGACGCCAAGAAGGTGTCAGGGCCGGGTGAGCAGCCGCGCTGGGAGATTTTCACCCATGGTGGGCGCAAGCCGACCGGGCTGGATGCCGTTGAATGGGCGAAGAAGATGGAAGGCCTGGGGGCTGGCGAGATCCTGCTGACCAGCATGGACCAGGACGGCATGAAGAACGGCTTCGACCTGGGTGTTACCCGTGCGATCAGTGATGCGCTGGGTATTCCGGTGATTGCCTCGGGTGGGGTGGGTAACCTGCAGCACCTGGCTGACGGCATTCTGGAAGGGCACGCCAGTGCGGTGCTGGCGGCCAGTATCTTCCATTTTGGCGAGTACACCGTGCCGGAGGCCAAGGCCTACATGGCTTCGCGCGGGATCGTTGTTCGCTGATCCATTGATTGGGGCCGCAACGCGGCCCCAATTGCATCAACCGTGATTCTTGCCGAGCAAGGCGTGATACAGCTCGGTATCCCCAAGAATCCCCACCACCTTGTCGTTGTCCTGCAACACCAGCTTGTTACCAGTCTGGTAACGAATCTGTAGCGCGTCGCGCATGCCGATATCGGCATTTACCAACGTTGGGCGGCGGCCCAGCAGCTCCACATCCTGCCCTGGTGCCCAGTTCTGCAGGTCAAGCCCGTTCTGCCCTTGGCGTGCGCGCTTGATCGAGCCACCTTCGCCAAGGTCCAGCCACGAGTCGATGCCGGGATCGATGCACACCGAGCCATTCACCCGCTTGCAGTTGTCCAGGCTGCGCATCAGGCTGCGCCCGCACAGCACGTTCAGCGGGTTGGTATGGGCGACGAAGGTGCGCACATACTCGTCGGCCGGGTTGAGCACGATCTCTTCCGGCTTGCTGTACTGGATGATCCGCCCGTCCTTCATGATCGCGATGCGGCTACCCAGCTTCAGGGCCTCGTCCAGGTCGTGGCTGACGAACACGATGGTCTTGCTCAGCTTGGCCTGCAGGCCAAGCAACTCGTCTTGCAGGCCTTGGCGGATCAGCGGGTCCAGTGCCGAGAACGGTTCGTCCATCAGCAGGATGTCGGCATCCATCGCCAGCGCCCGGGCCAGGCCCACGCGCTGCTGCATGCCGCCAGACAGTTCGTCCGGCTTCTTGTTGCGCCACTGGGTCAGGCCCACCAGTTCGAGCTTCTCGTCAACCAGCTTGCGCCGTTCCTTCTCGGGGCGGCCCTGCATTTCCAGGCCAAAGCTGATGTTCTCGCGCACCGTCAGCCAGGGCATCAGGGCGAACTTCTGGAACACCATGGCAATGCGCTTGGTGCGCATCATCTTCAGCTCGGCCGGGGTGCAGTGGGCAATGTCGATGTGCTTGCCTTCGTGCTCGACGAACAGCTTGCCGCGGCTGACGGTGTTGAGGCCGTTGATGCAGCGCAGCAAACTCGACTTGCCCGAACCGGACAGGCCCATCAGCACGCAGATCTCGCCCTTCTGGATATCCAGGTTGGCCTTCTCGACACCCACCACCAGGCCGGTCTGCTTGAGGATCTGCTCGCGGGTCTGGCCCTGGTCGAGCAGGGCCAGCGCTTCGCGCGGCTTGTTGGAGAAGATGACGTCGACGTCTTCGAAACGAATGATGCTCATGCTTCACCCCTTACCGGCAGGTCCGGTTGCTTGCAGATACGGTCGAGCATGATCGCCAGCAGCACGATCGCCAGGCCCGCTTCGAAGCCCAGGGAAATATCGGCGGTGTTCAGTGCGTTGACCACAGGTTTGCCCAAGCCGTCAGCACCGACCAGGGCGGCAATCACCACCATCGACAGCGACAGCATGATGCACTGGGTAACGCCGGCGGCGATGCTTGGCATCGCGTGCGGCAGTTCAATCCGGGTGAGCAGCTGGCGTCGCGAGCAGCCAAAGGCCTTGCCGGCGTCCATCAGCTCTTGCGGGACGTCGCAGATGCCCAGGTAGGTGAGGCGGATCGGCGCGGCGATGGCGAACACCACCGTCGAGATCAGCCCCGGCACCACACCCAGGCCGAACAGGGTCAGGGTGGGGATCAGGTAGACGAAGGTAGGTACCGTCTGCATCAGGTCGAGTACCGGGCGCATGGCGGTATAGAACATCGGTTTGTGCGCGGCGACGATGCCCAGCGGCACGCCGATGGCCACGCACACCACCGTGGCGAAGGTGACCTGCGCCAGGGTTTCCATGGTTTCCTGCCAGTAACCCAGGTTGAGGATCAGCAGAAACGACAGGGCAACGAATGCGGTCAGCGCCCACTTGCGCTGGATGAAGTGCGCCAAGGCGGCGAACAGAGCGATGAGCACGAACGGATTGAAGAAAGTCAGGGCACTGGTGACGCCATGGATCATGAACTCCAGGCCTTGCGCGATGGCGTCGAAGTAACTCGCGCCGTTCTGGGTCAGCCACTCGACGAACGACGCGATGTACTGGCCCAGAGGTATTTTCTGATCGATAAGCATGATAGCGAGCTTCCACCTGCATAGATTGAAATCACCCGGGGCAGGCACGGGCCTGCCCCGAGGTAGCGCTATTGCGTATTTCGTTATTGCGTCAGCTTGGCCTTGGCCGCCTCAAGGCCGGGTTTGCCATCCACGGTGGTAACGCCGGCCAGCCAGGCCTCCAGTTTGCCTGGGTTGTCCTTGAGCCACTTCTTGGCAGCCGCCTCGGGTTTCATCTTGTCGTCCAGGACATAGCCCATCATGGTGCTTTCATCCTTGAGCTCGAACGACAGATTCTTCAACAGCTGGCCAACGTTGCTGCATTCCTGCACATAACCCTTGCGGGTGTTGGTCAATACGGTCGCCTTGCCGAAGTCGGGGCCGAAGAACTCGTCCCCGCCAGTCAGGTACTGCATCTTGAAGCGGGTGTTCATCGGGTGCGGTTCCCAGCCGAGGAACACCAGCGCCTCGCCGCGTTTCTGCGCGCGGTCGACCTGCGACAGCATGCCGGCCTCGCTGGACTGGACGATCTTGAAGCCGGCGTCCTTCAGGCCGAAGGCGTTCTTGTCGATCATGCTCTGGATGGTGCGGTTGCCATCGTTGCCGGGTTCGATGCCGTAGATCTTGCTGTCGAGTTCTTTCTTGAACTTGGGAATGTCGCTGAAATCCTTCAGGCCCTTGTCATACAGCGCCTGGGGCACCGCCAGGGTGTATTTGGCGTTTTCCAGGTTGGCGCGCACGGTTTCTACAGTGCCGGCGTCGCGGTATTGCTTGATGTCGTTCTCCATGGTCGGCATCCAGTTGCCGAGAAACACGTCCAGGTCCTTGCCGGTGGCCAGCGACTTGTAGGTCACCGGTACCGAGATCATGGTGGTGTGGGTCTTGTAACCCAGTGCTTCGAGCACAACGCTGGTGGTCGCGGTGGTGACCGTGATGTCGGTCCAGCCGACATCCGAGAACCGTACCGTCTGGCATTGCTCGGGTTCGGCGGCCTGTGCCAGCAAAGGCGCGGACAGCAACGCAACCAGCAAAAGCGATGGTGAACCTTTCATGGATGGACTCCTGTGATTTTGTCTTCGGGTTCGCTTGGGTCGCCGGGCTTTCTCAGGGTCCGGTCGACCAGGCCTGCAGAGGGCAGGATGCGTGGCCGTGCTTTACGAGTCGCTTTCGATAATCCTCCAGCGCTGGGCAATCGCCTACTGGTGGGGTCGTAACCAGTACGGAACGGGTCGTATCCAGTATGGGCGATGTCGCTTATGGATTTTTCCACCCCTTCAGCCGCATTTTTACGTCACCAGGCCGCCGGAAAGCGGCGAGGCGAGGGCAGCTCCACACGTAAAAACAGCGCGGCGCTGCTGGACAAAAGTACGTCGGTTGCAGACGGCGAGGGGGGCGGTAAAAGCCCGATGATGCGTGCATTCAAGGCGGCCCGCTGTTTCAGCCTAGCAGCTGCCCCGCCCTGCGCATGGCGCGCAGAGACAAGCCCAGCAAGAGGTGATTCGATAATGGCCATCAGCGTGTTCGACCTGTTCAAGATCGGTGTCGGGCCCTCCAGCTCCCACACCGTCGGCCCCATGCGTGCTGGCGCCCTGTTCGTCCAGGGCCTGCGCGAACGCGGCGAGCTGGAACGTGTGCAGCGGATCGAAGTGCGCCTGTATGGCTCGCTGTCGGCCACCGGTATCGGTCACGGCACCGACAACGCCACCATCATGGGCCTGATGGGCGAATGGCCTGACGCCATTGACCCGACCCAGATCGTGCCGCGTATCGCCGACCTGCGTGAAACCAACACCCTGCAGCTGGACAACCGCCTGCCCATCGAATTTGTCTGGGCCCGCGACATGCTGCTGCTGGACGAGAACCTGCCGTACCACCCCAACGCCATGACCCTGATTGCCGAAGGCGAGCAGGGCGAGCTGCACCGCGACACTTACTACTCGGTGGGTGGCGGTTTCGTGGTCGATGCCGCCCAGGCCGCCAGCGGCGTGCTGGATGCCGACCAGACGGTGCTGCCGTACGACTTCAACAGCGCTGCCGAACTGCTGCGCCTGTGCAAGCAAAACGACCTCAGCGTGTCGCAATTGATGATGGCCAACGAGAAGGTATGGCGCAGCGAGGAAGAGATCCGTGCCGGCCTGTACAAACTCTGGGAGGCCATGCAGGAGTGCGTCAACAATGGCTTGAAGTACGAAGGCACGTTGCCCGGCGGCCTGAACGTGCGCCGCCGTGCTGCCAAGCTGCACCGCAGCCTGCAGGAAATCGGCAAGCCCAACGTGATCGGCTCGACCATGAGCGCCATGGAATGGGTCAACCTGTTCGCCCTGGCGGTCAACGAAGAGAACGCCGCCGGCGGGCGCATGGTCACTGCGCCGACCAACGGCGCTGCCGGCATCATTCCGGCGGTGCTGCATTACTACATGCGCTTCAGTGATGCGGTGAACGAGTCCAGCGTGGTCGACTTCTTCCTCGCCGCTGCGGCAGTGGGCATCCTGTGCAAGAAGAACGCGTCGATTTCCGGTGCCGAGGTTGGCTGCCAGGGGGAAGTCGGCTCGGCCTGTGCCATGGCCGCTGCCGGGCTTGCCGAAGTGCTGGGGGCTACGCCGCCGCAGGTGGAGAACGCCGCTGAAATTGCCCTGGAACACAACCTGGGCCTGACCTGCGACCCGGTCGGCGGGTTGGTGCAGGTGCCGTGCATCGAGCGCAACGCGATTGCCGCGGTAAAGGCCATCAACGCAGTGCAGATGGCCCTGCGTGGTGACGGCGAGCATTTCATTTCCCTCGACCAGGTAATCCGCACCATGCGCGATACCGGGGCCGACATGCACGACAAGTACAAAGAGACCTCGCGCGGTGGCCTGGCGGTCAGCGCTATCGAATGCTGATAGTTTGATCTGGCCTCAAGGCCCCCTTCGCGGGCACGCCCGCTCCCACAGGAACTGTGCAATCCCTGTGGGAGCGGGCGTGCCCGCGAAGGGGGCCTTGAGATTGAAACAGGTGCAGCACAGCTACAAATGTCTCTTTATGGTGCAAACGACGCATACCGATCGTCGGGTGTCGTTATCAGTGTGGGCGTTGTCGGTGACACTCAAGAGTGTCGTTTCTGGGCATCCTACACTGCGCGTGTCACCAAATTGCTCAGCCGTTACACGCACAACGCCTAGCACGCCTGTTTTGCGAAGATTGGCCAACTCGGTCAAAGCACCTGATTTGCCTAACAAAGGCGTCGTTTTCAGTTTTTTTTGGATAGCCGTTCAATTTCAGGCACGGCGTTTGCGTTGAGATTGGCACCAAAGCCCCTGCACATGAAACCGGGGCCATACATAACAAGAAATCAGTGCCCGCCTGAGGCACACCCTGCATTTGTGTGAGGAGAAATCGCGATGACGTCGTACACCTCCGGGAACCCAACCCAGAACCGCACAGCCCCCCAGTCCATCGGGTTTCTCCTATTGGACAATTTCACCCTGATTTCCCTGGCGTCGGCCGTCGAGCCGCTGCGCATGGCCAACCAGCTGTCCGGCCGTGAGCTGTACCGCTGGCACACCCTCACCGCCGATGGTGGGCAGGTGTGGGCCAGCGATGGCTTGCAGATAACCCCTGACGCCGCCATGCACAGTGCGCCACCCATCGATACCGTGATTGTCTGTGGCGGCGTGGGCATCCAGCGCAGCGTTACCCGCGAGCATGTCACCTGGTTGCAAACCCAGGCCCGTCAGTCGCGCCGTCTGGGCGCGGTATGCACCGGCAGCTGGGCCTTGGCCTGTGCCGGGCTGCTGGATGGTTTCGATTGCAGCGTGCACTGGGAATGCCTGGCGGCCATGCAGGAGGCCTACCCGCGGGTCAACATGAGTACCCGCCTGTTCACCCTCGACCGTAACCGCTTCACCAGCTCTGGCGGCACTGCGCCGCTGGACATGATGCTGCACCTGATCAGCCGCGACCACGGTCGTGAACTGTCGGCGGCGATCTCCGAAATGTTCGTCTACGAGCGCATCCGCAACGAGCAGGATCACCAGCGCGTGCCACTCAAGCACATGCTTGGCACCAACCAGCCGAAGCTGCAGGAAATCGTTGCGCTGATGGAGGCCAACCTCGAAGAGCCGATCGACCTGGACGAACTGGCGGTATACGTGTCGGTATCGCGCCGGCAGCTCGAGCGCCTGTTCCAGAAGTACCTGCACTGTTCGCCGTCGCGTTACTACCTGAAGCTGCGCCTGATCCGCGCCCGGCAGCTGCTGAAGCAGACGCCGATGTCGATCATCGAAGTGGCGTCGGTGTGCGGCTTCGTGTCGACCCCGCACTTCTCCAAGTGCTACCGCGAGTACTTCGGCATTCCGCCGCGTGACGAGCGCGTGGGTTCCAACACTGCGCAGCAGGTGGCGATGATGCCGATCCCGCAGGCCATGACCCTGTCGCCGCACAGCGGGCCGATGGCGGCCCTGAGCCAGGCGCGCAACGAGTCGACCTTTGCCAGTGTAAGGCTCTGAAACAGCACTGGCCTCTTCGCGGGTAAACCCGCTCCCACAGGTACTGCACTGAATTCAAAAGCAGTGCAGTACCTGTGGGAGCGGGTTTACCCGCGAAGAGGCCAGTACAGGAAAACGAATCAGGCGCGCTTGTTGAACTGCGCCAACGCCGGCAACAGCTGTTTGTCGATGGCCTGGCGCACCGCCGGCAGGATCGTCGCACTGCCGGTATACATCTGCTCCACCATCCCCTTCAGCGCCCGTGCATTGGGCTCGGTCAGCCCACGCACCACCGCTTCGCAGGCCTGCTCGGCAGTAGCTCCGGCCGGAATCTCGAACCCCCGCGCGCGCAGGTGGCCTGCCAGATCGTCCTGGTCAATCAAATCCGCATGCATCATGGCTGTTGTCCCTTTTATCGCTAAGAGAGTGCTGCTGTGATTTACGACCGATTCTGTGACGCTGGCGACATGCCCGCAACAACAGAATGGCGCCATGGCTGCTTTGGCTAAGAACAGGTCGTTTCCGGCTAAATCCACCGTTCGGGAAGTGCGCACACTCAAGCCATCTACCGCAACGAAGGGTTTGGTCACCCACGTTAGTGCATGGATGTTGCTCGCTCTTGGCCCCGGATGCTCACGGCTTTCCGGGGTTATTTTTTTCAAGCCGGAATATATGACCTGTGGGAGCGGGCACGCCCGCTCCCACAGGTTATGTGCTTTTTCTCACTTTGCTGCAGGCAGGCCTATTACCCGGCCCACGAACTCGGCCGGCGGCAGATCCTGTTGTTGCTCCACCAAGCCTTGCAGCAACCCGACACTCTGCTCACTGAACGGCGCCGACTTCGGTCCCGCCAGGTCCACATGCAGCAGCATCTGCTCACTGGCCGCCAGCGCCTCGTCGAACCCCGCCCGGTGCAGGCTGTGGTAGACATGCAGGCGCTTGCGGTCGAAGCCGATGATCTGCGTCTGCACCCACACCTCGGTGCCCAGCTTCACTTCGTGCAGGTAGTTGATGTGTGCCTCCAGGGTGAACAGTGAATTACCGCTCTGCCCACGGCTGTCGGCATCCAGGCCGATGCGCTCCATCAGCGCATCGGTGGCATAGCTGAAGATCAGCAAGTAGAAGGCATCGCGCAGGTGCCCGTTGTAGTCGACCCAGTCCTCCTGGACCGGGGTGCGGTAGGTAATCAATGCGGGCATCGCGGTCTCCTCAGTCGCCGAAAGCCATACCGTGGCTGGCCTTGCTGGTCTTCACCGCTTCCAGCACTGCCAGCAGGGTGTCATCACGATAGCGCTCCAGTGCGGCGATGCTGCGTTCGCCCAGTTGCTCCGCGGTGCCTTCGACCACATCGTCGATCAGCTTGTCGGTGAGCTCCGGGGCTGGCAGGTAGGTCCACGGCAGCTTCAGCGCCGGGCCGAACTGGGCCATGAAGTGGCGCATGCCAGCATCGCCACCGGCCAGGGTGTAGGTGAGGAAGGTGCCCATGAACGACCAGCGCAGGCCGGCGCCGAAGCGGATGGCATCGTCGATCTCGCCGGTGCTGGCCACGCCGTCGTTGACCAGGTGCAGGGCCTCGCGCCACAGGGCTTCGAGCAGGCGGTCGGCGATGAACCCGGGCACTTCCTTGCGCACGTGCAGCGGGCGCATGCCCAGGGCGGTGTAGATGGTCCTGGCAGCTTCGATGGCCTCGGGGGCGGTGCGGTTGCCGCCGACGATTTCCACCAGCGGCAGCAGGTACACCGGGTTGAACGGGTGGCCGACCACGCAGCGCTCGGGGTGGGTGGCCGACTCGTAGAATTCGCTGGGCAGCAGGCCCGAAGTGCTGGAGCCGATGATCGCGTCGGGTTTGGCGGCAGCGCTGATCTTTGCGTGCAGGTCGAGTTTCAGGTCCAGGCGCTCAGGTGCGCTTTCCTGGATGAAGTCGGCGTCGCGGACGCATTCCTCGATGGTGGCGACGAACTTCAGGCGGTCTTGTGATGCGCCCGGCGCCAGGCCTTGCTTCTCCAGCGCGGGCCAGGCGTTGGCGATGCGCTTGCGCAAGGCCTGCTCGGCGCCGGGTGCCGGGTCCCAGGCGACCACGTCCAGGCCGTGGGCCAGGGCGCGGGCGACCCAGCCGCTGCCGATCACGCCACTACCCAGGGCGGCGAAGGTCTTGATCTCGGTGATGAAGGTCATGTTGGTCTCCTGAAGGGATCAGCGGCGTTTGAGGTTCATCTTTTCCCGGCCCTCGGCCGGGGTCAGTACACGGGCGCCAAGACGCGAGATGATTTCCACTGCGCGCTCGACCAGTTGGCCGTTGCTGGCCAGTACGCCACGGTCCAGGTACAGGTTGTCCTCCAGGCCTACCCGCACGTTGCCGCCAAGCAACACGGCCTGTGCTGCCATCGGCATCTGCATGCGGCCGATGCCGAACCCGGCCCAGGTGACGTTGGCCGGCAGGTTGTCGACCATCGCCTTCATGGTGGTGGTATCGGCCGGCGCGCCCCACGGGATGCCCAGGCACAGTTGGAACAGCGGATCATCCAGCAGGCCTTCCTTGATCATTTGCTTGGCGAACCACAGGTGGCCGGTGTCGAAGATTTCCAGTTCGGCTTTCACCCCCAGTTCAGTGATGCGCTTGGCGCCGGCGCGCAGTTGCGCCGGGGTGGAGACGTAGATCGAGTTGCCGTCGCCGAAGTTGAGGGTGCCGCAGTCGAGGGTGCAGATTTCCGGCAGCAGTGCTTCGACATGGGCCAGGCGCTCCAGTGGGCCGATCAGGTCGGTGCCCGGGCCGAACTCCAGCGGTGTTTCACCCGGGCCGATTTCCAGGTCGCCACCCATGCCGGCGGTAAGGTTGACGATGATGTCCACGTCGGCTTCGCGGATGCGTTCCATGACCTCGCGATACAGCGCCACGTCGCGGCTGAAGCGGCCGGTTTGCGGGTCGCGGACGTGGCAGTGGACCACGGTGGCGCCGGCCTTGGCGGCCTCTACGGCGGACTCGGCGATCTGCTTGGGGGTGACTGGAACAAGGTGGCTTTTCGAAGCGGTGTCGCCGGCGCCGGTCAGGGCGCAGGTGATGATGACGTCGTGGTTCATGGCGGGGTTCCTTGTGGTGTCTGGTGGCCTTTTCGCGGGTAAACCCGCTCCCACAGGGGACGATGTTGCCCCTGGCATGTGCATGACTTGTGGGAGCGGTTTTACCCGCGAATGGGTCGGATCAGTTGGCGCTGAGGTTGAGGTTGTCGGCAGCCGGCTTGCCATCGAAGGTGGTCACACCCTCCAGCCAGCGGGCCTTGTCCTCGGGGTGGTCCTTGAGCCACTGGCGGGCTGACTCCAGCGCATCCTTGTGGTCGAGCAGCGGCTGCATCATGCGGCTCTCGTCCTCGGCGCTGAAGTTCAGGTTGGCCAGCAGGCGGTGGGCGTTGGGGCAGCGTTCGGCGTAGTCCGGCGCGGTCACTGTCCACACTGTCGCGCGGCCTTCGTCAGGGCCCAGGGCATCCTGGCTGTCGCCCAGGTAGACCATGTCGATGTTCACGTTCATCGGGTGCGGCGCCCAGCCGAAGAACACCACGGCCTCGTTGCGCCGCACCGCGCGGTCGACGGCGGCGAGCATGCCGGCCTCGCTGGACTCGACCAGTTGGAACTTGCCCAGGCCGAACTGGTTCTTGGCAATCATCGCCTTGATCTGGGTGTTGGCGCCCGAACCCGGTTCGATGCCGTAGATCTTCCCGCCCAGTTCCTTTTCGAACTTGTGGATGTCGGCGAAGGTCTTCAGGCCCTTGTCGGCCAGGTACTTGGGCACCGCCAGGGTGGCGCGGGCGTCTTCCAGGCTGGGCTTGTCGAGCACCTTGACCTGCTTGGCGTCGACGAACGGGGTAATGGTCTGGGTCATGATCGGGTTCCAGTAACCCAGGAACATGTCCAGGCGTTTGTCGCGAATACCTGCGAAGATGATTTGCTGCGAAGCGCTGGTCTGCTTGGTCTGGTAGCCCAGCCCGTCGAGCAGCACCTGGGCCATGGCGCTGGTGGCGATGACGTCGGTCCAGTTGACCACGCCCAGACGGACGTTCTTGCAGGCCGCAGGCTCGGCGGCGAATAGTGGGGAAGCGGCGATGCTACTCAGAGCAAGGGTCAACAGGCTGCGGCGGATCAAGCTGTGCATGGTGGCTCTCCATCGGCAGTGCATATTGTTATTGGGGTTCGACCTCTCTGGGTCGTATGAAGAAGCTACGCTGCTGTCAGGGTGGAAAATCGCACCCTGGCGACCAACATTTGCACGGAGGCGACCACCTTTGCCGTGGAGCATGCAATGCCGCAAATCATTCACTTTCTGTTGTTGCCCGGGTTCTCGGCCATGGGTTTCATCAGTGCCCTGGAGCCACTGCGGGTGGCCAACCGCTTCAAGGGCCCGTTGTATCGCTGGCAGGTATTGAGCCTGGATGGCGGGGCGGTGCAGGCCAGCAATGGCATGTCGGTGAACGCCGACGCCGCACTGGCAGCGGGCGAACCTGGCGGCACCCTGCTGATCGTCGCCGGCTTCGAGCCACTGGCCTGTTACGGGCCGACGCTGCAGCAGGCGCTACGCCGCCTGGACCACGAGGGGGTGATTCTGGGTGGCATCGATACCGGCGCGGTGGTGCTGGCCGAGGCCGGCCTGCTCGACGGCCACCGCGCCACAGTGCACTGGGAGGCGCTGGAGGCGTTCAAGGAGAATTACCCAAGCCTGCAGGCGACCCAGGAGCTGTTCGAGATCGATCGGCGGCGCATCACCTGTGCCGGTGGCACCGCTTCGATCGACCTGATGCTCGATCTGATTGCCCAGGCCCACGGTAGTGAACTGGCGGTGCAGGTGTCGGAGCAGTTCGTGCTCGGACGTATCCGCCAGCGACAGGACCACCAGCGCATGCAGATCGCCAGCCGCTATGGCATCAGCAACAAGAAGCTGGTGAAGGTGATTGGCGAAATGGAGCGCAACACCGAGCAGCCGCTCAATACCCAGGTGCTGGCCGAAGCGGTGCAGGTGACCCGGCGCCAGCTGGAGCGGCTGTTCCGCGTGCACCTGGATGACACGCCCAGTGGGTTCTATTTGCGACTGCGCCTGGACAAGGCACGGCAGTTGTTGCGCCAGACCGACATGAGTGTGCTGGAGGTGGGGGTGGCGTGCGGGTTCGAGTCGGCTTCGTACTTTACCCGCTGCTATCGGGCGCGTTACCAGCGTTGCCCGCGAAGAGGCCGGTACAGGCTTACTGCTGGCCGATGGACTGCAGGTACTCCGAGCGGTCATCACTGCGCTGCGCCACGCAGGTATCCCACGCCGCCTCGAACGCCTTGCTCCCGGGCTTCTCGGCGTAGGTCTCGACCTTGCAGTCGGCATCGCGCAGCTGCGCCCACAGCTTCTCGGCCGCGTCCATGCGCCCGACCAGCGCAGTGGCCTGGTCGCTTTCATCGGCATACTGGTCGCGGATGCGCTGGATCAGTTCGTCATACGCCGCTTTCAGCTCGCGCTCGGCGGTCTGCTTGTTGAACGCAGCGCAGGCGTAGGTCTGCTGGTCGGTCTCGACGTTGTCGCACGGGGTGCTTTCTTCCTCGCCGGCCTGGGCGCCCGATACGACAGCCAGCAGTACCAGCCATGCCATTGATTTCATCCGTTTTCTCCTCAACAGGCTGACGAATCGCTGGGATTCTCGCTCAGCCGACGGCAAGGCGGTAGCTCTCTGACGAAATGTTCATAAAGCCGCCGGAAACGTCGTTATCGAGACTGTCTCTCATCGCCAGACACCGCGCCAGAAGGCCTGTTGTCGCGCATTGACGCTTTCGGCAAACCCCCTGTCGTTTTTGCATCGGGGCGCCTTTGGGCACAGGCATATGCTGGCCCCAAAGCGCCGGCAATAAGGTTTGGCGCAAACCCATTCAATAAAAGGGGACAGCCTGATGAGCCCAGCCGAACTTCACGCCGACAGCATCGTCATCGACGGCCTGATCATTGCCAAATGGAACCGCGAGCTGTTCGAGGACATGCGCAAAGGCGGGCTGACTGCGGCCAACTGCACGGTGTCGGTCTGGGAAGGCTTCAAGGCGACCGTCGACAACATCGCTGCCAGCCAGAAGCTGATCCGCGAAAACAGCGACCTGGTGATGCCGGTGCGCACCACCGCCGACATCCGCAAGGCCAAGGAGCTGGGCAAGACCGGCATCCTCTTCGGCTTCCAGAACGCCCATGCGTTTGAAGACCAGATCGCCTACGTCGACGTGTTCAAGCAGTTGGGCGTGGGCATCGTGCAGATGTGCTACAACACCCAGAACCTGGTCGGCACCGGTTGCTACGAGCGTGATGGCGGCCTGTCGGGCTTCGGCCGCGAGATCGTCGCCGAAATGAACCGTGTCGGCATCATGTGCGACCTGTCCCACGTCGGCTCCAAGACCTCCGAAGAAGTCATCCTCGAGTCGAAAAAGCCGGTCTGCTACTCGCACTGCCTGCCGTCGGGCCTGAAAGAGCACCCGCGCAACAAGTCGGACGAAGAGCTGAAGTTCATCGCCGACCACGGTGGCTTCGTCGGCGTGACCATGTTCGCGCCGTTCCTGGCCAAGGGCATCGACTCGACCATCGACGACTACGCCGAGGCCATCGAGTACACCATGAACATCGTCGGTGAAGACGCCATCGGTATCGGTACCGACTTCACCCAGGGCCACGGCCAGGACTTCTTCGAGTACCTGACCCACGACAAGGGTTATGCCCGTCGCCTGACCAACTTCGGCAAGATCATCAACCCGCTGGGCATCCGCACCGTGGGCGAATTCCCCAACCTCACCGAAACCTTGCTCAAGCGCGGCCACTCCGAGCGCGTGGTGCGCAAGATCATGGGCGAGAACTGGGTCAACGTCCTCAAGGACGTGTGGGGCGAGTAAGCCGCTCTCCAAGCCTGAAAGCCCCTGCCAGCAACGCCGGGGCATCCCGATAAAAAATTTTATGGAGTTGAGTTTCCATGGCCAAGATCGCCCCGCAATTGCCAATCGAAGTCGACAGCGAGACCGGTGTCTGGACCAGCGACGCCCTGCCGATGCTGTATGTGCCACGCCATTTCTTCGTCAACAACCACATGGGCATCGAAGAAGTCCTGGGCGCTGACAAGTACGCCGAGATCCTCTACAAGGCCGGCTACAAGTCCGCCTGGCACTGGTGTGAAAAAGAAGCCGAGTGCCATGGCCTGGAAGGCGTGGCGGTGTTCGAGCACTACATGAAGCGCCTGAGCCAGCGCGGCTGGGGCCTGTTCGAGATCCAGGACATCGACCTCGACAAGGGCACCTGCAGCGTCAAGCTCAAGCACTCCGCGTTCGTGTACGTCTATGGCAAGTGCGGTCGCAAGGTCGACTACATGTTCACCGGCTGGTTCGCCGGCGCCATGGACCAGATTCTCGCTGCCCGCGGCAGCTCGATCCGCACCGTGGCCGAACAGGTCTATGGCGGGTCGGAAGAAGGCCACGAAGATGGCCTGTTCGTCGTCAAGCCGTTGTAAGCCGGAGATAGCGTCATGGCATTCGAAGCAATGTTCCAGCCGATCCAGATCGGCAAACTGACCATCCGCAACCGTGTGCTCAGCACCGCGCACGCCGAGGTCTACGCCACTGACGGCGGCATGACGACCGACCGCTACGTGAAGTACTACGAAGAGAAGGCCAAGGGCGGTATCGGCCTGGCGATCTGCGGCGGCTCGTCGGTGGTGGCCATCGACAGCCCGCAGGAGTGGTGGTCGTCGGTCAACCTGTCGACCGACCGCATCATCCCGCACTTCCAGAACCTGGCCGACGCCATGCACAAGCATGGCGCCAAGATCATGATCCAGATTACCCACATGGGCCGTCGCTCGCGCTGGGACGGCTTCAACTGGCCGACCCTGATGTCGCCGTCGGGTATCCGTGAACCCGTGCACCGCGCCACCTGCAAGACCATCGAGGTGGAAGAGATCTGGCGCGTGATCGGCAACTACGCGCAAGCTGCCCGCCGCGCCAAAGAAGGCGGCCTGGACGGCGTGGAACTGTCGGCCGTGCACCAGCACATGATCGACCAGTTCTGGAGCCCGCGTGTAAACAAACGTACCGACGAATGGGGCGGCACCTTCGAAGGCCGCATGAAGTTCGGCCTGGAAGTATTGAAAGCCGTGCGTGCCGAAGTCGGTGACGACTTCTGCGTGGGCATGCGCATCTGTGGTGACGAGTTCCACCCCGATGGCCTCAGCCACGAGGACATGAAGCAGATCGCCGCCTACTACGACGCCACCGGCATGATCGATTTCATCGGCGTGGTCGGCTCGGGTTGCGACACCCACAACACCCTGGCCAACGTCATCCCCAACATGAGCTACCCGCCGGAGCCGTTCCTGCACCTGGCCGCCGGCATCAAGGAAGTGGTCAAGGTCCCGGTGCTGCACGCGCAGAACATCAAGGACCCGAACCAGGCCACGCGCATCCTGGAAGGCGGCTATGTCGACATGGTCGGCATGACCCGTGCACACATCGCCGACCCGCACCTGATCGCCAAGATCAAGATGGGCCAGATCGACCAGATCAAGCAGTGCGTCGGCGCCAACTACTGCATCGACCGCCAGTATCAGGGCCTGGACGTGCTGTGCATCCAGAACGCCGCGACCTCCCGTGAATACATGGGGGTGCCGCACATCATCGAGAAAACCACTGGCGCCAAACGCAAGGTGGTGGTGGTGGGTGCCGGCCCTGCCGGTATGGAAGCGGCCCGCGTGGCTGCCGAACGCGGCCACGACGTGACCCTGTTCGAGAAGAAGGACCAGATCGGCGGGCAGATCACCATTGCTGCCAAGGCGCCGCAGCGTGACCAGATCGCCGGTATCACCCGCTGGTACCAGTTGGAACTGGCGCGCCTGAAGGTCGACCTGCGTCTGGGTACCGCTGCCGACGTGGCGACCATCCAGGACCTGCGTCCGGACATCATCGTGCTGGCGGTGGGCGGGCATTCGTTCCTTGAGCAGAACGAGCACTGGGGCGCCGCCGAAGGGCTGGTGGTCAGCAGCTGGGACGTGCTCGACGGCAAGGTTGCGCCGGGCAAGAACGTGCTGGTGTACGACACCATCTGCGAGTTCACCGGCATGTCGGTGGCCGACTTCATCGCCGACAAGGGCAGCCAGGTCGAGATCGTCACCGACGATATCAAGCCGGGCGTGGCCATGGGCGGTACCAGCTTCCCGACCTACTACCGCAGCATCTACCCGAAAGAAGTGATCATGACCGGCGACATGATGCTGGAAAAGGTCTACCGCGAAGGCGACAAGCTGGTGGCGGTGCTGGAGAACGAATACACCGGCGCCAAGGAAGAACGCGTGGTTGACCAGGTGGTGGTGGAGAACGGCGTGCGTCCTGACGAGCAGCTGTACTACGCACTGAAGGAAGGTTCGCGCAACAAAGGCCAGATCGACGTGGAGGCGCTGTTCGCCATCAAGCCACAGCCGATCCTCAGCCAGCCGGGCGAAGGCTACCTGCTGTACCGCATCGGTGACTGCGTGGCCCAGCGCAACGTGCATGCGGCGATCTACGACGCCTTGCGCCTGTGCAAGGACTTCTGATCGCACTGGCATGAACACCGCCCCCGAGGGCGGGATTGGCCCCCTGTGGGAGCGGGTTTACCCGCGAATGCGTCAGCACTGACAACACCGTTGCCTGACCGGACGCATTCGCGGGTGAACCCGCTCCCACAGGGTCCGCGCCGCGCTTGAGAGTGGCGCAAGAATCCAGCTGTTGTGGGAGCCTCCCATGTTGAACACCCTTCTACCCATCCTGCTGTTCGCTGCCCTCGGCCTGGCGGTGCTCGGCGCCCTGCGCCGGGTGCGCATGTGGCGGCGTGGCCGGCCGTCCAAGGTCAACCTGATCGGCGGCCTGCTGGCCATGCCGCGCCGCTACCTGGTGGACCTGCACCATGTGGTCGAGCGCGACAAGTACATGTCCAAGACCCACGTGGCCACCGCAGGCGGCTTCGTGCTGTCGGCCGTGCTGGCCATCCTGGTGCACGGCTTCGGCCTGCAGAGCAAGATCCTCGGCTACGCGTTGCTGGTGGCCACGGTGATCATGTTCTGCGGCGCCATCTTCGTCTTCAAACGCCGCCTCAACCCGCCTTCGCGCCTGTCCAAGGGCCCGTGGATGCGCCTGCCGAAAAGCCTGCTGGCGTTCGCCGTCAGCTTCTTCGTCGCCACCTTGCCGGTCGCCGGCATCCTGCCGGCCAATACCGGTGGCTGGGTGATGGTCGGCATTCTCGGCCTGGGTGTGCTGTGGGGCGTGTCGGAGCTGTTCTTCGGCATGACCTGGGGCGGCCCGATGAAACACGCCTTCGCCGGTGCCCTGCACCTGGCCTGGCACCGTCGCGCCGAACGCTTTGGCGGCGGCCGCTCCACCGGCCTCAAGCCGCTGGACCTGGAAGACCCGAATGCGCCGCTGGGCGTGGAAAAGCCGGTGGACTTCACCTGGAACCAGCTGCTGGGCTTCGATGCCTGCGTGCAGTGCGGTAAATGTGAAGCCATGTGCCCGGCCTTCGCCGCCGGCCAGCCGCTGAACCCGAAAAAGCTTATCCAGGACATGGTCATCGGCCTGGCCGGCGGCACCGACGCGCAGTTCGCCGGCAGCCCGTACCCGGGCAAACCGATCGGCGAACACGGTGGCCACCCGCACCAGCCGATCGTCAATGGCCTGGTCGATGCCGAAACGCTGTGGTCGTGCACCACCTGCCGTGCCTGCGTCGAGGAATGCCCGATGATGATCGAGCACGTCGATGCCATCGTCGACATGCGCCGTCACCTCACCCTGGAAAAAGGCGCCACCCCGAACAAGGGCGCCGAAGTGCTGGACAACCTGATCGCCACCGACAACCCGGGCGGCTTCGCCCCCGGTGGCCGCATGAACTGGGCCGCCGACCTCAACCTGCGACTGCTGTCGGAGGTGAAAACCACCGAGGTGCTGTTCTGGGTCGGTGACGGTGCCTTCGACATGCGCAACCAACGTACCCTGCGCGCGTTTGTCAAAGTGCTCAAGGCTTCGGGCGTGGACTTTGCCGTGCTCGGCCTGGAAGAACGCGACAGCGGCGACGTGGCACGCCGCCTGGGCGACGAGGCGACCTTCCAGCAATTGGCCAAACGCAATATCCAGACCCTGGCCAAGTACAAGTTCCAGCGTATCGTTACCTGCGACCCGCACAGCTTCCATGTGCTCAAGAACGAGTACGGCGCCCTGGGCGGCGACTACCAGGTGCAGCACCACAGCACCTACATTGCCGAACTGATCGCGGCCAACAAGCTCAACCTCGGCCAGCACAAAGGTGGCAGTGTCACCTACCACGACCCGTGCTACCTGGGCCGTTACAACGGCGAGTACGAAGCCCCGCGTGCCGTGCTCAAGGCGCTAGGCATCGAGGTGCGCGAAATGGAGCGCTCGGGCTTCCGCTCGCGCTGCTGCGGCGGTGGCGGCGGTGCGCCGATCACCGACATCCCGGGCAAGCAGCGTATCCCCGACATGCGCATGGACGACATCCGCGAGACCGAGGCCGAGCTGGTGGCCGTGGGGTGCCCGCAGTGCACCGCGATGCTCGAAGGTGTCGTCGAACCGCGCCCACAGATCAAGGACCTGGCCGAGCTGGTGGCCGACGTGCTGATCGAAGAGGACGCGCCCTCTGCCCCAAAGCCGCAAACGGCCAAACGTGAACCTGCGGAGGTGCACTGATGAGCGACATTATTCGCCGCGACCCACGCGCCGAGTGGATCGCCCGTAACCGTCTGCACCCGCTGCATGCAGCGATGCAGACGCAGCAGACCAGCTGGATGGGGCCCAACGGCCTCATCCGCAAGAACCCCCATGCGATCGCCGCAGGCTTCATCGGCCCGGCCGGCATCAAGCGCATCGACCGCAGCGGCGCCCAGCAGGGCACCGCCGTGGGCGGGCGGCGCACGGCGGTGGCCGAGGTCAAGCTGCCGCTGCACCAGGTGCCGGCGCCGGCGTTCTACATTGCCGTGGTACCGGACATGGTCGGCGGCCGCCTGAGCAGCCACGACCGCGACTTGCTCGGCCTGGCCCACAGCCTGGCCGGCAGCGACGGTGCGGTGCTGGCGGTGGTGTTTGGCGAACACAAGGAAAGCAACTTTTCCACAGCCGGGGTCGACCGCCTGCTGGTCATCGAGGGCGAGGCTTTCGAAGGTTATGCACCGGAGCAACTGGTACAAGGCCTGCGGGCTGTGGATAACCAGTTCACTCCGCGCCACTGGCTGCTGCCAGACAGCCGCACCGGTGGCGGCGAACTGGGCCGGCGCCTGGGCGCAGCCCTGGGCGAGCGCCCGGCGACACGGGTATGGCAGGTCAAGGACGGCCAGTGCATCGGCCGTGCCGGTGCCGGCCAGCAAGACCTGCAGCGTGCCGTGCCACGCCTGATCCTGGCGGCGGCCGAGTGCGCCGAGCCGGTCAGCGAAACCCGTCACGAAGCCTTGCCCGTGGAGTTGTCCACAAGCGTGGCGCGCAGCCTGTCGCGCATCGAAGACCTCGGCTCGGTGGCCGTGGACCCGGCCACCATTGCCATGGCCGAGGCCGAGTTCATCGTTTCGGGCGGCAACGGCGTCAAGGACTGGGACCTGTACCACAAGGCTACCGCGGCCCTGGGTGCCACCGAGGGCGCCTCGCGGGTGGCGGTGGACGACGGTTTCATGCCGCGCAACCGCCAGGTGGGTGCTACTGGTACCTGGGTCACTGCGCGGGTCTACGTGGCTGTGGGTATCTCGGGCGCGATCCAGCACCTGCAGGGCATCGGCGCCTGCGACAAGGTGGTGGCGATCAACATGGACCCGGGCTGCGACATGATCAAACGGGCCGACCTGTCGGTGATTGGCGACAGTTCGGCGATTCTCAAGGCACTGATCGAGGCTGTGGACAACTACCGCAGCGGCGGCCAGCGCGACGCGGCATAAGGGCACGAGCATGAGTACGAAAGTGATCAGCCTGGTTTCCATCGGTGCCCACCCCAGCTCCGGTCGCGCCCGCCGCGCCGAGCAGGATGCCCGCGCCGTGGAGTTGGGTTTGCAGCTGGCTGGGGATAACTTGCAGGTGGTGCATGCTGGCGACCCACGGGAAGAGGCGCTGCGCGCCTACCTGGGCATGGGCCTGGACCATCTGGACGTGCTGGAGCAGCCGGCCGGGGCCGATGTGCTGGGCGTGCTCGGGGATTACCTGCGCGATGCCGGGGCCCAGCTGGTGCTGACCGGCAGCCAGGCCGAGACCGGCGAGGGGTCGGGCATGTTGCCGTTCCTGCTGGCCGAAAAGCTCGGCTGGCCGTTGATTGTGGGGCTGGCCGAAGTGGAGTCGATCGACAACGGCACCGCCCAGGTGCTGCAAGCTTTGCCGCGTGGTCAGCGGCGTCGGCTGAAAGTGCGCCTGCCGCTGCTGGCGACTGTGGATAACGCAGCGCCCAAGCCGCGCCAGAGTGCTTTCGGGCCGGCGCGTCGGGGTGTGCTGGCGGCGCGCAATGTGGCCATCGTCGAAGACGAACTGCTGGCCGAAGCCGAGCTGCAACCGGCCCGCCCACGGCCCAAGCGCTTGAAGGTGATCAAGGCCAAGAGCGGCGCTGACCGGATGAAGGCGGCAACCGCCAAGGCCAGTGGGGGCGGTGGCAAGGTGCTGAAGGACGTTTCGCCACAGGAAGGCGCCGAGGCCATCCTCAAGCTGCTGGTGGAAGAGGGCGTGTTGCGCTGAAAGCAGAGGCTTGGAGGTCTCTTTGTGGGAGCGGCCTTGTGTCGCGAAAGGGCCGCGCAGCGGCCCCAGCCATTTCTGCAGTGATGCAAAAACCTGGGGCTGCTGCGCAACCTTTCGCGACACAAGGCCGCTCCCACATTCCATACACAGCATCGACCGAATGCTTTTGCCCACCAAATCTGTTCGCCAAGGTGTGGATAAAGTGTTGGCGCATGGCTGCAGCCCTTGTATTTCGTGCTCTTCAAGATATTGATCAAAAAACGATCAAGCATTCTCCCAGCCTTCGCAGGCGTGCGCATCAGCATCCTCCTGATTTTGCCCACAATCGCTGTTAGCCGGTCTGTGGATAATCTGTTCGGTATCTGCTGTAAGCCACGCAGTCAAAGGTCTTGAAAGATTTGCTCAAAAAATGATCAATCTTGCCTGAATGCTGCTCGATCCTTGAAAATCCGGGCCTTGAGACGTTTATCCACAACCAGGTGGCAGAAAATTCATCGGTTGCTCACAAACTCTGTTGGTGTCTCTGTGGACAAGGTGTATGAACTCCGCTGCAGCCCAGTGAACATGAGGCCCTGGCCCATATGATCAAATAGTGATCAGTAGCCTGCCTGACATTTTTGCCAGTACGCAAATTTCCAACCAGCCATTACCGTGTCTGCAACTCTTTGCATTGTGGATAACTCATGGCAACACTTTTCGGCCCGCGTGCCTATTCGCCTTACGGCGCCATGAACGCAGCCCTCGCTCCTGGGCTGGCTTTTTGTGGACAGTATCGGGATCCATTGACTGGGAATTACCCGTTGGGAACCGGTCATCGCTTCTACAGCCCGACTCTGATGCGATTTCTGAGCCCTGATAGCCTCAGCCCATTTGGCCGCGGGGGCATCAATGTCTACGCATACTGTGGTGGTGAACCAGTCAACCGGCACGATCCGACAGGCCGGTTTTTCGAAACGGCGGCCCTGACTTTACGAGGCTTGGGGATGGCATCGAATGCACTGACCTTGGGGTACAACTTCCTGGGGCCTTCACCAACCAATCGTCTTGGGCTTAACGCTGCACGAACGAGTACATTCGGCTCACTCTTGAGCTTGGGAAGTGCTGCGGCGCAATTCGCAGGCGTGGAGAGTGCAATTTTTGGGGCGAATGTCGGTACGGCGATAAGTCTGGCGGCAACCGGTGCACGCGCTATCAACGCTGCGGTCGGCCCTGGTAGCAGTCCCTTGAGGCAGGTAAAGAAGAACTTCGATTTACTGGCAGGGGGAATGCCGGCTGAGGTTGCTGCGGAAATTGCACTGGAAAGCGTGCAGACCCCACCTCAGCGTGAACTGTCGGTGCGGCAATCTGGAATCAACCGTCCTGCTCCGGATGCATGGGGTTTTCAGGGCGATACGATGGGGGTTAGGCGACGACGGCATTCGAGGTGAATTGGAGGGGTCGTGTTTCAACCCCTCCACAGTTCAGTGCAATCGCTTACTGCGCCTGCACTTCCTTCAGATACGCCGCCGGCTCCGCCCCCAGGTTGTTCAGCAGACGCTGGCTGTACCAGTCAATGAAGTTGACCACGCCAAACTCGTAGGTCTTCGAGTACGGCCCTGGCTGGTAAGCGGTGGAGTTGATACCACGCTGGTTCTCTTCGGCCAGGCGACGGTCCTGGTCGTTGGTGGCGTCCCACACCTTGCGCATGCGCTCCGGGTCGTAATCGACACCTTCCACGGCATCCTTGTGCACCAGCCACTTGGTGGTGACCATGGTTTCCTGGGCGCTGATCGGCCACACGGTGAACACGATCATGTGGTCGCCCATGCAGTGGTTCCACGAGTGCGGCAGGTGCAGGATGCGCATCGAGCCGAGGTCCGGGTTCTTGATGCGGCCCATCAGCTTCTGGCAGGCCTGCTTGCCGTCCATGGTCATCGACACGGTGCCCTTGAGCAGCGGCATGCGCACGATGCGGTTACGCAGGCCGTGGCTCTTGTGCAGGTACGGGATCTTCTCGGCTTCCCAGGCGGCAGCGGAGGCGGCCACGTGGTCCTTGAATTCCTGGCTGGCGCGTGGGTCGTTGGTGTCGTCCCATTCCAGCAGGGTTTGCAGCAGCTCCGGGTGCGAACCGTTGCAGTGGTAGCACTCGCGGTTGTTTTCCAGCACCAGCTTCCAGTTGGCCTTTTCCATCAAGGTGGTTTGCACCGCCACCTTGGTGTTTTCCATGTCGTACGGTTCCATGTAGTGCTCGAGGGTAGCCAGGAACTCGTCGATGGCCGGCGGGTTTTCCGCCAGGCTGATGAAGATGTAGCCACCGGCGACCTTCACGTTCACCGGCTTCAGGCCGTATTGGTTCATGTCGAAGTCGGCACCCATTTCGGTACCGGCGAACAGCAGGCGACCGTCCAGTTCGTAGGTCCACTGGTGGTACGGGCAGACCAGCTTGGCCACCTTGCCCTTGTCGCTGACGCACAGACGCGAACCACGGTGGCGGCAGACGTTGTGGAAGGCATGCACTTTACCTTCGGCGCCACGCACCACGATGATCGGGTTCTTGCCGATCTGCAGGGTGATGTAGTTGCCCTTGGCCGGGATCTCGCAGGTCATGCCGGCGATCAGCCACTCCTTGTGGAAGATCTCCTGCATGTCGATCTGGAACAGACGCTCGTCGTTGTAGAAAGGCTGGGGCAGCGAGTAGGTGCGCTCGCGGGTCTGCAGCATCTCGGCGGTGGCCTTGCGTGCAGGTTCCAGTGGATCGCCCAGGCTCAGGGTTGCGGTGACGTCCATCGTGTATTCCTCGGGGCCGTGTGCGGCCGGCAAAAGGTGGCTAATCGTTGTTGTGGTGCCGCAAGGCTGCTCATCAAGAAACAGCATGTTCTTTTGCCGTGGAGTGTGCGTCCGAAGGCGCCATGAACCGTATCCATGGGCGACATGGCCGATTTGAATTACGACGCGCCAGCCCTTGCAGCACGGGGCTGGTCGCGATGAGCACGCCGATGTCGCTGGCAGGAATGTACGTCGTCTTCAGCTTGCGCATTATCCAAGCCATAAAAGGCCAATAGTCGGCTGCTGGAGATGAACATGTCCGATACCTTCCTCAATCCGGTCACTACCCAGACCTGGGCCAACGGCCGCCACATCGTGCGCTGCGTCAAGGTCATCCAGGAGACCTGGGACGTGCGCACGTTCTGCTTCATGGCCGACCAGCCGATCATGTTCTTCTTCAAGCCAGGGCAGTTCGTCACCCTTGAGCTGGAGATCGAAGGCAAGCCGGTGATGCGCTCCTACACCATCTCCAGTTCACCGTCGGTGCCCTACAGCTTCTCGATCACCGTCAAGCGTGTACCGGGCGGGCTGGTGTCCAACTTCCTCCACGACACCATGCACGAAGGCGCCGAGCTGCCGGTGCACGGCCCTGTGGGGCTGTTCAACGCCATCGACTTCCCGGCACAGAAGGTGCTGTACCTCTCGGGCGGTGTCGGTATCACCCCGGTCATGTCGATGGCGCGCTGGTTCTACGACACCAACGGCAATGTCGACATGGTATTCGTGCACAGCGCCCGTTCGCCGAAGGACATCATCTACCACCGCGAGCTGGAGCAGATGGCTTCGCGCATCCCCAACTTCAGCCTGCACATCATTTGCGAAAAGCATGGCCTGGGCGAGCCGTGGGCGGGTTACCGTGGCTACCTGAACCAGCGCCTGATGGAGCTGATCGCGCCGGACTACATGGACCGCGTGGTGTTCTGCTGTGGCCCGACACCCTACATGACTGCGGTCAAGCGCATGCTCGAAGCGGTCGGCTTCGACATGAAGAACTACCACGAGGAGTCGTTCGGTGCGACGCCGGCCGAAGCCAAGGCCGATGCGGTGGAGCACGCCGAGCAGGCAGCTGACGCGCCGGAGCTGGATGCGGCCGACCTCAATCTGGTGGAGTTCATCGGCAGCGAGAAGAGCATCCGCATCGCCCCGGGCGAGACCGTGCACGCGGCGGCGGCCAAAGTTGGCCTGATGATCCCGAAAGCCTGCGGCATGGGTATTTGCGGTACCTGCAAGGTGCTCAAGCTGGGCGGTGAAGTGGAGATGGAGCACAACGGCGGCATCACCGAAGAGGACGAAGCCGAGGGCTACATCCTGTCGTGCTGCAGCGTGCCGAAAGGGGATGTGCGGATCGATTACTGATCCGGGAATGCAGGGGGCTGCCTTGCAGCCCTTTCGTGACACAAGGCCGCTCCCACAAAGGCCCCGGTTACGCCGGTCAATGTGGGAGCGGCCTTGTGTCGCGATGGGCCGCAAAGCGGCCCCGGCTATCTGAAGTCAGGTGCGGAAGCGCGCCACCAACCCATTCAGATCCACAGCCAACCGCGACAACTCCGCACTCGCCGCACTGGTCTGATGCGCCCCGGTAGCACTCTGCACCGACAGGTCATTGATGTTCACCAGGTTGCGGTCCACTTCCCGCGCCACCTGCGCCTGCTCTTCCGCCGCACTGGCAATCACCAGGTTGCGCTCGTTGATCTGCGCCACCGCTCCGGCAATGGTGTCCAGCGCCATACCCGCGCCACGGGCAATATTAAGGGTGGACTCGGCGCGTTCGGTGCTGGTGCGCATCGATTCCACTGCCTCTTCCGTCCCCCCCTGAATACTGCCGATCATCCGCTCGATCTCACTGGTCGACTGCTGGGTACGATGAGCCAGCGCCCGTACCTCATCGGCCACTACGGCAAAACCACGGCCCGCCTCACCAGCGCGCGCTGCCTCGATCGCGGCATTGAGTGCCAGCAGGTTGGTCTGGTCGGCCAGGCCACGGATCACATCGAGTACCTTGCCGATATCACGCGACTGCTCAGCCAGGTGGGTGATCAGCGTGGCGGTGGCCTGCACGTCGCCGCTCATGCGTTCGATGGCGCCCACGGTTTCCATGACCAGGTCTCGGCCATCGCCGGCCGAGCGGCTGGCCTCGCTGGACGCTTCCGAAGTGCTCACTGCATTGCGCGCCACTTCTTCCACGGCACTGGTCATCTCGGTCACGGCGGTGGCTGCCTGCTCGATTTCGTTGTTCTGCTGCTGCAGGCCACGGGCGCTTTCGTCGGTGACGCTGTTGAGTTCTTCCGCCGCCGAGGCCAGCTGGGTGGCGGAGCCGGCAATCAGCTGCAGCGTGTCGCGCAGATTTTCCTGCATGCGGGCCATGGCCCGCAGCAGGCGGGCGGCTTCGTCGGTGCCTTCGGCGCGGATGATGTGGGTCAGGTCACCATCGGCGACTTGCTCGGCGCTCTTGAGTGCTTCTTCGATCGGTTTGACGATGCTGCGGGTCAGCAGGAAGGCGCAGAGCAAGGTCAGCACGGTGGCGGTGACCAGCAGGCTGATGACCAGGGTGAAGGCGGTGCTGTACTGGCTGGCAGCTGTCTGGTTGGTGGCGCGGGTCTGCTCGGTGTTGATGCGCACCAAGGTCTCCATGATCTTGTTGATCTGCTCGGAGTTGGCCAGCAGGTCGCGGTTGAGCAGGTCGCGCAGTTCGTCGAGGTTGCCGGCCTGGCTCAGGCTGCGCATGCGTGACTCCAGCTGGCGGTACTGGGTGAGCAGCTGGACGTACTGGTCGTACGCGGCCTGTTCGTCGGCGGCGCTGATCAGCGGCAGGTACGCCTGGCGGGCACGGTCGATCTCGAGGTTGCGCTGGTCCAGCAGGTTCAGGGTTTCCTGCTGGGTTTGCGGCTCGCGGTTCACCAGCAGGCGGTAGGAGAGGCTGCGCAGGCGCAGGTTCAGCGCACTGATCTCGTCGAGGACCTTGATGCTGGGCACGCTGATCTGCTCGATGACCAGACCGGCCTGGCGGATGTTGCCCATCTGCACCAGGGAGAAGATACCGAGGCCGAGCATCAGCAGGCCGATAAGGGCAAAGCCGAGCAACGCGCGCGGGGCGATATTCATGTTGCGTAATGACATGGTTTGGGCAGATCCAGGCTAGTGAAGGTGACGCACCCAGTGCGACGGAATATGACTCTCAGGGGTATCGGTCAGGTCGAGGCACGCTTGAGTGCGCTTGGCGAAAATTGTGCGACTGCTGTCGTTTCCTGACCGGCGGTTGACCCAGGTCGGAACAAGGGGGTAGTTCCTCTGTCAATCTGCGGGTTAGACACCTCGTGAATCCGATATTTAATGGCGATGGGCCGCACTTTTCTTTATCGTGTGCGCCCCTCGCAACAACCTGAGATAGACCCATGCTGGAAGCTTCCCTGAATCAAATCGAGCAACTGGTCAGCGACCTGATGCAGAAGAACGCTCAACTCACCGAGCAGAACACCGCCCTCGGCCAGGAACTGGCCCAGGCCAAGGAAGAGAACGAAACCCTGCAGCTGTCGCTGATGGAGCAGGAAGAGAAGAACGGCAGCACCGCCGCACGCCTGCAGGCGCTGCTCGAGCGCGCCAACGCCGGCGTCGTAGGCGCATGACACTGCGAGCGCAACCGATCAATGTCGTGTCGATCCTCGGCAACGACTATTCGATCAAGGCGCCTGAAGGCCAGGAAGCTACCCTGGCCCAGGCGGTGCAAATGCTCAACACGGCGCTGGCCCAGACCAAGCGTCAGTACCCGACCCTGATCGGCGACAAGCTGCTGGTGCTGGCCGCGCTGAACCTGTGTTCGCGACAGATCGAGTTGCAGGATGAGCACCGCAGGACGCTGGAGCGTACCCAGGCGCAGATTGACGCCACGGTGGACGCCATCGTGCGGACCATTGCCGAACAATAAGGCCCTGCACTGGCCCCTGTGGGAGCGGGTTCACCCGCGAGTGGCTTCACCATCGCATTCGCGGGTGAACCCGCTCCCACAGGGGCGGCGGATTGCTTCAGAGCACTGGATTAACTGGATACGCAAGTGTATACACTTTCCGCAAAACAATAATGTACGGGGAGTAGGGGCATGCGTATCTGGCGTAAGAGCATCCAGTGGCAGTTGATCACCAGCATGGGCGCCGCCTTGCTGGCGAGCATCCTGGTGGTGGTCATCATCTTCACGGTGGCGCTCAACCGCCTCACCGAACGCTACCTGGTCGATACCGCGTTGCCCGCCAGTATCGAGGCCATACGCAATGATATCGAACGCATGCTAGGCCAGCCGCTGGTGGCGGCGGCGGACATTGCCGGCAACACCCTGCTGCGCGACTGGCTTGCCGCCGGTGAAGACCCTGACCAAGCCGCTTCATTCATCGAGTACCTGGCCGCCGCCAAGCAGCGCAACCAGGCCTTCACCACTCTGTTCGTCTCGACCGAAACCGGCCATTACTACAGCGAGAATGGCCTGGACCGCACCCTAAGTCGCAGTAACCCGAAGGACAAATGGTTCTACGGCTACATCGACAGCGGCGCCGAGCGCCTGATCAATATCGACATCGACGGTGCCACGGGTGAGTTGGCGCTGTTCATCGACTATCGCGTGGAAAAGAATGGCCAACTGGTCGGCGTGGCCGGCATGGGCCTGCGCATGACCGAGCTGTCGAAGCTGATCCATGACTTCAACTTTGGCGAGCACGGCAAGGTGTTCCTGGTGCGTAACGATGGCCTGATCCAGGTTCACCCGGACGCTGCCTTCAGCGGCAAACGCCAGCTCACCGAACAGCTCGGCGCGGATGCGGCCAAGGCGCTGATGACCGGCGGCGAAGGCCTGCGCAGCAGCCGCTTCAGCCGTGATGGCGAAAGCTACCTGGCGCTCGGCCTGCCCCTGCGCGACCTCAACTGGACCTTGGTGGCCGAGGTGCCGGAGGGGGAGATCTACGCACAAATGCATCAGGCGGTATGGCTGACCAGCCTGATCGGTGGTGCCGTGGCGCTGGTGTCGCTGCTGCTGGTGGTGGTGCTGGCGCGTGGCCTGGTGCGGCCGATCCGGCGCGTCACTGCGGCGTTGGTGCAGATCGGCAGTGGCGCGGGTGACCTCAGCCACCGGCTGGACGATTCACGTCAGGACGAACTGGGCGACCTGGCGCGTGGCTTCAACCGCTTCCTCGACAGCCAGCGCCGGCTGATCGGCGAGGTACTGCACACCTCCGAGCGGCTGCACCAGGCGGTCGAGCAGGTGACGCAGGTGGTGGACAACACCGCCGAGCGTTCCGGGCGTCAGCAGGAAATGACCGAAATGGTCGCCACTGCCGTGCACGAAATGGGCTTGACCGTGCAGGACATTGCCCGCAACGCCGGCGATGCGGCGCAGGCCTCGCAGTCGGCGCGGGATGAAGCGTTGCAGGCGCGTGAGGTGGTGCAACGCTCGATTCGGGGTATCGAGGGTATGTCGGGTGATATCGGCAAGGCGGCCGATGCGGTCAGCCAGTTGGCCGACGAAGTAGCCTCGATCGATGAAGTTCTCGCGGTAATCCGTAGCATTTCCGAGCAGACCAACCTGCTGGCGCTGAATGCCGCCATCGAGGCGGCCAGGGCGGGGGAGATGGGCCGCGGGTTTGCCGTGGTGGCTGATGAGGTGCGTACGTTGGCCCGGCGCACGCAGCTGTCCACCGACGAAGTGCAGCAGATGATCCAGCGCCTGAAACAGGGCGCAGGTTCGGCGGTGAGTTCGATGCAGGCGGGGCAGCAGGCAACCGGTACCGGGGTGGAGTCGAGCCAGCGCACCGGGGCGTCATTGGGGGCGATCACTGACCAGGTGGAGCACATCAGCGACATGAACCATCAGGTGGCCACGGCGACCGAGGAGCAGTCGGCGGTGACCGAGGAGATCAACCGTACGGTGCAGGGGATTTCCGACCTGGCGCGGGAGACGGCGGCAGAGGTGCGGGGATGCCGCGAGGAATGCCAGGCGTTGCGTGGCTTGGCGGATGACCTGGCGCGGCAGATGGGTGGGTTCAGGCTTTAGATCAGTGTTGGCTTCTTCGCGGGTAAACCCGCTCCCACAGGTTCATCACAGGCCTTGAAACCTGCGCGATCCCTGTGGGAGCGGGTTTACCCGCGAATGCGGCCTGTCAGGCGCCGATGATGCTGCAGATATCCGCCGCCAGCTCGCGCACCCGTTCTTCCTCGGTATCCCACGAGCACATGAACCGCGCCCCGCCGCTTCCAATGAAGGTATAGAAGCGCCAGCCCCTGCCGCGCAGTGCTTCGATGGCGTGCTCCGGCATCTGCAGGAACACCCCGTTGGCCTCCACCGGGAACATCAGTTCCACCCCCGGCAAGTCACTCACCAGCGAGGCGAGCAACTGCGCGCAATGGTTGGCGTGATTGCCATGACGCAGCCAGGCGCCATCTTCCAGCAGGCCCACCCAAGGCGCCGACAAGAAACGCATCTTCGACGCCAGTTGCCCGGCCTGCTTGCAGCGGTAGTCGAAGTCCTCGGCCAGTTGGCGGTTGAAGAACAGGATCGCCTCGCCCACCGCCATGCCGTTCTTGGTGCCGCCAAAGCACAGCACATCGACGCCGGCCTTCCAGGTCAGCTCGGCCGGGCTGCAGCCCAGGAACGAGCAGGCATTGCTAAAGCGTGCGCCGTCCATGTGCAGGTTAAGGCCCAGCTCCTTGCAGGTGGCGCTGATCGCCTTCAGCTCGTCGGGGCGATAGACGGTGCCTACCTCGGTGGCCTGGGTAATGGTCACGACCCGTGGCTTGGGGTAGTGGATGTCCTGGCGCTTCAGCGCCACTTCGCGGATCGACTGCGGCGTCAGCTTGCCGTTGACGCTGGGCGCAGTCAGCAGCTTGGAACCGTTGGAGAAAAACTCTGGCGCACCGCATTCGTCGGTTTCGACGTGGGCGGTCTCGGAGCAGATCACGCTGTGGTAGCTCTGGCACAGCGAGGCCAGGGCCAGGGAGTTGGCGGCGGTGCCGTTGAAGGCGAAGAACACCTCGCAGTCGGTTTCGAACAGGTTGCGGAAGTATTGCGCGGCGCGTTCGGTCCACTGGTCGTCGCCGTAGGCGCGGTCGTGGCCGTGGTTGGCCTTCTCCATGGCCGCCCAGGCTTCGGGGCAGATACCGGAATAGTTGTCGCTGGCGAATTGTTGGCTCTTATCTGTCATGACACTGTCCTGTGAACGACGCAGAGCAGCACTCTAAACCATCGATTCAGCAGTTGCCTATACAAGCGGTGCAGCGTTTGATTTCGGCATTGCCTGTACTGGCCTCTTCGCGGCTAAAGCCGCTCCCACAGGGATATTGCAAGCATTGAAGCACCGCCGTACCTGTGGGAGCGGGTTCACCCGCGAAAGGGCCGGCACGGGCGACACAAAAGCGAATGTCGTAAACGCGCCATTGCAAGGCGTGCGCAGGCATCTGACCTGCCCCGGCCAGTCATAACATCGCCACAAAGGGCCGCAGTGCCCCACGACAAAAAACGATCGCTGCCGGGAGATACACGATGTTCAGCAAGCAAGACCAGATCCAGGGTTACGACGATGCACTGCTGGCGGCGATGAATGCCGAAGAACAGCGCCAGGAAGACCACATCGAGCTGATCGCCTCGGAAAACTACACCTCCAAGCGCGTGATGCAGGCCCAAGGCAGCGGCCTGACCAACAAGTACGCCGAAGGCTACCCGGGCAAGCGCTACTACGGAGGCTGCGAGCACGTGGACAAGGTGGAAGCCCTGGCCATCGAACGCGCCAAGCAGCTGTTCGGTGCCGACTACGCCAACGTCCAGCCGCACTCCGGCTCCTCGGCCAACGGTGCCGTCTACCTGGCCCTGCTGCAGGCCGGTGACACCATCCTCGGCATGAGCCTGGCCCACGGCGGCCACCTGACCCACGGCGCCAAGGTGTCGTCCTCGGGCAAGCTGTACAACGCTGTGCAATACGGCATCGACACCACCACCGGCCTGATCGACTACGACGAAGTCGAGCGCCTGGCTGTCGAGCACAAGCCGAAAATGATCGTTGCCGGCTTCTCGGCCTACTCCAAGACCCTCGACTTCCCGCGCTTCCGCGCCATCGCCGACAAGGTCGGTGCGCTGCTGTTCGTCGACATGGCCCACGTAGCCGGCCTGGTTGCCGCTGGCCTGTACCCGAACCCGATCCCGTTCGCCGACGTAGTCACCACTACCACCCACAAGACCCTGCGCGGTCCGCGTGGTGGCCTGATCCTGGCCAAGGCCAACGAAGAGATCGAGAAGAAGCTCAACGCCGCCGTATTCCCGGGCGCCCAGGGTGGCCCGCTGATGCACGTGATCGCCGCCAAGGCCGTGTGCTTCAAGGAAGCGCTGGAACCTGAGTTCAAGAGCTACCAGAAGCAAGTCATCGAAAACGCCCAGGCCATGGCCCAGGTGTTCATCGACCGTGGCTATGACGTGGTCTCCGGCGGTACCGACAACCACCTGTTCCTGGTCAGCCTGATTCGCCAGGGCCTGACCGGTAAGGATGCCGACGCAGCCCTGGGCCGCGCGCACATCACCGTCAACAAGAACGCCGTGCCGAACGACCCGCAGTCGCCGTTCGTCACCTCGGGCCTGCGCATCGGCACCCCGGCCGTCACCACCCGTGGCTTCAAGGTCGCGCAATGTGTAGCCCTGGCCGGCTGGATCTGCGACATCCTCGACAACCTCGGTGACGCAGACGTCGAAGCCGATGTGGCGAAGAACGTCGCGGCCCTGTGCGCAGATTTCCCTGTTTACCGCTGAGTGGAGCCACACACCATGCAACGTTACTCGGGCTTCGGCCTTTTCAAGCACTCCCTCAGCCACCACGAGAACTGGCAGCGCATGTGGCGCACGCCAACCCCTAAAAAGGTCTACGACGTGGTTATCGTCGGCGGTGGCGGCCATGGCCTGGCCACGGCCTACTACCTGGCCAAAGAACACGGCATCACCAACGTTGCCGTGATCGAGAAGGGCTACCTGGGCGGCGGCAACACCGCCCGTAACACCACCATCGTGCGTTCCAACTACCTGTGGGATGAGTCGGCGCACCTGTACGAGCACGCCATGAAGCTGTGGGAGGGCCTATCCCAGGACCTCAACTACAACGTGATGTTCTCCCAGCGCGGCGTGTACAACCTGTGCCACACCCTGCAGGACATGCGTGACTCCGAGCGCCGCGTCAGCGCCAACCGCCTGAACGGCGTGGATGGCGAGCTGCTCAATACTGCCCAGGTCGCGGCCGAGATCCCGTACCTGGACTGCTCGAAGAACACCCGCTACCCGATCCTCGGTGCCACCGTGCAGCGCCGTGGCGGCGTGGCCCGTCACGACGCCGTGGCCTGGGGCTTCGCCCGTGCCGCTGACGCCTTGGGCGTGGACCTGATCCAGCAGACCGAAGTGATCGGTTTCCGCAAGGAAAACGGCGCGGTCATCGGCGTGGAAACCAACAAAGGCTTCATCGGCGCCAAGCGCGTCGGCGTGGTCACTGCCGGTAACTCCGGGCACATGGCCAGGCTGGCCGGCTTCCGCCTGCCGCTGGAGTCGCACCCGCTGCAAGCACTGGTATCCGAACCGATCAAGCCGATCATCGACAGCGTGATCATGTCCAACGCCGTACACGGCTACATCAGCCAGTCCGACAAGGGCGACCTGGTTATCGGTGCCGGTATCGACGGCTGGGTTGGCTACGGCCAGCGCGGTTCGTACCCGGTGATCGAGCACACCCTGCAGGCCATCGTCGAGATGTTCCCCAACCTCTCGCGCGTGCGCATGAACCGTCAGTGGGGCGGTATCGTCGATACCTCGCCGGACGCCTGCCCGATCATCACCAAGACCCCGGTCAAGAACATGTTCTTCAACTGCGGTTGGGGTACTGGCGGCTTCAAGGCGACCCCGGGTTCGGGCAACGTCTTCGCCGCGAGCCTGGCCAAGGGCGAAATGCACCCACTGGCCGCGCCGTTCTCCATGGACCGTTTCTACAGCGGCGCACTGATCGACGAACACGGCGCTGCCGCCGTCGCCCACTAACCGGAGACACCGTCATGTTGCATATTTTCTGTCCCCACTGCGGCGAGCTGCGCTCCGAAGAAGAGTTCCACGCCTCTGGCCAGGCGCACATCGCCCGCCCGCTGGACCCTAACGCCTGCTCCGACGAGGAGTGGGGTACCTACATGTTCTACCGTGACAACCCACGCGGTATTCACCACGAACTGTGGGACCACGTTGCCGGCTGCCGCCAGTACTTCAACGTCACCCGTGACACCGTGACCTACGAAATTCTGGAAACCTACAAGATTGGCGAGAAGCCGCAAGTGACCGCCAGCGGCAAGCAAAGCAGCGCTGCGTCGACCGTCAAAGGCCAAGGGGAAAAAGTATGAGCCAGACCTATCGCCTCGCCAGCGGCGGCCGTATCGACCGCAGCAAGGTCCTGAACTTCAGCTTCAACGGCAAGACCTACCAGGGTTATGCCGGTGACAGCCTGGCCGCCGCGTTGCTGGCCAACGGCGTCGACATCGTCGGCCGCAGCTTCAAGTATTCGCGTCCACGCGGCATCATCGCCGCCGGTACCGAAGAGCCGAACGCCATCCTGCAGATCGGCTCCAGCGAAGCCACCCAGATCCCCAACGTGCGTGCCACCCAGCAGGCGCTGTACGCAGGTCTGGTAGCCACCAGCACCAACGGCTGGCCGAACGTCAACAACGACGTCATGGGCATCCTTGGCAAGGTGGGCGGCAGCATGATGCCGCCGGGCTTCTACTACAAAACCTTCATGTACCCGAAATCGTTCTGGATGACTTACGAGAAGTACATCCGCAAAGCCGCCGGCCTTGGCCGCGCGCCGCTGCAGAACGACCCGGACAGCTACGACTACATGAACCAGCACTGCGACGTGCTGATCGTCGGCGCCGGCCCTGCGGGCCTGGCCGCCGCACTGGCCGCTGCCCGCAGCGGTGCCCGCGTGATCCTGGCTGACGAGCAGGAAGAGTTCGGCGGCAGCCTGCTCGACACCCGCGAAACCCTCGACGGCAAGCCTGCTACCGATTGGGTCAACGCCGTGGTCAAGGAGCTGGAAAGCCTGCCGGAAGTGACCCTGCTGCCACGTGCCACGGTCAACGGCTACCACGACCATAACTTCCTGACCATCCACGAGCGCCTCACCGACCACCTCGGCGACCGCGCCCCGATCGGCCAGGTTCGCCACCGCGTGCACCGCGTGCGTGCCAAGCGCGTAGTGCTGGCTGCCGGCGCTCACGAGCGCCCGCTGGTGTATGGCAACAACGACGTGCCGGGCAACATGCTGGCTGGTGCCGTGTCCACCTACGTACGCCGTTACGGCGTGGCCCCGGGCCGCAAGCTGGTGCTGTCGACCAACAACGACCACGCCTACCGCGCCGCGCTGGACTGGCACGACGCCGGCCTGCAAGTGGTCGCCATCGCCGACGCCCGTCACAACCCGCGTGGCTCGCTGGTTGAAGAAGCGCGTGCCAAAGGCATCCGCATCCTCACCTCCAGCGCCGTGATCGAGGCCAAGGGCAGCAAGCATGTTACCGGCGCCCGTGTGGCCGCCATCGACGTGCAGGCACACAAGGTCACCAGCCCTGGCGAAACCCTCGAGTGCGACCTGATCGCCACCTCCGGCGGTTACAGCCCGATCGTGCACCTGGCTTCGCACCTGGGCGGTCGCCCGGTATGGCGTGAAGACATCCTCGGCTTCGTGCCGGGCGATGCTCCGCAGAAACGCGAATGCGTGGGTGGCATCAACGGCGTCTACGCCCTGGGCGACGTGATCGCCGATGGCTTCGAGGGCGGCGTTCGCGCAGCCACCGAAGCAGGCTTCAAGGCCACCGTTGGCAGCCTGCCGAAAACCGTTGCACGCAAGGAAGAGGCCACTGTGGCGCTGTTCCAGGTGCCGCACGACAAAGGCACTGCCCGTGCACCCAAGCAGTTCGTTGACCAGCAGAACGACGTCACCGCAGCCGCCATCGAACTGGCCACCCGCGAAGGCTTTGAGTCGGTCGAGCACGTGAAACGCTACACCGCGCTGGGCTTCGGTACCGACCAGGGCAAACTGGGCAACATCAACGGCCTGGCCATTGCCGCCCGTTCGATCGGCATCACCATCCCGGAAATGGGCACCACCATGTTCCGTCCCAACTACACGCCGGTTACCTTCGGCGCGGTAGCGGGCCGTCACTGTGGTCACCTGTTCGAGCCCGTACGCTTCACCGCCCTGCATGCCTGGCACGTGAAGAACGGCGCCGAGTTCGAAGATGTCGGCCAGTGGAAGCGCCCATGGTACTTCCCGAAAGCCGGTGAAGACATCCACGCCGCCGTGGCCCGTGAATGCAAGGCCGTGCGCGACAGCGTGGGCCTGCTGGACGCCTCGACCCTGGGCAAGATCGACATCCAGGGCCCGGACGCGCGTGAGTTCCTCAACCGCATCTACACCAACGCCTGGACCAAGCTCGACGTGGGCAAGGCCCGCTATGGCCTGATGTGCAAGGAAGACGGCATGGTCTTCGACGACGGCGTAACCGCCTGCGTCGGCGACAACCACTTCATCATGACCACCACCACTGGTGGCGCCGCCCGCGTGCTGCAGTGGATGGAGCTGTACCACCAGACCGAATGGCCGGAACTGAAGGTGTACTTCACCTCGGTCACCGACCACTGGGCCACCATGACCCTGTCCGGCCCGAACAGCCGCAAGCTGCTCAGCGAGCTGACCGACATCGACATGGACAAGGAAGCCTTCCCGTTCATGACCTGGAAAGAAGGCAACGTCGGCGGCGTACCGGCCCGGGTGTTCCGAATCTCGTTCACCGGCGAGCTGTCGTACGAAGTCAACGTACAGGCCAACTACGCCATGGGCGTGCTGGAACAGATCATCGAGGCAGGCAAGAAGTACAACCTGACCCCGTACGGCACCGAGACCATGCACGTACTGCGTGCCGAGAAGGGCTTCATCATCGTTGGCCAGGACACTGACGGCTCGATGACCCCGGATGACCTGAACATGAGCTGGTGCGTGGGCCGCAACAAGCCGTATTCGTGGATCGGCCTGCGTGGCATGAACCGCGAAGACTGCGTGCGCGAAAACCGCAAGCAGCTGGTGGGCCTGAAGCCGGTCGACCCGACCAAGTGGCTGCCGGAAGGCGCCCAGCTGGTGTTCGACCCGAAACAGCCGATCCCGATGGACATGGTTGGCCACGTCACCTCCAGCTACGCGTCCAACTCCCTGGGCTACTCGTTCGCGATGGGTGTGGTCAAAGGCGGCCTCAAGCGCATGGGCGAGCGCGTGTACTCGCCACAGGCGGATGGCAGCGTGATCGAGGCGGAGATCGTGTCTTCGGTGTTCTTCGATCCGAAGGGTGAGCGGCAGAACGTTTGAGGCTTCACCGGTAGCTCTGATTGGAATGCGACCTCTGTGGGAGCGGGTTCACCCGCGAATGCGATGGTGAATTCACCGCCCTCTTCGCGGGTAAACCCGCTCCCACACTGGGTCTCCTCAGTCTGTGACTACAGGTTCTACCTCAGGTCTTCGCGATCAACAGAATTCAAGGCAGGTAAGAAATGAGCGCTATCAACGTCTTCCAGCAAAACCCCGGCGCCGAGGCCAAGGCCCAGTCGCCACTGCACCACGCCGACCTGGCCAGCCTGGTTGGCAAAGGCCGCAAGAACGCAGGCGTGACCCTGCGTGAACGCAAGTTCCTCGGCCACCTGACCCTCCGTGGTGACGGCCACGACCCGGAATTTGCCGCCGGCGTGCACAAGGCCCTGGGCCTGGAGCTGCCAGTGGCCCTGACCGTGGTCGCCAACAACGAAATGTCGCTGCAATGGATGGGGCCGGACGAGTGGCTGCTGATCGTCCCGGGGGGCCAGGAGTTTGCCGTCGAGCAGAAGCTGCGCGCGGCCCTCGAAGGCCAGCACATCCAGGTGGTCAATGTCAGCGGCGGGCAGAGCCTGCTGGAGCTGCGCGGCCCGAACGTGCGCGAAGTGCTGATGAAGTCCACCAGCTATGATGTTCACCCGAACAACTTCCCGGTGGGCAAGGCTGTCGGCACCGTGTTCGCCAAGTCGCAACTGGTGATCCGCCGTACCGCCGAAGACACCTGGGAGCTGGTGATTCGCCGCAGCTTCGCCGACTACTGGTGGCTGTGGCTGCAGGACGCTTCGGCCGAGTACGGCCTGAGCATCGAGGCTTAAGGAGAGCGAACATGAGTCGGGCACCGGATACCTGGATTCTCACCGCCGACTGCCCGAGCATGCTCGGCACCGTCGACGTGGTGACGCGTTACCTCTTCGAGCAGCGCTGCTACGTGACGGAGCACCACTCCTTCGATGACCGGCTGTCGGGGCGCTTCTTCATTCGCGTGGAGTTCCGCCAGCCGGACGATTTCGACGAGGCAGGCTTCCGTGCCGGCCTCGCCGAGCGCAGCGATGCGTTCGGCATGGCTTTCGAGCTGACTGCACCGAATCACCGGCCCAAGGTGGTGATCATGGTGTCCAAGGCCGACCACTGCCTGAACGACCTGCTGTATCGCCAGCGCATCGGTCAGTTGGCCATGGACGTGGTCGCGGTGGTGTCCAACCACCCTGATCTGGAGCCCCTGGCGCACTGGCACAAGATCCCTTACTACCACTTCGCCCTCGACCCCAAGGACAAGGCTGGGCAAGAGCGCAAGGTACTGCAGGTGATCGAGGAAACCGGCGCCGAGCTGGTGATTCTTGCGCGTTATATGCAGGTGCTGTCGCCCGAGTTGTGCCGGCGCCTGGATGGCTGGGCGATCAACATTCACCACTCGTTGCTACCAGGGTTCAAGGGCGCCAAGCCGTACCACCAGGCGTACAACAAGGGCGTGAAGATGGTCGGTGCCACGGCGCACTACATCAACAACGACCTCGACGAAGGGCCGATCATTGCCCAGGGTGTCGAGGTGGTGGACCACAGCCATTACCCCGAAGATCTGATTGCCAAAGGGAGGGACATCGAATGCCTGACCTTGGCGCGAGCGGTGGGGTATCACATCGAGCGGCGGGTGTTCCTCAACGCCAACCGGACGGTCGTTCTCTAGCGCCTGTTCCGGCCTCTTCGCGGGCGCGCCCGCTCCCACAGGTAAAGTGACCGTCCTGAAGGTTACGCAATACCTGTGGGAGCGGGCGTGCCCGCGAATGGCCCCACCATTTTTCCCTTGCCGCTAAAAGGCATCTCCCTGTCGCTCCCAGTCAGTGCATCCCGCCCCATCAGGCCCACAATTCCCCTCATTCCAGAAACACATGCCGCCCACGGATGGCGGCGCGTTCAACCACCGCTGCATAAATATAAATCAAGCGAGGTAAGAGCATGTCTGGCAATCGTGGAGTGGTATATCTCGGCGCCGGCAAGGTCGAGGTGCAGAAGATCGACTACCCGAAAATGCAGGACCCACGCGGCAAGAAGATCGAGCACGGCGTGATCCTGAAGGTGGTCTCCACCAACATCTGCGGCTCCGACCAGCACATGGTCCGCGGCCGCACCACTGCCCAGGTCGGCCTGGTCCTGGGCCACGAAATCACCGGTGAAATCGTCGAAAAAGGCCGCGATGTCGAGCGCATGCAGATCGGCGACCTGGTCTCGGTACCCTTCAACGTCGCTTGTGGCCGTTGCCGCTCCTGCAAAGAGATGCACACCGGTGTCTGCCTCACCGTCAACCCGGCCCGCGCCGGCGGTGCCTACGGCTACGTCGACATGGGCGACTGGACCGGTGGCCAGGCCGAATACGTGCTGGTGCCGTACGCCGACTTCAACCTGCTGAAACTGCCTGAGCGCGACAAGGCCATGGAGAAGATCCGTGACCTGACCTGCCTGTCCGACATCCTGCCGACCGGCTACCACGGTGCCGTGACTGCCGGTGTCGGCCCGGGCAGCACCGTCTACGTCGCCGGTGCCGGCCCGGTTGGCCTGGCCGCCGCTGCTTCGGCGCGCCTGCTGGGCGCTGCCTGCGTGATCGTTGGCGACCTCAACCAGGCCCGCCTGGCCCACGCCAAGTCCCAGGGCTTCGAAGTGGTCGACCTGTCCAAGGACACCCCGCTGCATGAGCAGATCGTCGACATCCTCGGCGAGCCGGAAGTGGATTGCGCCATCGACGCCGTAGGCTTCGAGGCCCGCGGCCATGGCCACGAAGGGGCCAAGCATGAAGCGCCGGCCACCGTGCTGAACTCTCTGATGCAGGTTACCCGCGTTGCCGGCAACATCGGTATCCCGGGCCTGTACGTGACCGAAGACCCGGGCGCGGTGGATGCTGCCGCCAAGATCGGCGCGCTGAGCATCCGCTTCGGCCTGGGCTGGGCCAAGTCGCACAGCTTCCACACCGGCCAGACCCCGACCATGAAGTACAACCGCCAACTGATGCAGGCGATCATGTGGGATCGGATCAACATTGCCGAAGTGGTGGGAGTGCAGGTGATCAACCTGGATCAGGCGCCGGAAGGGTATGGCGAGTTTGATGCGGGTGTGCCGAAGAAGTTTGTGATCGACCCGCACAAGATGTGGGGGGCGGCATAACAACCGACGTTTGACAAGAGCCCCTCGTATCGAGGGGCTTTTGCATGGTAGTCCGTGTCAGTTGTTTGGGTTGGCACTCTGGTGCCTGCGCACACCTTCCATTAATGATGAAAGGCTAGATGCACTTGGGGCATGGTTGGAAATGATGCTGGCTCGTGGTGCACTTGGATCATAGTTTGAAATGATACTGGCTCGTGGTGCACTTGGATCATAGTTGGAAATGATGCTAGCCCGAGGTGCGCTCGGATCATAGTTGGAAATAATGCTGCCTCGGGGCGCTGTGGGGGCTAGTGATGCCTTTTCGGCAGCCAATAATTCTAGCGCAGATTTAAGCTTTTCTGTTGTTCTCTCCGCCTTTTCGCCGATTAGTGAAAGTTCGGACTTTGCTTTATGAATGTCATCTGCCATATCATCTAAGTAAGTGCGGAACGCCTTGTGGCCAGTCGCTTTATATACTGTGTGTCGATTTTTTATGTATTCTGGAGCCTTGTGTTGGAGTGCTTCAAGATTCTGTATGTAGTTGGTTTTTCCCTGTGCTCTATCGTTTAGCTTTCCAAGCTTTCTTTCGTAGTGAGAAACATTTTGGGCCGGTGTGCGGTTCTTTCGCATCATGTGACCGGTAGGGTCAGTATAGTTAATTGGGTCCCCTGCACAGTAGGCATATGGGTTGATCCAGCCCTTGTCGAAAGGAGAAAGTATATCGGGGGAAAGAAAGCGCATAAGTATTGCCGAGTAGGCCCTGTAGCTGCCAAGAAGATATAATCCCGTTCGCTCTGCGCGCTCGCCATTGAAGCCCAATAGCGATCTGGACGAAGGTATAGTGGCTGCATTCCCATAAGGGGAGTAGCTATGTAGCTCTGGGGACGAGATGCCCTTTACGGCGGTCACGGATCCTTTAATGTCCACAGTCAGCAAATTGCAATATTCTGCGGAGTCCGATTGTCTCTCAGCAAGCGCAATCTGAATACCTCGGAAAATCGAGCAGTTCCGTTTGCCAGTTTTTACAGTGGTAATTTTTTGATTCTGATAGAAATGCTTTTCGCTACTCATGGCGCATTTTCCGATTCTCGAGAAAATTGTGTGCTGGACACGCTGACATTACCGAGTATCTGTTGGCTTGATCCGCGCCGCTACTGACAAAAATGCTAGGTCATTGCGTCAAGGCAGGCTTCCTGAGCTTTGGCTGAACACCTGATATCCGGCCCGGAACAACCGCTGAAAACAAGTGTCAAAACCCTCGTTTCCCAAAGGCCAACCCGGCCGACGAGGTCCCTCCCGATGAAAGCATTCACCCTGGCAACCCTGATGACCCTGGCCGCAAGCCCGGTGTTCGCCTTCAACCTCAGCGACGCCGCCAACGCCGTGTCTGCCATGCAGAACCAGCAACAGCAAGGCCAGGTGCAGGCGCCCGAGGCGCAGGCCAATTTGCTCAACACCTTGGGCAGCCAATTGAATATCACCCCCGAACAGGCCATTGGCGGGGCAGGGGCGATGTTGGGGCTGGCGCGCAATAACCTGAGCAGCGATGACTATGGGCAATTGACCAAGGCGGTGCCGGGGCTGGACCTGCTTGCGGGGGCCAATGCACTGGGTGGCTTGAGTGGCCTGGGTGAGTTGCTGGGCAAGAACAGCGGGAGCCAGTCGGCCTTGAACAATGCGCTGGGCAGCAATGTGGAAAACCGCAGCGACCTGGACAATGCGTTCAAGGCGCTGGGGATGGATACCGGGATGATCGGGCAGTTTGCGCCGTTGCTGCTGCAATACCTGGGGCAGCAGGGGATTGCCGGGGCGTTGTTGCAGAATTTGGGTAGCCTATGGACTAACCCGGCGCCGACAAATGCTCCGTCGGTTTGACGGAGTTAGAAATATGGGATTGGTCAGGAGTGAAACCAGCGGACCATCGCCGTGTTCAATCTATCTTGCTGAGGTGTTACTTCGTTACGAATTCGACTGATATCAGCAAGATAATCTTCACGCATTTGCGGATCATTCAGGCGTGCCAAAATATCTGGAGTACGTGCAAGGTTGAGCCTTGACTCCAGTAGGTCATTGGCCAGCGTCACAACTTCACGCAATGCTACGCTTGGATTTCTCCGGTCTTCAAACGGCATCCGACCACCGTTTGCCAGAGGATTCCTATTGACCCGAGGCTGCTGATTGTGCGGTGTTGGAGTTAATGGGTTGTTGTGCGGATTGTTTTCGATCTGCAAGCGCTGCGAGTTGAGGGCGCGATTGAGATGCTGGGCCGTTTGTCGAGGAGGAAGAGAACCATTGGGCATCCGTGTTATGACGGGGCGGCGTGGGGGAGTTACGGTTACATGCCCGTCTGGGTCTACGTTGTTTACGGGGTCGGCTGCGCAATAGCAATAGGCATTCAGCCCCCCCTTGCCGAGCGGGCTCCAGCTGTCAGGTGCCAAGAATCGCATGATTGCTGGGCTGTACGGGCGATAGCCATTGCCTAGTGGATAGGTTCCAGAATGCTTTTCCAACAGTTCGCCATTGAAGCCAATCGTGCTGACTCCAGATGCTTGTCTGCCGTTGAACCCGTAAGGGCTGTAGGCAAGGGCGGCGGTTTCCAATTGTAGAGCCTCGCAAAAAGATGTGCTGTGTAAGTCTTCGTTTTCGCGAGGCATGGCACAACTGGCAGAATTATCAGCACACACCGCTGGCTTCAGGCGGCTTCGGTGAAGTCCACGAGCCGCACCGGTCGGCGGAAGCCGGCGGTCAGCACGGCCAGGTATGCCAGGCCAAACGCAAACCAGCAGAGCCCAATCACCAACGTCAGCGCCGACAGGCTGGTCCACAGCCACAAGGTCAGCGCCAACCCTACCAGCGGCACCAGGCCATAGCTCAACAGCCCTTTGAGGCTGCGCTGCGAGGCATCGTCCAGCAGATGGGTCTTCACCACCGCCAGGTTCACCGCCGAAAACGCCACCAGCGCACCAAAGCTGATCAGTGAGGCAAGGGTCGCCAGGTCGATTACCAGTGCCAGTAACGAGAACGCCGAAACCAGCAAAATGGCGAACACCGGCGTGCCAAAACGCGGTGACAGGTAGCCGAAAGTGCGCTGCGGCAGCACCTTGTCGCGCCCCATGGTAAACAGAATACGCGACACCGCCGCCTGGGAGGCCAGCGCCGAGCCCAGGCTGCCAGCGACATACGCAGCTGTGAAGAAGTTGGCCAGGAACTGCCCGCCCGCCTTGAACATCACTTCGTTGGCCGCCGCGTCGGCATTGGCAAAGGTGGTGCCCGGCAGCACCAGCTGGCTGACGTAGGCCAGCACGGTGAACAGCAAGCCGGCGAACAGGGTGGTGAGGATGATGGCGCGTGGCACATCGCGGCGGGCATCGCGGCATTCTTCAGCCAAGGTCGAGACAGCATCGAAGCCGAGGAACGACAGGCACAGCACTGCAGCCCCTGCCATCAGGGCGCCAAAGCCCGGCTGCGAACCGTCGCCCAGCAGCGGCGACAGCAGGTCGAGCGGCTGGCCAGCCAGAGACTGGCAGGACAGGGCGACGAACACCACGATGAAGATGATCTGCGCGCCAACGATCAGGTTGCTGGTCTTGGCCACCGAGTGAATGCCGACCACGTTGAGCACCGTGACCAGGGCAATCGAGGCCAGCGCGATCGACCACGCGGGGATGGCCGGAAAGGCAATGTTGAGGAACAGGCCGATCAGCAGGTAGTTGATCATTGGCAGGAACAGGTAATCCAGCAGCAGCGACCAACCGGCCAGGAAGCCGATGTTCGGGCCGAAGGCCATGTTGGTGTAGGAGTACGCCGAGCCCGCGACCGGGAAGCGCTTGACCATGAAGCTGTAGGAGGTGGCGGTGAACAGCATGGCCACCAGCGTCACGATATAGGCGCCGGCAGTGCGGCCACCGGTGAGTTCGGTGACGATGCCGTAAGTGGTGAAGATGGTCAGCGGGACCATGTACACCAGGCCGAAGAACACCAGGGCAGGCAGCCCGAGGACACGGCGGAGCTGGGCGGGGGTGGAGCTGGGTGGGTTGGCCATCGTTCGATCCAGAGCATTTTTGTAGTTGTGCTTTGGTCGATTTTTATCCACTTAGGTGGGGGATGACAAAAAAGTAATCCTTATGCTGATTATTAGCCTGGGTTCTAATCGGATTCTTGCAGTGCCTGTTCCGGCCTCTTCGCGGGTAAACCCGCTCCCACAGGGGACCCACAGGTATTGAGTGCTGCGCAGTACCTGTGGGAGCGGGTTTACCCGCGAAGAGGCCAGTACAGGCAGTAAAGATCTCAGCCCATCTCCACCCGCAGCTGCTCGATCCGCTGGTCCTTCTCCACCCACAACTGGTTCACCCAGGCCTGCACGGTCTGGCGGAACTCGGGATCATTCTCGTAATCCCCCGACCACAGCACCGGGTCAAGCTCCCGTACGCGAATGTCGATAATCACCCGGTTGATGGTGCCATTGAGCAAGTCCCAGAACCCCGGTGCCTTGTTGCCGGGGTACACGATGGTGACGTCCAGCAAGGCATCCAGCTGCTCCCCCAAAGCCGCCAGCACGAACGCCACGCCACCAGCCTTGGGCTTGAGCAGGTAGCGATACGGCGACTGCTGCTGCTGACGCTTGGCTTCGGTAAACCGCGTGCCTTCCAGGTAGTTCACCACAGTCACCGGCTGACGCTTGAACAGTTCACAAGCCGCCTTGGTGATTTCCAGGTCCTTGCCCTTCAGCTCCGGGTGCTTCTCCAGGAAGGCCTTGCTGTAGCGCTTCATGAACGGGTAATCCAGCCCCCACCAGGCCAGGCCCAGCAGCGGCACCCAGATCAGCTCCTTCTTCAGGAAGAACTTGAAGAACGGTGTACGGCGGTTGAGGCTCTCGATGAGTGCCGGAATATCGACCCAGGTCTGGTGGTTGCTGACGGCCAGGTACGAAGTGTCCTTGCGCAGGTTCTCGACGCCGCGGATATCCCACTGGGTAGGGATGCACAAGGCAAAGATGGCTTTGTCGATCTCCGACCAGGTCTCGGCCACCCACATCACCGCCCACGAGGCATAGTCACGCCCACGCCCCGGCAGCACCAGTTTGAGCAGGGCGAAGACCAGCAGCGGGCAGATCAACACCAGGGTGTTGAGCAGCAGCAGGGTAGTTGTGAGGATGCCGGTCAGCAGGCGACGCATAAAGAGACTCTTGTTGTGGGAGATAAACGGTTGGCAATGATAAGCAGGGCCGTGGCCTACGCCAAATTTCCAATGCCCTTCGGCAGGGACAAATGTTTCACATTATGTTGGTTAGGCTTGTGACAGCGAACCTATCCTGCCAGTGCAGTCTAAGCACTGACCTTTCTCAAGGAAGCCTGCCTGTGAAACCTCTGCTTGCCCTGTTGTCGTTGCTGGCGCTGCCGGTCATGGCCGCCGAACCCACTATCTACGGCCGTTACGAGAACATTGCCCTGCCCGAACTGGGCGAAACCCTGAAAGCCAAGATGGACACCGGTGCCTTCACCGCGTCGCTGTCGGCCAAGGACATCGAGCTGTTCACCCGCGATGGCGACGAGTGGGTACGCTTCCGCCTGGCGACCAAGGACTCGGACGGCAAGGTTTACGAGCACAAGGTCTCGCGCATCAGCAAGATCAAGGGCCGTGCCGATGAAGAGGAGGAAGGCGATGCACCGGAAATCTCCAAACGCCCGGTGGTCGACCTGGAGCTGTGTCTGGGGGACGTGAAGCGCACCGTGGAGGTCAACCTGGTGGACCGCAGCAGCTTCAACTACCCGCTGCTGGTGGGCTCCAAAGCGCTGCGCGAGTTCAAGGCGGCGGTCAACCCGGCCAAGAAGTTTACCGCTGGCAAGCCTGACTGCTGATTTCGGCTGGCTTTACTGGCCCTTTCGCGGGCAAGCCCGCTCCCACAGGTATCGCGCAAGTCTAAAGCTGTGCGCCGTATCTGTGGGAGCTGGCTTGCCGGCGATGGCGGCCTTTCAGGCTACTGGAGAGGTAGCGACCATCGATGGCCGCTTGACCACCTCGGCATACCACGCCGCCAACCCAGGCTGGCGCTCACGCCAGCCGAACTCCGGCTGGCGCAAATCCAGGTACCCCAGCGCGCAGGCCACGCCAATCGCCGCCAGGTCGAACCCGGACATCAACTCGGGCAAATGCTCCTGCTCCAGGTTGGCCAGGCTACGGCGAATCTTGTCGCCCTGCGCCTGCAACCAGCCATCCCAGCGTTTCTCCTCGGGCCGCAGGAAGCTTTCATAGCGCGACAACACCGCCGCATCCATGATCGCATCAGCCTGCGACACCAGCGTCATGCGCCGCCAGCGCGCCGAGCCTTCGCGCGGCAGCAGCGGCAGGCCGACGTGCTGCAGGTCGAGGTATTCGCAGATCACCCGGCTGTCGTGCAGTATCGTGCCGTCTGCCAGGCGCAGGGCCGGGATCTTGCCGATCGGGTTGTCCTGGTTCAGTTGCGGGTCGCCGCTGATCGGGCTGATGTTCACCGGCTGCAGCTGCACACGCTCAAGCTGGCCGGTCTCGTGCAACACCACCATCACCTTGCGCACGAATGGTGAAAATGGCGAGTGGAACAGGGTCATCGTGCTCATGCGTCAGTTACCCTGCAGGCTTGGTGGCAGGCACACGCCGGTACCGCCGATGCCGCAGTAGCCGTCCGGGTTCTTGGCCAGGTACTGCTGGTGGTAGGCCTCGGCGAAGTATACGGTCGGTGCCTGGTCGATCTCGGTGGTGATCTCGCCGAAGCCGGCCTTGGTCAGCTCAGCCTGGAACGCGTCGCGGCTGGCCTTGGCCTGTTCCAGCTGTTCAGGGCTGGTGCAGTAGATGGCCGAGCGGTACTGGGTGCCGATGTCGTTGCCCTGGCGCATGCCCTGGGTCGGGTTGTGCAGTTCCCAGAACATCGCCAGCAGCTCGCGGTAGCTGACCTTGTCCTTGTCGAATACCACCAGCACCACTTCGGTATGGCCGGTCAGGCCCGAGCAGACTTCCTCGTAGGTGGGGTGGGGGGTGAAGCCGCCGGCGTAGCCGACCACCGTGCTGACCACGCCTTCACGCTGCCAGAAGCGGCGTTCGGCACCCCAGAAGCAACCCAGGCCGAAGATGGCGAAGTCGATGGCGCCCTCGAAGAAGGGCCCGAGCAGTGGCGTGTCTTTGAAGACATAATGGAACTCGGGCAGGCTCATTGGCGTTTCGCGGCCAGGCAGGGCCTGTTCCGCGGTAGGCATGACGTTTTTGTTCACCAGGATTTCCGAACGCAGGACCATGGCCGTTCCTCTGTAGATCTTTGAGATGGGGGCTGGGGCATTCGCGGGTAAACCCGCTCCCACAGGTCCTGCACAGATTTCGAATATTGTGGTGTACCTGTGGGAGCGGGTTTACCCGCGAAGGGGCCCGTATGAGCGCTATAGTGCCCGAGGTTTATGCGGCTGTCAGGCCACAGGACCACGCGGGTAGCGCTTCAGTCGTTCGGCCAGCTCCCGCCCCGGGATCGGCCGGTCGAACAGGTAGCCCTGGCCCACGTCACAGCGGTGCCGGCGCAGGAACGCCAGTTGCTCCGGCGTCTCGATACCCTCGGCCACCACTTTCAGCTTGAGGTTGTGGGCCATGGCCACCACCGCCGAGGTGATTTCCATGTCGTCCTGGTTGTCCGGGATTTCATTGATGAAGCTGCGGTCGATCTTGAGGATGTCGATCGGAAACTTCTTCAGGTAGCTCAGCGACGAATAACCGGTGCCGAAGTCGTCCATGGCCAGGGTCAGGCCCAAGTCCTTCAGCTCATCCAGCTGGCGGTGGGTATCTTCGGTGGCCTCCAGCAGCAGGCCTTCAGTCAGTTCCAGCTCCAGCAGGTGCGGGGGCAGGGCTTCTTCCTTGAGAATGGTGCTGATCGACGCCACCAGGTCCGGGTCGGAGAACTGCTTGGGCGACAGGTTGATGGCCACATGCAGGTTGCCCATGCCGGCCTCGCGCAGCTGCTGGCTCATGCGGCACGACTGGCGTACCACCCATTTGCCGATGGGGATGATCAGGCCGGTCTCTTCCGCCACGCTGATGAACTGGTCCGGGCGGATCATGCCGCGCTCGGGGTGGTTCCAGCGCAGCAGTGCTTCCAGCCCCAGCAGGCGGCCGCTGCGCAGGCACAGCTTGGGCTGGTAGAACACCTCCAGCTCGTTCTGGGTCAGGGCACGACGCAGGTTGTTCTCGACGAACAGCTTGTAGCTGGCTTCGGCATTGAGCACTTCGGTAAACACCTGCACCTGGTGCTTGCCGTTGGCCTTGGCCTTGTGCAGCGCGAGGCCGGCGTTCTTCATCAGGCTGGCCGGGTCGGCACCGTGCAGTGGCGCGCAGGCCAGGCCCACCGAGGCGGTGACGTTGATCAGCTGGTTATCGACGAACATCGGCTTGTCGAGGGTGCGCAGCAATTGCTGGGCGACGCCCTGGCCATCTTCCAGGCTGGTGTCGTCGAGCAGCACGGCGAACTCGTTACTGGCAAAGCGCGCCAGGATACCGCCGGTGTGCAAGCTGTTGCGCAGGCGCCGGGCCAGGCTGATCAGCAGCTTGTCGCCGGTCTGGTGGCCGAGGCTGTCGTTGATGCGCTTGAAGTTGTCGATGTCCACCAGCAGCAGGCACATCGAGTTCTCACCATCGCGGGCAAAGCGCTCGTCCAGGCTGCGGATGAACGCCGGGCGGTTGCCCAGGTTGGTCAGGTTGTCGGTGTAGGCCAGGCGCTCGATGCGCTGCTGGGCCAGCTTGGTCTGGGTGACGTCTTCGTAGATGCCGATATAGTGGGTCAGCTCACGGTTGTCGCCGTAGACCTTGGAAATCGACAACTGGCCCCAGTAGGGCTCGAGGTTCTTGCGCCGGCTCTTGAACTCGCCCTGCCAGCTGTTGCCCATGGCCAGGCTCGACGGCGAGTCGAACAGCAGCTCGCTCAGGTTTTCCAGCGCCGGCAGCTCGCCCAGGTGGCGGCCTTGCACTTCCTCGGTGCTGTACTGGGTGATGGCGGTAAAGCTGGGGTTGACGTACTCCACCACGCCGTCGCGGTTGACCAGCAGGAAGGCGTTGGCGCTCTGCTCGACGGCACGCTGGAACAGGTGCAGGGCGCTGGCGGCGGTGCGCCGGTTGTGGTTGGTGATGACCTGGGCGAACTGGTCGGCCAGCTCGCCGGCAAAGGCGATTTCGTCCGATTGCCAGGCCCGTGTCTGGCCGGTCTGCTCCAGGCACAGCACGCCGACTACCTGACCATCGACGCGAATACTGGCATCCAGCATCGCCTTGTTTTCCGGGTACAGGCTTTGTGCCAGGGCGCGGGTGCGCGGGTCGTGGCCGGCATTGTGAGCGTCGATGGCGCGGCTGGCGTGCAGCGCGTCGAGGTAGTCGGGGAAGCGGCTGGCATCGATGGCTTTGGGCTGGCGGTACTCCTGCGCTTCCCGGTACCAGGCGGTGATCGGCTCCAGGCGCTGGTCTTCCAGGTGCCAGATGCTGGCAATATCGACCTTGTAGATCTCGCAGGCGCTGCGGGTAATCAGCTGGGCGGCTTCCCGCAGCGAGTTACCGGCGCTGTAGCGCTGACGGGCCAGGCGCAGGATCAGGTCCTGCTGGCCGCGTACCCGTTCCAGATGCTCGAATTGTTCCTGCTGCGCGCGCTGGTTCAGTTGCAGTGCCAGTTGCAGGCGGTTGTTGCGCGACTCCAGGTCGCTGGCACCGGCCTCGCCGGTATCCTCGGGCTGCTCGTCGAACACGCTCAGGTAGCCGCGTAACAGGTGGCGGTTGTGCTGCTTGTAGGCTTCACCAGCTTCCAGCAGGCGTAGCGATGCAGCTGGCGTGTGCAGGGTGTAGCGCACGCGGTAGTAGCCGCGCTGGGCCAGTTGCAACTGGATCTCGTCGTGCAGCCGGTAGCGGGCCTCGGGCTCCATCAGGCTGGCATAGGGCGCGTCTACCAGGGCGCACAGGTCGCTGGCGTGCAGGCCGAACTGGCGCTCGCAGGCCGGGTCGAGGTAGAGCATGGACCAGGTGGCTTCGTTGAGCCTTTCGAAACGCAGCATGCCGAGCCGCGAGGGCACGGGTAACTGCGTGACGACCTCGGCCACCACACGGCTGGTGGCATCGGGTTGGCTTTTCATCGAAGACTCGCTTGAAGAGGTGACGCTGCTTTGGGGCGGCGGCGGATCTGGCAAGGTTGCATCATGTCCCGGGGGCTGGCAAGCAGCCATGCGTGATGCTGTGGACGGGTTATCGGCAAATCTTGGATCGCCTTGAGATTTTTGGCGTCTGGGCGGTCGAGCGCCGCCCGCGCGGCGCTCGATTTCACAGGCGCCAAACCTCTATCGGCAGGTAAAAAAAAGCCCCGCCAATCGACGGGGTTGAGGTACGAGCGTGGCAGCTCGAAAGGGTACTGCCCCTCGCGGTGAGGGGCAGTGTGCTGCCTTACAGCAGCATGGTGCGGATATCGCCCAGCACGTCGCCCAGGCGCTTGGTGAAGCGTGCGGCGGCAGCGCCGTTGATCACACGGTGATCGTAGGACAGCGACAGCGGCAGCATCAGCTTCGGCTGGAAGGCCTTGCCATCCCAGACCGGCTGCATGGTCGCCTTGGAGACGCCCAGGATAGCCACTTCCGGCGCGTTGACGATCGGCGTGAAGCCGGTGCCGCCAATGTGGCCGAGGCTGGAGATGGTGAAGCAGGCGCCTTGCATCTCGTCGGCCGACAGCTTCTTGGTGCGGGCTTTTTCGGCCAGCGCAGCCGCTTCGGCAGCCAGTTGCAGCAGGCTCTTCTGGTCGACGTTCTTGATCACAGGGACCAGCAGGCCGTCCGGAGTGTCCACGGCGAAGCCGATGTGCACGTACTTCTTGCGGATGATGGCCTTGCCGCTTGGCGCCAGCGAGCTGTTGAAGTCCGGCAGTTCCTTGAGCAGGAAGGCGCAGGCCTTGAGCAGCAGTGGCAGCACGGTCAGCTTGACGCCAGCCTTCTCGGCCACGGCCTTCTGCGCAACGCGGAAGGCTTCCAGCTCGGTGATGTCGGCGGAGTCGAACTGGGTGACGTGCGGCACGTTCAGCCAGCTGCGGTGCAGGTTGGCAGCACCGACCTGCATCAGGCGGGTCAGGGCCACTTCTTCCACTTCGCCGAACTTGCTGAAGTCCACGGCAGGGATCGGCGGGATGCCGGCGCCACCGGTTGCACCGGCGGCTGCCGGAGCTTCCTTGGCCTTCTGCATCATCGCCTTGACGTAGACCTGCACGTCTTCTTTGAGGATGCGGCCGTGCGGACCGGTCGCGGCAACCGCGCCCAGGTCGACACCGAATTCACGAGCCAGCTGACGAACCGCCGGGCCGGCGTGAACCTTGGCATTGCTGCCGGCAGCCGGTGCGGTGGCAACCGGTGCAGGAGCAGCAGCCGGGGCTGCAGCGGCAGGTGCGGCGGCCGGAGCAGCCTCAGCCTTGGCCGGGGCAGCAGCAGCGGCAGGTGCCGGAGCGGCAGCCGGCGCAGCGCCTGCAACTTTCAGCTTGAAGATCAGGTCGCCAGTGCCGACTTCGTCTTCCAGCTTGCACAGGACTTCTTCGACCACGCCGGCAGCCGGCGACGGGATTTCCATGGAGGCCTTGTCGGACTCCAGGGTAATCAGCGACTGGTCGGCTTCGACGGTGTCGCCGACCTTGACCAGCACTTCGATGATCTTGGCCTTGCCCGACGAACCGATGTCCGGTACGTGGATGTCCTGCACGCTGGCGGCAGCCGGCGCTGCTGCCGGCGCAGGGGCAGCTTCGGCGGCAGGCGCTGGTGCAGCAGCTGGAGCCGGAGCGGCAGCCGGGGCCTCAGGGGCCGCAGCAGCGGCGCCCTCGGCTTCCAGAACCAGCAGCTCGTCGCCTTCTTTCAGGCGGTCGCCCAGCTTGACCTTCAGTTCCTTGATGACGCCGGCTTTCGGGGCCGGGATCTCCATGGAGGCCTTGTCGGACTCCAGGGTCAGCAGGCTCTGGTCAGCCTCGATACGATCACCGACCTTGACGAACAGCTCGATGATTTCACCTTCACCGCTGCCGATGTCAGGTACGCGAATGAGTTCGCTCACTTAAAAATACTCCTCAGCAGTCCAGTGGGTTGCGCTTGTCCGGGTCGATACCGAACTTGACGATAGCGTCTGCAACAACCTTGGGTTCGATCTCGCCACGGTCAGCCAGGGCTTCCAGGGCAGCCAGCACCACGAAGTGACGGTCGACTTCGAAGAAGTGACGCAGCTTCTTGCGGCTGTCGCTGCGACCGTAACCGTCGGTACCCAGGACCTTGAATTCTTTGCTCGGCACCCACTGGCGAATCTGCTCGGCGAACAGCTTCATGTAGTCGGTGGAGGCGATGACCGGGCCCTTGCGACCGGTCAGGCACTGCTCGACGTAGGTCTGCTGTGGCTTCTGGCCAGGCTTCAGGCGGTTGGCGCGTTCCACGGCCAGGCCGTCGCGACGCAGTTCGTTGAAGCTGGTGACGCTCCACACGTCGGCACCGACGTTGAACTCTTCACGCAGGATCTTCGCCGCTTCGCGGACTTCGCGCAGGATGGTGCCGGAGCCCATCAGCTGTACATGGTGCGCGGCTTCGCGGGTGTCTTCTTCCAGCAGGTACATGCCCTTGATGATGCCTTCCTCGACACCGGCCGGCATGGCTGGCTGCTGGTAGGATTCGTTCATCACGGTGATGTAGTAGAAGATGTCCTGTTGCTCTTCGGTCATCTTCTTCATGCCGTCCTGGATGATCACCGCCAGCTCGTAGCCGTAGGTCGGATCGTAGGTGCGGCAGTTCGGGATGGTGCCCGCCATCATGTGGCTGTGACCGTCTTCGTGCTGCAGGCCTTCACCGTTGAGGGTGGTACGGCCGGCGGTACCGCCGATCAGGAAGCCACGGGTGCGGCTGTCGCCAGCGGCCCAGGCCAGGTCGCCAATGCGCTGGAAGCCGAACATCGAGTAGAAGATGTAGAACGGCAGCATCGGCTGGTTGTGGCAGCTGTACGAGGTACCGGCAGCGATGAACGACGACATGGCGCCGGCTTCGTTGATGCCTTCCTCGAGGATCTGGCCCTTCTTGTCTTCGCGGTAGAACATCACCTGGTCTTTATCGACTGGCTCGTAGAGCTGGCCGACCGACGAGTAGATGCCCAGCTGGCGGAACATGCCTTCCATACCGAAGGTACGGGCTTCGTCCGGGATGATCGGGACGATGCGCTGGCCGATTTCCTTGTCCTTGACCAGCTGCGCCAGAATACGCACGAAGGCCATGGTGGTGGAGATTTCGCGGTCGCCCGAGCCGTCCAGGATCGCTTTCAGCGTTTCCAGTGGCGGGGTCGGTACGCTGAAGCTCTTGGCGCGGCGCTGTGGCACGAAACCGCCCAGGGCAGCACGGCGCTCGGCCAGGTACTTGGCTTCGGCAGAACCTTCTTCCGGCTTGAAGAACGGCAGGTTCTCCAGGTCGGCATCCTTGACCGGGATGTCGAAGCGGTCACGGAAGTGACGCAGGCTGTCGACGTCGACCTTCTTGGTGTTGTGTGCGGTGTTCTTGGCTTCGCCGGCACCGGTACCGTAACCCTTGATGGTCTTGGCCAGGATGACGGTAGGCTGGTCCTTGTGGTTGACCGCCTGGTGGTACGCCGCGTAGACCTTGTACGGGTCGTGGCCGCCACGGTTGAGCTTCCAGATCTCTTCGTCGGACAGGTCTTCGACCATGGCCTTGAGCTCTGGGGTGTTGAAGAAGTTCTCACGAACGTACGCGCCGTCTTTGGCTTTGTAGTTCTGGTACTCGCCGTCGATGACTTCGTCCATGCGGCGCTGCAGGGCACCGTTGGTGTCCTTGGCGAACAGTGGGTCCCAGAAGCGGCCCCAGACGACCTTGTTGACGTTCCAGCCACCGCCACGGAACACGCCTTCGAGTTCCTGGATGATCTTGCCGTTGCCGCGAACCGGGCCGTCGAGGCGCTGCAGGTTGCAGTTGATGACGAAGATCAGGTTGTCCAGCTTCTCGCGGCCGGCCAGGGCGATTGCGCCCAGGGATTCCGGCTCGTCGCACTCGCCGTCGCCCATGAAGCACCAGACCTTCTGCTTGCCGGCCGGGATGAAGCCGCGGGCTTCCAGGTACTTCATGAAGCGTGCCTGGTAGATGGCCTGGATCGGGCCCAGACCCATCGATACGGTCGGGAACTGCCAGAAGTCAGGCATCAGCCATGGGTGCGGGTACGAAGACAGGCCGTTGCCGTCCACTTCCTGACGGAAGTTGTTCATCTGGTCTTCGCTGATGCGGCCTTCCATGAAGGCACGGGCGTAGACGCCTGGCGAGGCGTGGCCCTGGAAGAAGATCAGGTCGCCGCCGTGTTCTTCGGTCGGTGCCTGGAAGAAGTAGTTGAAGCCGATGTCGTACAGGGTGGCGCTGGAGGCGAAGCTGGAGATGTGTCCGCCCAGGTCCGAGTCTTTCAGGTTGGTACGCATGACCATGGCCAGGGCGTTCCAACGCACCATCGAGCGAATGCGGCGTTCCATGAACAGGTCGCCAGGCATGCGTGCTTCGTGGGTGACAGGGATGGTGTTGCGGTATGGCGTGGTGATCGCATACGGCAGCTGGGAGCCACTACGGGTGGCCAGCTCGCCCATACGGGTCATCAGGTAATGAGCGCGGTCTTCGCCTTCTTTGTCGAGGACCGACTCCAGGGCATCCAGCCATTCCTGGGTTTCGATTGGATCGAGGTCTTGCATGGCTTGCTCCAGGGCGGAAAGGCAACCAGAATCGATTGCCTGAAGTTGCGACTGGCCTTATGGGCAGACGTCGTGAATTCTTGGATTACCGGGGTGTCCTCCGGCGCCGTGTAGTTTTACTACATTTGCTTTCGCATTTCATGCTTTTACACGACACGGGTAGTAGTAAAACTACATTTGTGCGACGTTTCGTCGCATGCTGGCTTGTGAGGAAAAACGTTCATGTTGGTTGGCGTTGTGTCGCGAGCGGGTAATTCTTGATGGTTGTTGCCATTTTTTCGTTCATTTCAGCTATTTCCAACTTTTGTACGACAGTCCAACCGTGGTCCGGCTTCCCCTTGGCCGCTTCTTCCCCTCTATTTCACGCCGATCAAGGATAGACCATGCGCCTACCTTTGCCGTCCGATCTGCCCGCTACCCTGCAACCACTGGTCGCGCGCAACCAGCAATTCATCAGCGATGCCGTGGCTGCCCACCCGGAACTCGACCTGCAGGCCTGGAGCCCGCTGCACCGGCAACAGTTCGACCAGGTTGCCGCCGCCAGTGACTTCGTGCTCGGCCTGGCCCGGCGCGAGCCGGCCATGTTGTTCGGCCTGCTGGCCAGTGGCGAGCTGGACCGGCGTTACGCCGCAGGCGAACTGCGCGGTCACATCGCGGCAGCCGCCCAGGCGGCGCAGAGCGAGGACGAGCTGGCACGCAACCTGCGCCGCGAGCGCAACCGCCAGCAGATGCGCATCATCTGGCGCGACATCACCCGCCAGGCCGCGCTGGGCGAAACCTGCCGCGACCTGTCCGATCTGGCCGATGCCGCCATCGACGAAGCCTACCAATGGCTGTACCCGCGCCACTGTCAGCAGTTCGGTACGCCTGTCGGCAACCGCAGCGGCCAGCCGCAGCACATGGTGGTGCTGGGCATGGGCAAGCTGGGCGCGGTGGAGCTGAACCTGTCGTCGGACATCGACCTGATCTTCGCCTTCCCCGAAGGCGGCGAAACCGAAGGGGTGAAGCGCTCGCTGGACAACCAGGAGTTCTTCACCCGCCTGGGCCAGCGCCTGATCAAGGCACTGGACCCGGTCACCGTCGACGGCTTCGTGTTCCGTGTCGACATGCGCCTGCGCCCGTACGGCTCGGCCGGCGCGCTGGTGCTCAGCTTCAATGCCCTGGAGCAGTACTACCAGGACCAGGGCCGTGACTGGGAACGCTACGCGATGATCAAGGCGCGGGTGGTGGCCGGTGATCAGGCGGCCGGTGCGCAGTTGCAGGAGATGCTGCGGCCGTTCGTGTACCGCCGTTACCTGGACTTTTCCGCGATCGAAGCGCTGCGCACCATGAAGCAGCTGATCCAGCAGGAAGTGCGGCGCAAGGGCATGGCCGACAACATCAAGCTGGGTGCCGGGGGCATTCGCGAGGTGGAGTTCATCGCCCAGGCCTTCCAGCTGATCCACGGCGGGCGCGACCTCAGCTTGCAGCAGCGGCCTTTGCTGAAAGTGCTGGCCACCCTTGAAGGCCAGGGCTACCTGCCACCGGCCGTGGTTGCCGAACTGCGTGAAGGTTATGAATTCCTGCGTTATGCCGAGCACGCCATCCAGGCCATTGCCGACCGTCAGACGCAGATGCTGCCGGACAGTGAGACCGATCAGGCGCGGGTGGCCTACATGCTCGGTTATGCCGACTGGCAAAGCTTCCATGACCAGCTGACGCACTGGCGTGGCCGCATTGACTGGCACTTCCGCCAGGTGATCGCCGACCCGGATGATGAAGACGGCGAGGGCGAACTGGTGGTGGGGGGCGAATGGTCGCCGCTGTGGGAGCAGGCGCAGGATGAAGATGCCGCTGGCCGCCAGCTGCAAGAGGCCGGTTTCCAGCAGCCCGCCGAAGCCCTGCGGCGCCTGGCCGCGCTGCGCTCCAGCCCGCAGCTGCGTTCCATGCAACGGATCGGGCGTGAACGCCTGGACGCCTTTATCCCACGGCTGCTGGCCCAGGCTGTGGAACATGACAACCCCGACCTGGTGCTCGAGCGCGTGCTGCCGCTGGTCGAGGCCGTGGCACGGCGTTCTGCCTATCTGGTGTTGCTCACCGAAAACCCCGGCGCCTTGCGCCGCCTGCTGACCCTGTGCGCCGCCAGCCCGTGGATTGCCGAGCAGATTGCCCGTTACCCGCTGCTGCTCGACGAACTGCTCAACGAAGGCCGCCTGTTCAGCCCGCCACTGGCGCCGGAGTTGGCCAGCGAGCTGCGCGAGCGCCTGACGCGCATTCCCGAGGACGACCTGGAACAGCAAATGGAGGCGCTGCGCCACTTCAAGCTGGCCCACAGCCTGCGCGTGGCCGCCTCGGAAATCAGCGGCAACCTGCCGTTGATGAAAGTCAGCGACTACCTGACCTGGCTGGCCGAAGCCATCCTCGACCAGGTGCTGGCCCTGGCCTGGCGCCAGACCGTGGCTCGCCACGGGCAGCCCAAGCGTAGCGACGGCAGCCTGTGTGACCCAGGCTTCATCATCATCGGCTACGGCAAGGTGGGTGGCCTGGAGCTGGGCCACGGTTCTGACCTGGACCTGGTATTCATCCACGATGGCGACCCGCAGGCCGAAACCGACGGCGCCAAGCCCATCGACAGTGCGCAGTTCTTCACCCGGCTGGGCCAGCGCATCATTCACCTGCTGGCCACTCAGACCAACTCGGGCCAGCTGTATGACGTGGACATGCGCCTGCGCCCGTCGGGGGCCTCGGGCCTGCTGGTGAGCTCGCTGGGCGCGTTCGAGCGCTACCAGCAGAACGAAGCCTGGACATGGGAGCATCAGGCCCTGGTGCGCGCCCGGGTACTGGTGGGCTGCAAGCAGGTGGGCGCTGCATTCGAAGGCGTGCGCGCCAAGGTGCTGGGCCAGGCCCGCGACCTGGAAAAGCTGCGCAGCGAAGTGAGCGAAATGCGCGCCAAGATGCGCGATAACCTCGGCACCAAGGCTACCGCTGCCGGTACCGCGGCCAACGCCTTCGAGGCCGGTGTACCGTTCGATATCAAGCAGGATGCGGGCGGTATCGTCGATATCGAATTTATGGTGCAATACGCCGCTTTGGCCTGGTCTCACGACCATCCGGCCATACTTCGATGGACCGATAACATCCGCATTCTGGAAGAGCTGGAGCAGGCAGGGTTGATGCCGGCCAGTGACGCGGTGCTGTTGCGTGAAGTGTACAAGGCGTTCCGCTCGGCCTCGCACCGCCAGGCCCTGCAAAAGCAGGCCGGGGTGATCGATGCGGCGCAGTTTGCCGATGAGCGCCGCGAAGTGCGGCGGATCTGGGGTGAACTGGGCCTTACCTGAAGGCCCCGCCAACCCTGTGGGAGCGGGTTCACCCGCGAAGAAGGCCACGCGTTGCCTGGCACCGGCTTCGCCGNNAACCCGCTCCCACAGGGTCTGCAATCAGCGACGGATATGCCTGAGTGGTACACTGTCCGCCACATAGCCTGAATATAAAGAGGGGAGGCCAGGCTGTACCGCAGCCTGCAGCCTCCCCGAGCGTTTCTGGACTAAGCATGAGAATACTGATCATTGGCCCCAGCTGGGTCGGCGACATGGTGATGGCGCAGACCCTGTTCCAGTGCCTGAAACAGCAGCACCCCGACTGCGTGATCGATGTGCTGGCCCCCGAGTGGAGCCGGCCGATCCTCGAACGCATGCCCGAGGTCCGTCAGGCCCTGAGCTTCCCGCTCGGCCACGGCGCGCTGGAACTGGCCACGCGGCGACGCATCGGCAAGTCCCTGGCCGGCCAGTACGACCAGGCCATCCTGCTGCCCAACTCGCTGAAGTCGGCGCTGGTGCCGTTCTTCGCCGGTATCCCCAAGCGTACTGGCTGGCGCGGCGAAATGCGCTTCGGCCTGCTCAACGACGTGCGCAAGCTGGACAAGGCCCGCTACCCGCTGATGATCGAGCGCTTCATGGCCCTGGCCTACGCGCCCGGCGCCGAGCTGCCGCAGCCGTACCCGCGCCCCAGCCTGCAGATCGAAGCGCAAAGCCGTGATGCTGCCCTGGCCAAGTTCGGCCTGGAGCTGGACCGCCCGGTGCTGGCGCTGTGCCCCGGTGCCGAGTTCGGCGAGGCCAAGCGCTGGCCGGCCGAGCACTACGCCACCGTGGCCGATGCGATGATCCGCCAGGGCTGGCAGGTGTGGTTGTTCGGCTCGAAGAACGATCACCCGGTCGGTGAGCAGATCCGTGATCGGCTGATCCCGGGCTTGCGTGAAGAATCGTCCAACCTGGCCGGCGAAACCTCGCTGGCCGAGGCCATCGACCTGATGTCCTGCGCCCATGCCGTGGTGTCCAACGACTCCGGGCTGATGCACGTGGCCGCCGCGCTGAACCGCCCGCTGGTGGCGGTGTACGGCTCGACCTCGCCAGGCTTCACCCCGCCGCTGGCCGAGCACGTGGAGGTGGTGCGCACCGGCATCGAGTGCAGCCCGTGCTTCGACCGCACCTGCCGCTTCGGCCACTACAACTGCCTGCGCCTGCTGGAACCGGGCAAAGTCATTGCCGCCCTGCACAGCCTGAGCGGGCCGGACCTGATCGATACCGTGGCCGAGGTCGACTAAGTGCGGGTACTGATCATCAAGACTTCGTCGCTGGGTGATGTGATCCACACCTTGCCGGCGCTTACCGATGCCGCCCACGCTATCCCGGGCATCCGCTTCGACTGGGTGGTGGAAGAAGGCTTCGCGGAAATCCCCGGCTGGCACCCGGCGGTCGACCAGGTGATCCCGGTGGCCATCCGCCGCTGGCGCAAGAACCTCTGGCAAACCATCAAGAGTGGCGAGTGGAAGGCGTTCAAGCAGCGAGTACGCGAGCGCAAGTACGACCTGGTGATCGACGCCCAGGGCCTGGTCAAGTCGGCCTGGCTGACCCGCTACGTGAAGGCGCCGGTAGCTGGCCTGGACCGCTACTCGGCCCGTGAAGGCTGGGCCAGCCGCTTCTATGACCGGCGCTTGTCGGTTGCCACCGGGCAGCATGCGGTGGAGCGGGTGCGCCAGCTGTTCGCCATGGCCCTGGCCTACGACCTGCCGGAAGGCATCGGCAACTACGGCCTCGACCTCGAGCGCCTGCAATTACCGCCAGCCGCCCCCTATGTGGTGTTCCTGCATGGCACCACCTGGGCGACCAAGCACTGGCCCGAAGCCTACTGGCGCGAACTGGCCGAACGCATGGGCCGGCGCAAGCTGGAGGTGCGCCTGCCGTGGGGTAACCCGGCCGAAAAGGCTCGGGCCGAGCGCATCGCCCAGGGCTTGAACAATTGCCAGGTACTCCCCAAATTGAACCTTGCCGGCGTCGCTCGCGTGTTGGCGGCGGCAAAAGCCTGCGTGGCGGTCGATACCGGCCTTGGCCACCTGGCGGCGGCACTCGATGTGCCCACCATTTCGCTGTTCGGCCCGACCAACCCGGGCCTGACCGGCGCCTACGGACGGACCCAGATACACCAGGCCAGTGACTGGCCCTGCGCGCCCTGCCTGCAGAAGAAGTGCACCTACAAACCGAGCGCCGACGACCTGCGCCGGTTCGATCTCAAACGCGAGTGGCCGCTGTGCTTCACTCGCCTGAATCCCGAGCATGTGGCGAGCCGCTTGAGCGCGTTGCTGCTGGCTGAGGATGTCCGTTGATGCAACTGGCTTTCGTGCTTTACAAGTATTTCCCCTTCGGCGGGCTGCAGCGCGATTTCATGCGCATTGCCCTGGAATGCCAGAAGCGGGGCCACCAGATTCGCGTGTACACGCTGATCTGGGAGGGTGACATTCCGCCGGGCTTCGAAGTGCTGGTGGCGCCGGTGAAGGCGATTTTCAACCACCGCCGCAACGAGAAGCTCAGCGCCTGGATGGCCGCCGACCTGGCCAAGCGCCCGGTCGACCGCCTGATCGGCTTCAACAAGATGCCCGGGCTGGACGTTTACTACGCCGCCGACGGCTGTTTCGAGGACAAGGCGCAGACCCTGCGTGGCGGCCTGTACCGCCGCTGGGGCCGCTACCGGCACTTTGCCGAGTACGAACGTGCGGTGTTCGCCAAGGACGCCCATACCGAAGTACTGATGATTTCCGAAGTGCAGCAGCCGCTGTTCATCAAGCACTACGGCACCCCTGTGGAACGTTTCCACTTGCTGCCACCGGGCATTTCCCAGGACCGCCGCGCGCCGGCCAACGCCGGCGAAATCCGCGCCGAGTTCCGCAAGGAATTCAACCTGGGCGATGACGACCTGCTGCTGGTGCAGATTGGCTCGGGCTTCAAGACCAAGGGCGTGGACCGCAGCCTCAAGGCCCTGGCCGCACTGCCATCGGCCCTGCGCAAGCGCACCAGGCTGATGGTGATCGGCCAGGATGACCCCAAGGTGTTCCAGCTGCAAAGCGCTACCTTGGGCCTGGGCGAGCAGGTGCAGTTCCTCAAGGGCCGCAGCGACATCCCGCGCTTCCTGCTGGGTGCCGACTTGCTGATTCACCCGGCGTACAACGAGAACACCGGCACGGTGCTGCTCGAAGCGCTGGTGGCTGGCCTGCCGGTGCTGGTCTCCAAGGTGTGTGGCTACGCCCACTACATTGCCGAGGCCGACAGCGGCCTGGTGCTGGACGAGCCGTTCGAGCAGGAACAACTCAATGGCTATCTGCAGCGTATGCTCGAAGACCAGCAGGCCCGCGCCAGCTGGTCGCGCAACGGCCTGGCGTTTGCTGAAACCGCCGATCTGTACAGCATGCCGCAACATGCTGCCGACGTGATCCTGGGGCAGGAGTCTGCATGAAGCTGATACTGGCCGAACCGTTCAAGCGCCTGTGGGCCGGGCGTGATGCCTTCGACGCCGTGGAGGCGCTGCAAGGCGAGGTCTATCGCGAGCTGGAAGGGCGTCGCACGCTGCGCACCGAGGTCGCTGGCGAGGGCTTCTTCGTCAAGATCCACCGCGGCATCGGCTGGGGTGAGATCTTCAAGAACCTGCTAACCGCCAAGCTACCGGTGCTCGGCGCCGGCCAGGAATGGCAGGCCATCCAGCGCCTGCACCAGGTTGGCGTGCCGACCATGACTGCCGTCGCCTATGGCGAGCGGGGCAGCAACCCGGCCGCTCAGCACTCGTTCATCATCACTGAGGAACTGGCGCCGACCATCAGCCTGGAAGACTTCAGCATCGACTGGGTCAGGCAGCCACCGGAGCCACGCCTGAAGCGTGCGCTGATCGCCGAGGTGGCGAAGATGACCGGCGGCATGCACCGCGCCGGGGTCAACCACCGCGACTGCTACATCTGTCACTTCCTGCTGCACACCGACCGCCCGGTGACGGCGGAAGATTTCAAACTGTCGGTGATCGACCTGCACCGCGCGCAGACCCGGGCGAAAATCAGCCGCCGCTGGCGCGACAAGGACCTGGCCGCGCTGTACTTCTCGGCGCTGGATATTGGCCTGACCCAACGCGACAAGCTGCGCTTCCTGCGCGGCTACTTCCAGCGCCCGCTGCGGCAGATCCTCAAAGAGGAAGCCGCGCTGCTCGCCTGGCTGGAGCGCAAGGCGCAGAAACTCTACGACCGCAAGCAACGCTATGGGGATGCACTCTGATGGCGGGGTGGACACTGGCGCCGGGCTACGAACACCTGGCGGCGGACTTCGGCAGCCTCGATGCGGTATTTGCCCTGCAAGGCGAACGCCTGACCCGCGACCCGCTCAGCGAAGTGGTGCGGATCACGCGTGAGGGGGTCAATTACTACGTCAAGCGCTACACCGGGGCCGGCAAGCACATGCGGCGCTACCTGGGGCGGCCGCGAATCAAGGCCGAATGGCAGAACCTCAAGCAGTTCCACAAGTGGGGCATCCCCACGGCCGAGGTGGTGGCCTGGGGCCTGGAGCGCAATGGCCTGGCCTTTGGCCGGGGCGCGATGATCACCCGCGAACTGCCGCGCACCGAAGACCTGTCGGCACTGGCCGAGCGCAACGATGCACGCCTGGCCGACCGTGCCTGGGTCGGGCATGTCAGCAGCCAGCTGGCGCGCCACACCCGGATCATGCACCAGCACCATTTCGCCCATAACGACCTGAAGTGGCGCAACCTGCTGGTCGACGATCAGGGCACGCTATTCTTCATCGACTGCCCCACCGGCGATTTCTGGCGCGGCTTCATGTGGCGGCACCGGATGATCAAGGACCTGGCCTGCCTGGACAAAGTGGCCAAATACCACCTGTCGGCAACCCAGCGTCTGCGTTTCTACCTGCAATACCGCGGCCGCGACCGGTTGAATGTGCGTGACAAGAAGCGCATTCGCCAGGTGGTGAGCTTTTTCGAGGGAAGGGAATGACCGATTACCTGGCCAGCGCGGACCTCGCGCTGCTCAAACGCCATGGCCTGGACGACTTCGAGGCGCTGTGGGCGCTGCAACTGGATGCCGTGGACGAACCGAACACCGGTCGCGGTGGCTGGAGCAGCGTGTTTCGCCTGGAGCTCGAAGGCAAGGGCTACTACCTCAAGCGCCAGAGCGACTACCTGACCCGTACCCTGCACCGGCCGTTCGGCGAGCCGACCTTCGCCCGCGAATTCCGCAACATCAGCCGTTACCAGAAGCTGCACATTCCGGCGTTGCAGGCGGTGTTCTACGGCGAGCGCAAGCAAGGCGGCACGCACCGGGCGATCCTGATGACCCGCGCCCTGGACGAATGGGCCGACCTCGACAGCCTGCTGGCCCGGTGGCCACAACTGAGCGATGCTGAACGCAACGGCGTGCTGCAGGCCTGCGGCCAGCTGGCGCGCACCCTGCACAGTGCCGGCCAGGTGCATGGCTGCTTCTACCCCAAGCACATCTTCCTGCGCCAGCGCCGCGATGGCTGGGACGCGCAACTGATCGACCTGGAAAAGACCCGACCCCTGCTGTTCGGCATGCGTGACCGCCTCAAGGACCTGGAGCCGCTGCTGCGTCGCGCCCCGGTCTGGAGCGAAGGCGATGTGCGTACATTGCTGGCCAGCTACCTGGCGCAGCCGGCCGATGGCACGCTGGTCGATACCTGGCTGCAACGCCTGACGCAACGCCGTCGTGAAAAAGAGGCCCGCTGATGCGTTTGTCTGAATTGAAAGAGGCCGGGCGCAACCCCTCGTTGCCCCTGAGCATCACCCTGGCCGATGCCGCCGGCACGGCTGACCTGCAATTGCTCAGCCTGCTGCGCGTGCTGCCGGGCCAGCGCTATGTGGGCGCCGGCGTGTGGCGCGGGACCCCAGTGCTGGCCAAGCTGCTGGTCGGTGGTAACGCTGCCCGGCATTTCCAGCGCGAACTGCAAGGCGTGAAGCTGCTGGCCGAGCAGGGCCTGACCACGCCGAAGCTGTTGGCCGACGGCCTCAAGGAAGGCGAAGGCGGCTGGCTGTTGTTCGAGTTCCTCGACGGTGCCGAAAGCCTGGCCGATGCCTGGGCGGCAGTGGAAAACCTGCCGGTGCTTGCCGACGAGCAGCACCTGGTGCTGGGCGAAGCGCTCACTGCGGTGGCGCACATGCATGCCCAGGGCCTGTGGCAGGAAGACCTGCACCTGGACAACCTGCTGCGCCACGGCGGCAAGCTGTACCTGATCGACGGCGCCGGGATCAAGGCCGAAACACCTGGGCAGCAGCTGTCGCGCCCGCGTGTGCTGGAAAACCTTGGGGTGTTCTTCGCCCAGCTACCCAAGCGCCTGGAGCCGTTCATCGAAGAACTGCTGGTGCACTACCTGCTGGCCAACGCCGAGCATGCGTTGCCGCTGGAAGCCTTGCAGAAGCAGGTGGACAAGGTGCGCAGCTGGCGCCAGAAGGACTACCTGGAAAAGGCTGGCCGTGAATGCAGCCTGTTCAGTGTCGAGCGCAGCCTTTCCGGCCTGCGGGCGATCCGCCGCAGCGAGGTCGAAGCCATGCTGCCTGTGCTGGAGCAGGCCGACGCATTGATCGACCAGGGCCACCTGTACAAGACCGGTGGTGCGGCCAGTGTGGCGCGCATCGAGGTTGGCGGGCGCACGCTGGTGCTCAAGCGTTACAACATCAAGAACACCGCACATTGGTTCAAACGCTTCTGGCGCCCGAGCCGTGCCTGGCATTCATGGATCGAAGGCCACCGCCTGGAATTCCTCGACATCGCCACGCCGCGTCCGCTGGCAGTGCTGGAGCAGCGGGTGATGGGTTTGCGCAGCCGTGCCTACCTGGTCACCGAGTATGTCGATGGCCCGGACCTGGCCGAGTGCTTCGCACCCTACGTGGACAACGGTGATGCGCCCGAGGAGCAGGTGGATGCCTTGGTGCATGTGATGCAGCAACTGATTCGCGAGCGCATCAGCCACGGCGACTTCAAGGGCCACAACCTGTTCTGGCACAACGGCCAGTGGTCACTGATCGACCTCGATGCCATGTGCCAGCACGCCACCCAGCTCAGCTTCGCCCCGGCCTACGCCCGTGACCGGGCGCGGCTGCTGCGCAACTGGCCGAGTGGCAGTGCCTTGCATCAGCGGCTGGACCGGTTGCTGCCCAAGCTGGCCGAGTAGTCCGCCGGCAGTGCCAGCCAGTCGCTGCTGCGGCCGGGTTGGCGCACGCGGATGCGCCACTGGCCATCCTGCTGGCGCAGCACGGCCCAGGCCTTGACCGTGCTCAGGGCCTGCCCGGCGATTTGCAGGTGATAGTGGCCGGCCAGCAGATGCCGGTGCACCGGCAGCTGATTGTCGGCCAACTGCAGGTAGAGCTGGCCGTTGGCGTCGAACAGGTCTGCTTCACTTTCGACTGGCACACCTTCGCGCGGTGGGGCCAGGCGGCAGTCCGCTAACAACTGCTCGATGTCGGGCAAGCCGTCGTACCAGAGCACGGGCGAATCGACCACCCAGGAACCGTCGGCCAGGCGTTTGACTGGCAGCTGTACGTAGGCGTCAGGCTGTCGCGGGTCGAGTGCACGCCAGCGCTGGCCGTCGAAATGGACGTTGTACACCCGGCCTTGGCTGTCTTTCACGAAGTACCGATCGGGCCCGGGTGTGGCACTGATGTACTCATAGACCTGTTCGCCATGTACCCCCTCTATCCGGTAGCGCAGCTTGGCCAGGTCGACGGTTGCCGCATGGGTTTGTGGCAATGGCCTGGGCGGTTGTGGCGGCAAACCACGAAGTGCCCGGCGCATCAAGGTAGAGCCGGCAAAACTGTTGAGACCGTCGCTGGCATGGCTGAGCGCCGCGATGGCGTGGTGCAGGGTTGCCTCATGGTCGTTCTTTTCCATGGCCTCGAAGCCGTCCCATATGGAAATGCCCATGCGTCCGAACGCCAGCGCCGACATGGCAGGTGCCGGCAGTACCAGGCTGACCAGGTCGAGTATGAGGCGTAGCGTGGCCAGGCCGAACTCGCCCAGCACTTCTCGATTGCTGCGGCTGTTGGTGTCCGCCTCGGCGATCAAGGCATGTACCTCTGCCCGGTAAAGGGCATTGAACAGATTGCCGGGGATGATCGGCCTTTGCACATGCGGCCCCAGGCGCCCCTTGCGGAACAGCGTTTCAAGGCGCCTGGCATCGGCGCCAGGAGCGCGCTGGATGAAATACTGTTGCAGTGCGGGGTTGCCACGCACTGCCCGCAGCATGTCGCGGGCATTGCGGAATTCGCGCCAGGCACGCCGGTCTGGTGCATCCGGCGTGTAGATCACCAGCGAAGGTTGATTGGGGCTTTCGGCATTGAGCAGCAGCACGCCTTGCAGCGTATGCCCGTCCACAACCAGCTGGCGAACGACGATGTGCTGCCCGTCGATGGGCGGGCGGCGGCTGCTGTCGGGGTAGTCGACAACTGCCTTGGCCCAGTGGTAACCCTGCTCCTGCTGGCCGGGCAGGAAGTGCCCGACGTAGCGAGCCTTGGCCGCCTCGGCGCGCATGCGTGCCCGGTTGATGTTGCCGTGGGCCTCCATTCGCCAGTTGGCCGATGGGGAGTCCAGCAGGTGTGTGCGCAAGTAGCGCTCATAGCCGCTGCCGGCATCGAGCTTGCGCACCAGTGTCCTGACCTGTTCGGGGGACAGGTTCGCCAGTGGGGCGCCAGTGTCGTCGTGTACCCGGGCCGTCAGCCAGTAATCCACGTCGAACCAGCTGATGTTGAGCAAGGCCAGTTCGTCCAGGCGGTAAGTGACCGCCACCATTTCGACGGTGTCGCCCACTTGCGGGCGGGCGGCGGCGGCGATGTAGCTGGACGGTGACAGGGGATTGAGCAAAGGCCCGCGCCGACGAGCCAGGGTGACACTGATGCAGATGCGCTGCGGCGGTATGCTGATGGCCAGTGTTCGTGCCAGCTGTTTGGCGAGCCGCGCACGCACCCAGGCCTGCAAGTGGTGGCGTTCGCGAAACTGGTCCAGGGTCAGCAGCCCTGGTGCGGCGGCCTGGGTGATAGCCCCGGCCAGTTCCTGCATGGTTTGCATGATATGCGCCAGGCCTTGTGGGGGCGTATTGCGCAGCCATGCTGGCAGGTGCTTTTCGAGCAGCAGGGCGTAACGTGTAGCCAGGGCGTGCTTGCTGCTCATCAAGCCGGTGAGCGACTGCTGGCTGGCCAGCGTTGCTCCGAGCTTGTCCAGGTCAGGTAGCTGGGCATGTTGCCATGCGGCTTGCCAGGCCAGTGTCAGCCGCTGGTGCTGGCAGTCTGTCAGGTCGCGTACCTGCTGCGCCACCAGATCGTCGGCAAACCACTCATAGCGCAAGCGGTCGGCTTGCATCAGCCATTGCTGGTCCTCCGTGCGTGGCAGCATTTGCAGGAAGGGCTGGATTTGCAGCCAGTCGTCGAGGCGCTCGCAGAGTTCGACATGCAACTCGGCAAGGCTGTCAAACCCTTCGATGCCGTGGGCGAGGCTGCAGAGCAGCGCCTTGCCGGTGACTTTGCCCGGGATGGCATCGCTACCTTCGGGGCCGTCGGCTACCAATATCAATGTGCCTGGCAGGGCCAGCCTGCGCTGGGGGCTGAGGCTGCTGAATACCGGTCGGTAAGCCTGTGCCTTCAACTCGCTGGGCAAATGTGGTCGCTGCCAGGGCAACGGCAATTCGAGGTAGGTGCGCAGCAGGCTGATGTGCTGATAATCCAGGGTCTGGTCGGCCAGGCGCAATTCCAGTTCCGCCAGCAATTGTTCCTGACGCAGCTTGTGTAACCGTTGGCGCCTGCTCTGGCTGCCTCTGGGGGCTTCGTTCCAGAACAACGCCAGGTCGCTGAAGAAACGTTGGCGTAACCGGGCGGGCGCCAGCCCGGCCACAAGGGTGGGTTGCCCGTGGTGCAGCGCACTGATGCTGGCATCCAGGGTTTCGAGGCGTTGCAAAGGGGTCATGGCAGGGCTCCGTGATCAAGGGAGCCAACCATGGCGGCCCGCTGCAACGCAGCGGTGGTAGCGGGCTACCGAGGCGGCAGCAAGCCTTTGAGGCCCAACCCCGCCGAGACGCCAAGGCCAAGCCAGGCGAGGCTGTCCCACAGGCCGTCGCCTAGCAAGGCGGCGAACAACCCCGTGAAGCTGAGCAGGGCGATCAGTGTGGGCCAGGCGAAAATGTGCCGAGAGGATCGTGACCGGTGGCTCATGCCCTTGCCTCCCGGGGTTTGCGCTGTTTGCCCCACCACAGGTAGAGCCCGCTGCCGAGCACGATGATGGTGAGCACGTCGAGCACTGCCCAGAGGACCTGCATCGGTCTCCCGCCGTAGTCGCCGAAGTGCAGCGGTTGCGAAAGGCCCATGGCGTCCATGTACCAGGGGCGTTCGCCGACGGCTGTAACCGCCAGGGTGCGGGCATCGATCAGAACCGGTGTGAACAGGTGCGAACTCAGGTGCGTGGCGCCGTTCATGAACACTGCATAGTGGTGCTCGCTGGAGAAGCGCGTGCCGGGGAAGGCGATGAAGTCCGGGCGCATGCCTGGGGCGGCCTGTTCGGCAATCTCCAGCAGGCGTGAGGCTGGTGCGCGCTGGGTGAGCGGTGGCGCGTCGCGGTAAGGCGCGACCATGGCGGCCAGGCTGTCGTTGCGCCAGGCCGCGATGACCAGGTCGGACAGGGCACTGATCACACCGGTTACGCCTACCGTCAATGCCCAGGCCAGGGTCACCACGCCGATCAGGTTGTGCAGGTCGAGCCAGCGCAGGCGACGGGACTTGTCGTGGCGCACCGTGGCGAAGTCCAGGCGGCGCATGAACGGCGCATAGAGCACGGTGCCGGAGATGATCGCCACGACGAACAGCACGCCCATGAAGGCCAGCAGCAGCTTGCCGGGCAGGCCGGCGAACTTGTCCACGTGCAGGCGCAGCATCACCATCATGAAGCCGCCATTGGCGGCCGGCATGGCCACCGCCTCGCCGGTACGGGCATCGAGCATGAAGGTGTGCGACAAGTTGGGGTCGGTGCCGGCGGTGGCGGCGGTGATGGCGACCACGCCGTTGGGTTCGTCCTCGTCATGGCCGAAGTACTGCATGACCTCGCCAGGGCGGTGCTGTTCGGCTTTGAGTACCAGTTGCTGCAAGTCGAGATGTGGCGTGCCTGCTGGCATTTCACGCAGTTCGGGTGCGTCGCCGAGCAGGTGTTCGAGTTCGTGGTGGAAGATCAGCGGCAGGCCGGTGACTGCCAGCAACAGCAGGAACAGGGTGCAGACCAGGCTGCTCCAGGTGTGGACCACGGACCAGCGGCGGATGGTTGGGCTTTTCATCACGGTACCGATTAATGCCTGATGGGCACAGGGGCCGCAAAGCGGCCCCCGTTCACTCAGAACTTGTAATTGACACTGGCCACCACGTTGCGCTCGTCGCCGTAGTAGCACCAGTAACCGTCACAGTTGGCCAGGTAGTCCTTGTTGAACAGGTTCTTCGCCTCTACGGCTACCGTCAGGCCTTTCATGCTGTTGTCCAGGCTACCCAGGTCGTAGTGCACCGAGGCGTCATACACCGTGTACGAGCCCACATGGGCCAGTTCGGTGTTGGCGGTATTGCCGTAGGTGTCACCCACGTAGCGCACACCGCCGCCAATGCCGAAGCCGTCCAGTGGCCCGCTGTGCCAGGTGTAGTCGGCCCACAGGGTTGCCTGGTTGCGCGGGATCAGCGCCATGCGATTGCCTTTGTCGTCACCCTTCAGGATCTCGGTGTCGGTATAGGTATACGATGCGATCGCCTTGAGGTTCTCGGTAACCTGGGTGGAGGCTTCCAGTTCCAGGCCGCGAACCTGCAGTTCGCCCACCTGGCGGGTGATGCTGCCTTCCGTGACGCTGACGTTCTGCTGCTTCAGGTCATACACCGCTGCAGTGAGCAGGGTGTCAGTCCCGACGGGCTGGTATTTCACACCCACTTCATACTGACGGCCTTCGGTCGGTTTGAACGACTCCGTGGAGTTGAAGTTGGCACCACTGGCCGGCTGGAACGACTCGGCGTACGAAAAGTACGGCGTAATGCCGTTGTCGAACACGTAACTCAGGCCGACGTTGCCGCTGAAGGCTTTGTCGCGCTGGGTATTGGTGGCGTCGTTGCTGTTATGGAACACAGCGCCGGTGTGAATCCAGTCTTCACGACCACCCAAGGTCAGGCGCCAGTTGTCGAGTGACATCTGGTCCTGGACGTAGGCGCCTGTCTGGTGGGTTTTCTGCTGGAAGTCCTGCATGGCGAAGTAGGTGACGTTCGACAGGTCGGCGCCATACACCGGGCGGTTGACGTTGATCGGTGGCACGCCCATGCCATACAGCCACTGATAGTTGGTATTCGAACGCTGATGGTCCAGGCCCAGCAGCACGGTGTGGCTGATGTCGCCGGTCTGGAAGTCGGCCTGGAAGTTGTTGTCGACGGCGAACTGGCTGATGTCTTCGTTGACGATACCCGACTCGCGGTTGACGTTGCCATCGGCGTCGATGCTGTTGACGGTTGCCACCTGCACGGCCTGGAACGACAGGTCGCTCTTGGTGTAGCGCAGGTTCTGGCGGAACTGCCAGGTGTCGTTCAGGCGGTGCTCGAAGGCATAGCCCAACGCGTAGTAAGTGCGGTCGTAGAAGTCCCAGTCCGGTTCGCCAAGGTTCTTGTGGTGGGAAATCTTGCCGGTCGGTCCGTCCAGTTTGGTGCCTTGCAGCGGCAGGAACTGGCCGGTGATACCAGTATCGTCCCGGGTGTACTGGGAGATGAAGGTCAGCTTGGTATCGTCATCGATGTTCCAGGTCAGGCTAGGTGCGATGTTGTAGCGCTTGTCCGGGATGTGGTCGACGGGTGAGTTGCTGTCACGCACCACACCACTTACGCGGTAGAGAAACTTGCCTTCATCGTCGATCTTGCCGGTGCTGTCGAAGTTGATCTGCTGGTGTTCGTTGCTACCCACCTGGGCTTCGATCTGGTGAGCACTTTCAAATTGCGGCCGGCGGCTGACCATGTCGAGCAGGCCGCCCGGTGGTGTCTGGCCATACAGCGACGACGCCGGGCCGCGCAGCACGGTAATGCGTTCGAGGTTCCATGGCTCGACCTTGGGGTTGGCGAACGAGCCCTTGGGCAGCGGCAGGCCGTCAAGGAACTGGGTCGGCTCGAAACCGCGTATACGCAACCAGTCGGCGCGCGAGTCCGAACCGTAACCGCTGCTTTGCACGCCTGCAGTGTAGCGCAGGGCGTCATTGAGGTTGAGTACCTGGCGATCATCCAGTTGCTGGCGAGTGATGACGGTCATCGAACGTGGGGTCTCGACGATTGGTGTGTCGGTCTTGGTACCCGCGGCAGTGCGTGTGGCCACGTAGCCGCTGGAGGTACCCCAGGCGCTTTCATAGCTGGAAGTCGCATTGATAGCAGTCTCCGGTAGCGCCAGTGTCCCTTCTGGCGTGGCCACTAGGCTGTAGCTGCCCACGCTGCTTTGCTGCAACTGCAGGCCAGTGCCGCGCAGGGCCGCCTGCAGGGCGCCGAGGCCATCGTAATGCCCGCTTACCGGGGCCGAGGTGCGGCCGCTGACCAATGCCGGGTCGATGGCCAGGGCGATGCCGGCCTGGCTGGCGATCTGGTTGAGGGTGGTGGCCAGCGGGGCGCCGGGCAGGTCGTAGGTGCGTGGAGCGGATTGCTCGGCGGCGAACAGGCAGGGCTGGCCAATGGCGCGGCCACGGCGATGGCCAGGGCCATCAGGCTGGGGCGCAGGATACGATCAACAGCACGGGACATGCAGCGGCTCCTCGACGGATAAGTGCGTTCTGCTTCCTTGCCGAGCGAGATTTGAAAAGTGACAGGGTGAATCTGAAAAAAAGTGAGAATTATTTGAAGTTGGTTTTTGCCTGTACCGGCCCTTTCGCGGGTAAACCCGCTCCCACAGGGATCGCGGAGGCTTTGAGGCTGGTGCAATCCTGTGGGAGCGGGTTTACCCGCGAAGAGGCCGGTGCAGGACTACTTGGGACCGACGGTCACCCACCACTGGGTATGTCGCTCGACCTTCACCGGCAGTGCCGGCACCAGCGACGCCAGCGCCAGGTCGGTGTCGGTCAGCGGGAAGCTGCCGGTGACACGCAAGTCGGCGACCTCGTCGTCTACCCCGAGGTAACCGCTGCGGTACTGGCCAAGCACGGCCAGCAGATCGCCCAGGCGCACGTTGTCCACCACCAGCATGCCGCGGGTCCAGGCGTCGGCACCGGCGGGGACCGCGCCGATTCGGCCGAGACCATTGGTGTTCATCAGCACCTGCTGGCCTTCACGCAGCACCTGTTCGTCGCCGCTGTTCAGCGGCATGGCGGCGACCGAGGCTTGCAGCACCTCCAGGCGTGTACCGCCGTCCTCACGGCGCACCAGGAAGCGCGTGCCCAATGGGCGCAGGCTGCCATCCTCGGTGCGTACCAGCAGCGGGCGCGAGTCCTGGTGGCCGGTTTCGACCGAGATCTCGCCCTGGTGCAGCACGATCACCCGTTGCTCGCCTGCGTAGTCGATATCCACGGCAGTGTGGCTGTTCAGGCTCAGCAAGGTGCCGTCTTCCAGGCGCAGGGTACGCAGTTCGCCGGTGGCGGTGCGCTGGTCGGCCAACCAGTAACTGGGTGCCAGCGATGGTGCGCCGACCCAGGCCAGCAGCGAGCCCAGTAGAAACATGCCGGCCAGCCCGCCGCCGACCTTGCCGATACGTCGGCGCAGGCCGGCGCGCGATTGCAGCAGGGCCTGGCGTGCGGGGCCTGCAGCGGCGCTGACGCGCTGGTCCATGGCGCCGAGTTGGCGCCATGCGCGGGCGTGCTCCTCGCTGGCTGCATGCCAGCGCATGAATTCGCTGCGCTCATCAGGTGTACCGCTGCCACTGTCGAGGCTGAGTTTCCAGGCAATGGCGGCTTCCAGTACCCGGGACGAAACCGGTGCACTGCTCACGTCGGCTCCCCGTACAGGGCCACGTAGCACTGGCGCATGCCGTGGGCGATGTACTGGCGCACCCGCGACACCGAAACCCCTAGGCGCTCGGCGATTTCGGCATGGCCCATGCCGTCCAGGCGATTGTGCAGGAATGCTGCGCGGGCCTTGCTCGACAGCTTGCCGAGCAGGCGGTCGATGGCCTTGAGGTCTTCGAGGATCAGGTGCTGCACTTCTGGGGACGGTTGTTCGGCTTCCGGCATCAGTGCCAGTTCGGCCAGGTAGGCCTGTTCCAGCGCGGCGCGGCGGAAGTGGTCGAACATCAGGCCCTTGGCCACGGCGGCCAGGAAAGCACGGGGCTCGCGGGGCCTGACCAGTTGCTCACGGCCGAGCAGGCGCACGAAAGTGTCCTGGCTCAGGTCTTCGGCACGTTGGCGGCAGGCCATGCTGCGTTGCAGCCAGGCAAGCAGCCAGCCGCGGTGGTCGCGGTACAGCGCACCGACCAGATCGGCGTGTGGGCTCTGTGCAGAAGACAAGCAGCGTTCCCCCCAGGAACGTAGGTATTAACTAACGATAATTATTCGCGATTGTTGCAGAGGGGAGGGGGTGGGTGCAATGGACGCTTATCGGATGGCTAGCATCCAAGGTCATGCAGATGTGTTGCCTGTGTTGGCCTCTTCGCGGGTAAACCCGCTCCCACAGTATTTCCAGGGTTTCAAAGGTAGTGCAGTCCTTGTGGGAGCGGGTTTACCCGCGAAGAGGCCAGCAAGGGCAGCGCAAAGCTACAGGCCGTGATTGTGCACCTTGCGCCTGCGCCACCCGCGCAAGCGCTGCTCCAGCTGCAACGGGCTGTCCAGCTGTTGGCGCCGGGCCTGGCTGAACAGGATCAGCGCCAGCTCGGCGGTCACCAGGGCATCGGCGCTGGCATGATGGCGCTCCTCCACCTGCAGGCCAAACCGCGTCACCCAGTCATCCAGCCCGGCCTCGCGCAGCACGGTGTCGGGGTTGAGCATCGGCGCCAGCTCGGCAACATCGAGGAAGGGCGACTGCAAGCGATAGCCCAGGCTTTCCTTCAGCGCCCTGGCCAGCATGCGCTGGTCGAACGGTGCATGGAATGCCAGCACCGGGCTATTGCCAATGAAATCGAGCAAATCGAGCAAGGCCTCGGCCGGGTCGCATCCGGCAGCCAGGGCACTCGGGCCCAGGCCGTGGATCAGCACGCTGGCGTTGGTCTTCTGCAAAGGTCGGTGCAGGGTGCGTTCGAACTGTTGGGCAAAATCGATGGCGCCATCTTCGATGGCCACGGCGCCAACTGACAGCACCTGGTCACGGTTGGGGTTCAGGCCGCTGGTCTCCAGGTCGAGCACCACCCAGCGCTGCTCGCGCAGGGTACACACCCCCAGTGGCGCGGCCTTGGGCAGCCGGGCCAGGCGCTGGCGTGTGGCATGGTCCAGTTCGGGTGCACTGGGGCGCAGCCAGGCAAACAGGCTCATAGCTGGTACCGCAAGGCCAGGCTGCTTTGCAGGCGCTGGGCCTGGCGCAGGGACTCGCGCAGGATGCGCCGGTCCAGGTGGTTGAGGCTGTCCGGGTCCAGGCGGTTGGAATAGGGCAGGTTGTCGCGGGTCTGGCGTTGGTGCTGCTGCATGCGGGTTTGCTGGATAAAGTGGTAGGCCTCTTCGTACGCTGCGCCGTCCAGTGCCTCGATCACGCCCTTGGCCACCAGCTGGCGCAGGCGTTCCAGGGTATTGCAGGCACCGATGCCGTTGGCCAGGGCCAGCAGCCGGGCGCCATCGACGAAGGGCGTCAGGCCCTGGACCTTGAGGTCGAGGGTGGCGGCCTTGTCGTTGCCCTGACGGGTCAGCACGAACTCGCGCAGGCGGCCCACCGGCGGGCGTTGGCGCAAGGCGTTGTCAGCCATCATGCGCTGGAAGATGCGGTTATCGGCCACCTGGTCCAGCAGGCCCTGGCGCAGTTGCTCGCAGCCTTGCTCGTCGCCCCACACCACGCGCAGGTCGAAATAGATGCTCGAGCCCAGCAGGTTCTCCGGGCTGGCTTCGCGGACAAAACCGGCAAAACGCCGCGCCCATTCACTGCGCGACAGGCACAGCTCGGGGTTGCCGGCCATGACGTTGCCCTTGCACAGGGTGAAGCCGCACTGGGCCAGGCACTGGTTGATGTATTGCGCCAGCGGCAGCAGGCGGACGCGGATGGCGTCGGCTTCGGCGCTGTCGGCGGCTTCGAAGAGGATGCCGTTGTCCTGGTCAGTGTGCAGGGTTTGTTCACGTCGACCTTCGCTGCCAAAGCACAACCAGCTGAACGGTACGCCCGGGTCACCGCGTTCGGCCAACGCCAACTCGATCACCCGGCACACGGTGTGGTCGTTGAGCAGGGTGATGATCTGGGTGATCTGTGTGGACGAGGCGCCGTGGGCGAGCATGCGTTCGACCAGCTGGCTGATTTCGCCGCGCAGCGATACCAGGGTGTCCAGGCGTGGCGCATGGCGGATGGTACGCGCCAGGTGCACCAGGTCTACCCGTTGCAGGGAGAACAGGTCGCGCTCCGAAACCACGCCGCACAGGCGCCTGTTTTCAACCAGGCACACGTGGGCGATATGCCGTTCGGTCATGGCCATGGCTGCGTCGAAGGCGCTGGCCTGGGGGCTGAGGTAGAACGGCTGGGCCGTCATGTGCCGCGCGATGGGTGCGCCCAGGTCGGCATCGGCCGCAGCCACCACCTGGCGCAGGTCGCGCAGGGTGAAGATACCGGTGGGGTAGCGCTGCGGGTCGACCACCACGATACTGCCAACCTGCTGCTCATGCATCAGCCGCACGGCATCGCGCAGGGGCGTGTCGGCGCTGCACACCACCGGGTGGCGCATGGCCAGTTCCCCCAATGGCGTGTTCAACGAATACTGGGTGCCGAGGGTTTCCACCGCGCGCTGGCGTACCTGCTGGTTGACCTGGTCGAGCAGGCTGCTGACCCCGCGCAGGGCAAAATCCCGAAACACTTCGGACATCGAGAACACGCGGATGAACGCAGGCTTGTTCAGCTGCAGGCAGAAGGTGTCCTCACCGGCCAGGTGCTCGGTGCGGGTCGCCCGCTCGCCGAGCAGGGCAGCCAGCGGGAAGCATTCGCCGCTGGTAATTTCGAAAGTGGTCTCCACACCAGGCTTGACCAGGTGCTGGCGCTCGCCTACCACGCGGCCCTGCTTGACGATGTAGAAGTGCTCGACCGGCCCGTCGGCAGGTTTGACGATGCTCTCGCCGCTGGCATAGAAGCGCAGCTGGCACTGTTCGACCAGGTAGGCCAGGTGGCTGTGTTCCATCTGGTTGAACGGCGGAAATCGCTGCAGGAACTGCAGGGTGCCCTGGATGTTCTGCAGCACTGCTGTCCTGCCCGCCTGGCTGTAGGCGTCCTTTTTGCTCATGAAACTGACCGTATCGCTGTGCCGAACTATATATATCTATATATAGGTGCCGACCATGTTGTTCTCTGCCTCCATGGTCGGCTTGCAGCGGGGTGGTGCCCATTGGACGTAAGTCTATGAGCGCCCCTGTCAAAAACCCGACAAAAGGCAAACCGGGTTACGCAAGTTCTGTGGTCCTAATGCTGAAGCGGAATTTTTTTGACGAGATGAGCATGCCTGAGCAACGCGACATCCTGAGCGACGCCGAGCGCGAGGCACTGGCCGTGGCGAGCGCGCCCGTGGCTGCCAAGCCGTTGGTGCTGGTGGTGGATGACAATGCGGTGAACCGTGAGGCGTTGATCCTGTACCTGAAAAGCCGGGGGATCGACTGCGTCGGGGCGGATGGGGCCGAGGAAGCCAGGCTGTACCTGCACTACCAGCAACGGATTGGCTTGATGATTACGGATTTGCGTATGCAGCCGGAGGATGGCCTGGACCTGATTCGCAAGATTCGTGAATCAGAGCGGGCGGCGTTGTCGATCATCGTGGTGTCGGGCGACACCGACGTGAAAGAGGCGGTGGACGTGATGCACCTGGGGGTGGTGGATTTTCTGTTGAAGCCGGTGGACCTGGACAAGCTGCTGGAGCTGGTGAAGAAAGAACTGAAGATCGAGTAGGGCAGGAGTGGGGCTGCTTTGCAGCCCTTTCGCGACACAAGGCCGCTCCCACAAGTACCGCGCCAAACCTCAGCCTTGCGCGGTACCTGTGGGAGCGGCCTTGTGTCGCGAAAGGGCCGCAAAGCGGCCCCCTGTCGCAGATGTCGCTTACAACCCGTTACGCGCCTTGAACTCGCGGCGACGGCGGTGCAGTACCGGCTCGGTATAACCGTTCGGCTGCTTGCCACCTTCCACCACCAGCTCCACTGCCGCCTGGAACGCGACGTTGTCGTCGAAGTTCGGGGCCATCGGGCGGTACAGCGCGTCACCGGCGTTCTGCTGGTCAACCACTACAGCCATGCGCTTGAGGCTCTCCAGCACCTGCTCCTGGCTGACCACGCCGTGGCGCAGCCAGTTGGCCAGCAGCTGGGCCGAAATACGCAGGGTGGCGCGGTCTTCCATCAGGCCGACGTTGTTGATGTCCGGCACCTTCGAGCAACCCACGCCCTGGTCGATCCAGCGCACCACGTAGCCGAGGATACCCTGGGCGTTGTTGTCCAGTTCGTTGCGGATCTCTTCGGCCGACCAGTTGGTGTCGGTGGCCAGCGGGATGGTCAGGATATCGTCCACCGACGCCGGGGTACGCGAAGCCAGTTCACGCTGACGCGCCTGTACGTCCACCTTGTGGTAGTGCAGGGCGTGCAGGGTGGCGGCGGTCGGCGACGGTACCCAGGCGGTGTTGGCGCCGGCCAGCGGGTGGGCGATCTTCTGCTCGAGCATGGCCGCCATCAGGTCCGGCATGGCCCACATGCCTTTGCCGATCTGCGCACGGCCTTGCAGGCCGGTGGCCAGGCCGACGTCGACGTTGTTGTTCTCGTAGGCACCGATCCATTTCTCGTTCTTCATGGCGCCCTTGCGCACCACGGCGCCGGCCTCCATCGAGGTGTGGATTTCATCGCCGGTACGGTCGAGGAAGCCGGTGTTGATGAACACCACGCGCTCGGCTGCAGCCTTGATGCACGACTTGAGGTTGACCGTGGTGCGGCGCTCCTCGTCCATGATGCCGACCTTGACGGTATTGCGCTTCATGCCCAGCAGGTCTTCGACCTGGCTGAAGATCTCGGCGGCGAAGGCGACTTCCTCCGGCCCGTGCATCTTCGGCTTGACGATGTACACGCTGCCGCTGCGGGTGTTCTTGCGGCTGGTGTTGCCGTTGAGGTTGTGCAGGGCGATCAGGTTGGTGAACAGGCCGTCCTGGATACCTTCGGGGATTTCGTTGCCCTGGGCGTCGAGGATCGCCGGGTTGGTCATCAGGTGGCCAACGTTGCGCACGAACAGCAGCGAACGGCCGTGCAGGGTCACGCTGCCACCGTTGGGTGCGGCGTACTCGCGGTCCGGGTTCATGGTGCGGGTGAAGGTCTTGCCACCCTTGGTCACGCTTTCGGCCAGGTCGCCTTTCATCAGGCCCAGCCAGTTGCGGTAGACGATCACCTTGTCGTCGGCGTCGACGGCGGCAACCGAGTCTTCGCAGTCCATGATGGTGGTCAGCGCCGATTCCATCAGGATGTCTTTGACGCCGGCGGCGTCGGTGCTGCCGACCGGGGTGCTGGCATCGACCTGGATTTCGAAGTGCAGGCCGTTGTGCTTGAGCAACACGGCGGTCGGCGCGGCGGCATCGCCGTGGAAGCCGATCAGCTGGGCGTCGTCACGCAGGCCGCTGTTGCTGCCGCCTTTCAGGGCGACGATCAGCTTGCCGCCTTCGATACGGTAGCCGGTGGAGTCGACGTGCGAGCCGGCTGCCAGTGGTGCGGCTTCGTCGAGGAAGGCGCGGGCGAAGGCGATGACCTTGTCGCCACGCACCTTGTTGTAGCCCTGGCCTTTCTCGGCGCCGCCTTCATCGCTGATGGCATCGGTGCCATACAGCGCGTCGTACAGCGAACCCCAGCGGGCGTTGGCGGCGTTCAGGGCGAAGCGGGCGTTCATCACCGGAACGACCAGCTGCGGGCCGGCCATGTGGGCGATTTCTTCGTCCACGTTCTGGGTGGTGGCCTGGAAATCGTCGGCTTGTGGCAGCAGGTAGCCGATTTCCTGGAGGAAGCTTTTGTAGGCTGCGGCGTCGTGGGCCTGGCCTTTGCGTGCCTGGTGCCAGGCGTCGATCTTGGCTTGCAGCTCGTCGCGCTTGGCGAGCAGGGCTTTGTTCTTTGGAGCGAGGTCATTGATGATCTTCTCTGCACCCGCCCAGAACTGTTCGGCGACGATGCCGGTCCCGGGGATGGCTTCGTTGTTCACGAAGTCGTACAGGACCTTGGCGACCTGAAGGCCACCGACTTGAACGTATCCAGTCATTGCTTGCCTCACTCTGCTCAGCTATTTCGCTCTTCTGTATTAAGCCTGTAGCGCTTCTCTAAACACGGCACCAGTGCATGCCCCCGAGTAAAGCCCCGGGCGCGGCTGGGTGCGGCCTGCCAGACCGGCTGGCAGACAGTGTGCGTATTTTCACAGGCGCCTTGGCAGACATCCAAACGACGTTTTGTAGTCCGCGCCACGGGATACTACATGAAGCAGTAGGCGGGGCAAAATCAGACTAAAAGCGCCGTTATGCGACCCGTTGGTCGCGTATGGTCACGCTGGGAGTGAGTATGTTCGCAAAAAACAGGTGGATTGTTCCAGATAAATCTTGAAACAGTACACGATTCGTTGTGTGGATTGCCCTGCGGCAGGTTGCCGCGCCTTGCCTATACTGAGTCGATCCCCCGATTTTCTGCCGCCCGGAAGCGGTCCGACACGAGGAAGGGCTTGTGGATCATCTTGTACTGACAGTGATTGCCCCCGACAAGGCGGGCCAGGTCGAGCGCATTGCCCAGTGCATCGCCGACCACAGTGGCAACTGGCTGGAAAGCCGCATGTCGCGCATGGCCGGGCAGTTTGCCGGCATCCTGCGGGTGGCGGTGCCGGCGGAAAACTACGACGAGCTGGTGGCCTCGCTGCAGGGGTTGGTCCGCTATGACATTCGCGTGCTGATCGCCGAGAGCGGCATCGAGCCGTCGTGCACCTGGAAGCCGATTGCCATGGAGCTGGTAGGGAATGACCGGCCGGGGATCGTGCGTGACATCACCCGCTTGCTGGCCGACCTGGGGGTGAACCTTGAACGGTTTACCACTGAGGTGCGGCCGGCGCCGATGAGCAGCGAGCCGCTGTTCCATGCCGATGCCTTGCTGGCATTGCCGTTGACCCTGTCGCTGGACGACTTGCAGCAGAAGCTGGAGAGCCTGGCGGACGACTTGATGGTGGAGTTGAAGCTGCGGCCGGAGGAGTAATCCGGGATTGCCGGTGAAAGGGCTGCAAAGCAGCCCCCTGCGGTTATCCCGATATCACGGGGAAGGCCCTGTGGATAACCTGGGGGTGTACCTCTCCAGCCCAATAACTGCGCGCCTTCCACAACTTTGCTCAAAAAATGCTCAAAAATCAGCAGCTTGTGCACAAAGTACGGGGACCAGGGTGTGGATAACCTTTGGAGATGTCTCTGCAGGCCACGAATCACATGGCCTGCAGAGGTTTGTTTGTTTTTTGATCAGCTGCGCTTGCGCAAACTCAGCCACGCATCGACGCTGTAAATCGCCAAGCCCGCCCAGATGAACATGAACGCCACCAGGTTGCTCGATGACAGATGCTCATCGAACAGCAGCACCGCCTGCAGCAGCACCAGGGTCGGCGCCAGGTATTGCAGGAAGCCCAGGGTGGTGTACGGCAAGTGGCGCGCAGCCGCGTTGAAGCACACCAGCGGCACCAGTGTCACCGGCCCCGCGGCCATCAACCACAACGCTTCGCTGCTGGTGTAGAACGCGCCCTGGGCACTTGTCGCCGCCGGGTGCAGCAACAGCCAGCCAAGCGCCAGCGGTACCAGCATCCAGGTTTCCACCACCAGGCCCGGCAGTGCCGCCACCGGTGCCTGCTTGCGAATCAGCCCATAGAAGCCGAAGCTCAGTGCCAGCACCAGCGACACCCAGGGCAGGCTGCCCACCTGCCATACTTGCTGGGCCACACCCACGGCAGCCATGGCCACGGCCAGCCACTGCAGGCGGCGCAGGCGCTCGCCAAGAATCAGCATGCCCAGCAGCACATTGATCAGCGGGTTGATGTAGTAGCCCAGGCTGGCCTCGAGCATGCGCCCGTTGTTCACCGACCAGACGTAGGTTAGCCAGTTACCGGCGATCAGCGCCCCGCTCAGGGCGAGGATGCCCAGCCGGCGCGGATTGTTGCGCAGTTCACGCCACCAACCGGGGTGTTTCCACACCAGTAGCAGCAGCGAGCCGAACAGTGCCGACCACAGTACCCGGTGGACAATGATCTCCACCGCCGGGACGCTCTGGATCGCCTTGAAGTACAGGGGGAACAGGCCCCAGATGATGTAGGCGCTGAGGCCCAGTAGGTACCCGCGACGCGGGTTTGCGGCGTGCATGCAGAATCCTTGCTTAGGTAGCTAAATAAAGCGCAGGGCTATTTCAGCACAGGTTGGCGAGTTGTGCTGGCACTTATGAAACGCGAAAACCAGGGCATGGCCCTGGTTTTCGGCGTCAACGGCACGGGGAGTCTGGCCGTCAAATGCACACCCAACCGATCATTCCCGGTTTATGCGCGCCCTACGCGAATTGTCGCTAGCTTCAACGGATGCATAAAGAGCCAGGAATTTTTCAGCACTGACAAAGGGAATGGGCAGAATCAAACTGGCGTATTGAGGTACGAATTGCCCGTCATGGATCGCCACGATGACAATGTACTCATCGTCCGGCCTGGAAGGGTGTGGCGTGTAGATACCGTCGTCGATTGTGCCATTGCCGACACGCACATGCCATGAGGTTTGTTCCTTTGGTACTTGCTGCTCCGGCCTGCCATTGGGCTTCACCCAGAATTCAAGCTCCACACCTGCTTGCCCCTGTTTTGGCTTCAGCCAATAAGCGCCTTCCATTTCAACAGGCAAGAGTATATGGACGGTCTTGGTGAAAGTCTTACTGCTGACCACTACTTTATCAAGACGCAGTACCGAATCAACTTTGGGCATGCCTTCTTCCCACTCTGGCACCTGTTTGGGGGGGAGGTAGCGTTTGTTTACCTGCCCTAGAGGGTCGGGGTCGGGCGCGTCGACCAGGTCACCCAGCCCTTCGACTTTTATGCTGATGTCATTTCTGTTCATTTCGCCAGCGACTATATCGGTATAGGCGTTCAGGTTTACGGTCGCGATGGAGGGGTAGATACTGATACTGGTTCGCAGAACGCTCACCAGTACATGAGAAACCGCACTGCCTATTTGAGCGCTAACGATGACCTTGATGTGACTGCCTTCGAATTGGTCGGCAGCGGGCGCGGAGTAAGTTCCGGTACTCGGGTGGATTGTGCCTGTAGGGTTGTCACCGTTGTAATCAGGGAGGTGACGTACGCTCCATGTTACGCCTCCGCTGGCGGCTTCGGTCTTGAAGGTTATGCTCCCGCCGGGCAGTACGCTGGTTTCACCGTTGTCGATCGGTTTGTCGTCGCTTCTGGTAATTGTGAGCTTGTTTCGCTCAGGCGCCAGTTGACCCAGGGCGGTCACGTCATTCGGCCAATGTGCCGACTCAAGGGTGACTTGCGAGTTGCGGAATAGTAGTGACGAAAGGATGAAGGTGTCTACTTCAGTACTTATACCGGCGAAGGAATCATTTACACCAAACAGGAAATCATCGAAGTTTTTCTTCAAGCGCTCTTCAATAAAGTCCCTGATATGTTGGTTTTTATCGTCAAGGGCCTCGTCCAGTTTGTCAGATACGTACCAGTTGAAGGACCCGCTTCCTCCAACTCGCGAAAGAACCAGTTTGTGTCGGCCTTCCTGGTCGTCTACTGAGAATTTATACTGGTGCTGGAAGTTCCAGACTGTGGTCAGTCTGCCGTCAGTTACGCCCGGATTTTCATCATAACCCCAGGTTACTCGTGCATATCTGTCGGTGGTTCCAATCCACTCAATGATCAGTCGGTCTTTATCGTGCTTTATCCTGAGCTTCTCTTTGGTATTACCCTCGGCGGGTGCGATATAGTCAAAGGCTTCCGCATGGAATCTGATGTAGTCCTGGCCGACTTTGCCGTAATTCATTTCGGCAATTTTGAATTTTCCAGCAGCTATGTATTCAATGTTATTCGAGGTGTTGATATGCATGGCTTTCCAGTCAAGCAGGCGAACAGACGAATCGCTAGACTTTAACTTCGGAATTATCAGGTTTGCTATAATGAAATTCGAGTGCAGCAGCACGTTGGCACTGAGGCCCTCCGGTAAAAGATAAGGGAGCTTTCTATTCTCGTCTGGCGGGCTAGCGTCATCACTGTCGAACCCTTCCAGTTCGACAAATAGAACGACAGCACCGTCGCCAAAGCCTTCCGTGTTTACACGTCCTGCTCCGGGGGCACCATGGGTACGTATTGCAAATCTATGTGGCTTTAGTGGAGAGTTCGCCAGATTCGAAAGCTGGCCCAATGTGTACTCGATTCGAGCCCTTTCCTCAGGCGCTTCAGCGTAGTCGTTAAAGAATCGACTGAAATGTTGCCCAAGTTTTTCGATTTCAAATGATGTTACGCCGCCATAAAAGTAATAGTTACTTTTGGTGATAAAGCTGAAATAGGCTCTACCCTCCTTGGAAACCTCTCCCCTATCACTTATCAAGTCGACGTCAAATACCAGAGACGGGCCATTGACAGGTGTTGCCTCCGCCAGTCGCGTAACCCGCCTGCGTGTGCTACCTATCGACTGGCTTAACTGAATCTGTTTGCCTCGCACACTTCGCATCATTAACTTGGCTTTGGAATTACTGAGGTCTGAATTCTCAAATGATAGCCTGGGTTCATCCAGGCAGAAATCCTGAAGCTGGTGATAGGAAAGGCCTGCTTCAATATCAACCTCGCTATTCATCGGGTCCAGAAACAGTCCGCCCGCATATCGCTCGATAAATTCTTGCTTCAATACATGGTTTGCAGTTTTTCGATCAAATGCCACAATTACCGGGTAGCCAAAATTCTTACGTACTTTGGCTAGTTCTTCCAGGAACTGTTCGAGCGACTGTTTTGTAGAGCTGTTCATGAGTTTCTCGCTTGGAAGGGTTTATGAGTTCGAGCGCTATCGCCATGGAATATTGTGATTGGCCATGGTTCACTGGGTTTTGGTGCTCGCATTAATTGCGGTGCCGGGTCGAACTTAATGCTTGAAGTGGACTTTATTGTGATGGAGGGATTTGGCCGGAAGCATGCGCCCGATCAGTACGCCACGGTTTGCTTTATTCATTGCTGAAAATCCCGCATTGCCTCGGGAGTTTTTTTACACCCAGCCTCCCGCCTTGCCTACTGGCAAAAATGCTAGGTTCAGCATGTAAGGAAGTTGCGGGAGAGGGCCGACATTTGCGTTTGCCGGCTTGCGCGATGGGGTGTCTGCCAGGTCGATTCTTTCTGACGCAGAACTTAGAACAACTTCAACGGCGGCTCATCCAGCGCGGCCATCTGTTCGCGCAGGGCAAGAATCTGGTCACCCCAGTAGCGCGGTTGGCCGAACCAAGGGAAGCTGGGCGGGAACGCCGGGTCGTCCCAGCGCCGTGCCAGCCAGGCGCTGTAGTGCAGCTGGCGCAGGGCGCGCAGGGGTTCGATCAGCGCCAGTTCGCGCGGGTCGAAGTCGTGGAATTCGTTATAGCCGTCGATCAGCTCGGCCAGTTGCCCCAGGCGCTCCTCGCGGCTGCCGGCCAGCATCATCCACAGGTCCTGCACCGCCGGGCCCATGCGGCAGTCGTCGAGGTCGACCACGTGGTACACCTCGTCGCGGTGCATCAGGTTGCCGGGGTGCAGGTCGCCGTGCAGGCGAATGAGCTGGTGCGGCGTGCGGGCATAGATGTCCTCCACCCGCTTGAGCAGGTCGCGCGCCACCGATTCGAAAGCCGGCAGCAGCTCGCGGGGGACAAAATCGCCTTCCAGCAAGGTATTCAGCGAGGCGTGGCCGAAGTTGTCCACAGCCAGCGCCTCGCGGTGCTGGAATGGTTTGCTGGCGCCGACGGCATGCAGGCGGCCGAGCAACTGGCCGAGGCGGTAGAGCTGGTCGAGGTTGCCTGGCTCCGGGGCGTGGCCGCCGCGGCGGGGGAACAGGGTGAAGCGAAAGCCCTGGTGTTCGAACAGGGTGCGGCCGTCGTGCTGCATTGGCGCAACCACCGGCACTTCGCAGTCGGCCAGTTCGGCTGTGAAGGCGTGTTCTTCGAGGATGGCCGCATCGCTCCAGCGGCCTGGGCGGTAGAACTTGGCGATCAGCGGTTGCGCGCCCTCGATGCCCACCTGGTAGACGCGGTTCTCGTAGCTGTTCAGCGCCAGCACCCGGGCATCGCTGAGAAAGCCCAGGCTTTCCACTGCGTCCAGGACCAGGTCAGGGGTGAGGGTGTCGAAGGGGTGGGACATGGTGGCTCCGGGGATAGGCGGCGTGGGGGCCATGGTAACGCGTTATGCCTGTACCGGCCTCTTCGCGGGTAAACCCGCTCCCACATGGACGGCGCAGCCGCCAGGGAAACGATGCACCTGTGGGAGCGGGTTTACCCGCGAACCGCGCAAAGCGCGGCCAGGCTATGCAGGAATCCCAAGCAATACATAGGAGGGATGAAACTGAACCCGCACCGAACTGCCAGCTGCCACCTGCTGCCCAGCCAACCAATCCGCCTCGGCAAACGCACACAACGTCTGCCCATTCCCCAACGCCAACCTGACCTCACCAGGCCCATCAGCCTCCGCCAGCACCTCCTCCACCGTCGCCCGCAGGCAATTACTCCCCGCTTCGGCCTCTTCCTCGTCGGCCAACAACCTCACCCACCCCGCCTTGAGCAGCGCCACCACCATCGTGCCCAGGGTCAGCTCAAGCCGCGCGGTGCTGTCGGGGGTGATCAACGCCTCGATCTCCAGCCCACCGCCCAACGCCAGGCTGACACGATCATGCCGACCCTCACGACGCAGGCCGCTGACCTGGCCCTGCAACTGGTTGCGCGCGCTGGTACGCAGCATCAGCCGACCGAGCAGGTCGAGGTCACTGGACTCTTCCGCTGCTTCGAGGATTTGCGCCTGCAGGACCTGCAGCCTCTGATACAGACGCAGTACTCGCTCGCCTTCCGTTGACAGGCGGGCACCACCGCCGCCACGCCCGCCGGTGCTGCGCTCGACCAAGGGCTGGCGAGCCAGATTGTTGAGTTCGTCAATGGCGTCCCAGGCAGCCTTGTAGCTGATGCCCGCGGCCTTGGCGGCGCGGGTGATCGACCCTTCTTCGGCAATGTGCTGCAGCAGCGCAATGCGCTGGGGCCGGCGGGCGATGTGCTGGGTGAGGAGGGGGGGCAGGGACATGGGCATTCAGTCTTGTGGGGCCTGAGGATGGATAGTGTGTAGGAGCAACTGTCTTGCTCAAAATTTAAATGTACATGCGCTCACTCTGGGAGCTGGCTTGCCGGCGAAGAGGCCCTTGAAATCACAGATGACCCGGCTTGGGCGTACGCGCCAGGCAGTACACATCCACCCGCTGCGCCCCGGCCTTGCGCAGCACCTGGGCAATGGCTTGGGCTGTGGTACCGGTGGTCAGCACGTCATCGACAATGGCGACGTGCTTGCCCGTCAACTCGCCCGTGACCGCAAACGCCTGGCGTAGGTTGCGTCGCCTGGCCTTGGCATCCAGTTGTTGCTGCGCAGGCGTCTCTCGTGTGCGCAGCAACAACCGCTCGTCGCAACGTACCCCCACGTGCGTCGACAGCCAGCGTCCGAGCATCCCCGCCTGGTTGAACCCCCGCTCCCGTAGTCGACCTTTGGCCAAGGGCACAGGCAACAACAGGTCGGGGCGCGGCAGCCCTTCGGCAAAGCGGTGCAACAGCCCATGCCCGAGCAATTCGGCCATCAGGCGGCCCAAAGGCCACTGGCGGTTGTGCTTGAAACGGCTGATCAGCGTGTCCACCGGAAAGCCGAAATGCCACAGTGCAATCACCTGCTCGAAGGCCGGTGCGCGGCGGCAGCACGGGACGCAGGTCAGGCCGGCCATGGGCAACGGCAGGGCGCAGCGCAGGCACTGGTCGCCCAGCCAGGGCAGTTCCTGCTCGCAGGCGATGCACAGCGGGTAGGGCTGATCGGCAGGCTCATCGCACAGCAAGCACGTTTGATTAATAAGTGAGCACTTGTAAACCAGTCTTTTCAGCTGTGGTTGACAGTTCATAGGCCTTCCATGACTATGCGAGCTATCCGTGATGCGCTGGCGGGCTTTCCTGTCCCGGCGCCAGCTTCAGCCTAAACAAGGAAACGCCAATGAGCGCCAGCACAACTGCAACAACACGTCACGACTGGTCCCTGGCCGAGGTCAAGGCGCTGTTCCAGCAACCGTTCAATGACCTGCTGTTCCAGGCGCAAACCGTGCACCGCGCGCATTTCGACCCGAACCGCGTTCAGGTTTCGACCCTGCTGTCGATCAAGACCGGCGCCTGCCCGGAAGATTGCAAATATTGTCCACAGTCCGGTCACTACAACACTGGGCTGGAAAAACAGAAGCTGATGGAAGTGCAGAAGGTGCTGGAAGAAGCTGCCCGCGCCAAAGCCATCGGTTCTACCCGCTTCTGCATGGGTGCGGCGTGGAAGCACCCGTCGGCCAAAGACATGCCCTACGTGCTGGAGATGGTCAAAGGCGTGAAAGCCATGGGCCTGGAAACCTGCATGACCCTCGGCAAGCTCGACCAGGAGCAGACCAAGGCTCTGGCCCAGGCCGGCCTGGACTACTACAACCACAACCTCGACACTTCGCCGGAGTTCTACGGCAGCATCATCACCACCCGCACCTACAGCGAGCGCCTGCAGACCCTGGCCTACGTGCGCGATGCCGGGATGAAGATCTGCTCCGGCGGCATCCTTGGCATGGGCGAGTCGCTGGACGACCGCGCCGGCCTGCTGATCCAGCTGGCCAACTTGCCCGAGCACCCGGAGTCGGTGCCGATCAACATGCTGGTCAAGGTGGCCGGCACGCCGCTGGCCGAGGAAGAGGACGTCGACCCGTTCGACTTCATTCGCATGCTGGCCGTGGCCCGTATCCTCATGCCCAAGTCGCACGTGCGCCTGTCCGCCGGCCGTGAGCAGATGAACGAGCAGATGCAGGCCCTGGCCTTCATGGCGGGCGCCAACTCGATCTTCTACGGTGAAAAGCTGCTGACCACTGCCAACCCGCAGGCCGACAAGGACATGCAGCTGTTCGCACGCCTGGGCATCAAGCCCGAAGCGCGTGAAGAGCACGCCGACGAAGTGCACCAGGCGGCGATCGAGCAGGCGCTGGTCGAACAGCGCAGCAGCGAGATGTTCTACAACGCCGCGACGGCCTGAGATGGCCTTCGACCTGGCGGCGCGTCTGGCCGAACGGCGTGCTGCAGACCTGTATCGGCAGCGGCCATTGCTGGAAAGCCCGCAGGGGCCGGAAGTAGTGGTCGATGGCCAGCGCTTGCTGGCCTTCTGCAGCAATGACTACCTGGGCCTGGCCAACCACCCTGAAGTAGTCGCTGCCTGGCAGGCCGGCGCCGAGCGTTGGGGTGTCGGTGGCGGTGCCTCGCACCTGGTGATCGGCCACAGTACGCCGCACCATCAGGTGGAAGAGGCCTTGGCCGAGCTCACCGGGCGCCCGCGTGCGTTGCTGTTCTCCACAGGCTATATGGCCAACCTGGGCGCCATCACCGCGCTGGTGGGGCAGGGTGACACGGTGCTTCAGGACCGTTTGAACCACGCTTCGCTGCTGGATGGCGGGCTGCTCAGCGGCGCCCGTTTCAACCGCTACCTGCACAACGACCCGGCCAGCCTGGCCAGTCGCCTGGACAAGGCCGTCGGCAATACGCTGGTGGTGACCGACGGCGTGTTCAGCATGGATGGCGACCTGGCCGACTTGCCGGCGCTGGCCGCTGTCGCCCGCACCCGCGGCGCCTGGTTGATGGTCGACGATGCCCATGGCCTGGGTACCCTCGGCACCCGGGGCGGCGGTATTGTCGAGCACTTTGGTCTGGGCGTGGATGACGTGCCGGTGCTGATCGGTACGTTGGGCAAGGCCTGCGGTACCGCTGGCGCCTTTGTGGCCGGCAGCGAAGAGCTGATCGAAGCGCTGGTGCAGTTCGCCCGCCCGTACATCTACACCACCAGCCAGCCACCGGCCCTGGCCTGTGCCACGCTCAAGAGCCTGGAACTGCTACGCCGTGAGACCTGGCGCCGCGAGCATCTGGCAGCGCTGATCCGCCAGTTCCGGGAAGGCGCGCAGCAGATCGGCCTGGTATTGATGGACAGCCCGACACCGATCCAGCCGATCGTCATCGGCGACAGCGCGCAGGCCCTGCGCCTGTCACGCATGCTGCGTGAGCGCGGCTTGCTGGTGACGGCCATCCGCCCGCCCACCGTGCCAGCGGGCAGCGCGCGCCTGCGGGTGACATTGAGCGCGGCGCACAGCGAGGCGCAGGTGCAGCTATTGTTGAATGCATTGGCCGAGTGTTATCCACAGTTGGAGAGCGCCGATGCGTAATCGACTTGTTCTGTTGCCTGGCTGGGGCCTGGGCACTGCTTCCCTGGAGCCGCTGGCCGCCAGCCTGCGTGCCCAGGACGCCCGCCTGCAGGTGGAGCTGATGCCCTTGCCGGAACTGCCCCACAGCGATGTGCAGGCCTGGGTCGACCACCTCGACCGCAAGCTGCCGAGCGATGTCTGGCTGGGCGGCTGGTCGCTCGGCGGCATGCTGGCCAGCGCCCTGGCGCACAAGCGCGGCGACCATTGCTGCGGCCTGCTGACCCTGGCCAGCAACCCTAGTTTCGTAGCTCGCCCGGACTGGCCCCACGGCATGGCCGAAGACACCTTCGGCACCTTCCTCGACGGCTGCCGCAACCATACCCAGGTCACCCTCAAGCGCTTCCGCACACTGTGCAGCGATGGCGCCCTGCAACCCCGCACATTGTTACGCCAGCTGGGTGTCGGCGTACCGGATACCGACCCGCTGTACCTGGCCACCGGCCTGGAAGTGCTGGCCAGGCTGGACACCCGCGAAGCCCTGCAGGCCTACGGTGGCCCACAGCTGCACCTGTTCGCCGGCAGCGACGCGCTGGTGCCGGCCGAGGCGGCAAAAGCGCTGAGCGAGCTGCTGCCCGATGTGGAGGTGGGCCTGGTCGAAGACAGTTCCCACGCGTTCCTGCTGGAGTATCCGCAGGAACTGGCGGCGGGCATCAAGAGTTTCCTGCATGAGAGTGGCGATGACTGACCTTTCCCGTCCGACCCTGCCCGGCGCGCTGCCCGACAAGCGCCAGGTGGCGGCCTCGTTCTCCCGCGCCGCGGCCAGCTACGACAGCGTGGCAGCCTTGCAGCGTGCGGTGGGTTCGCACCTGCTGGAGCAGTTGCCGGAAGGCTTGCAGCCGTCACGCTGGCTGGATCTGGGCAGCGGCACCGGTCATTTCAGCCGGGCGCTGGCCGAGCGGTTCACCCAGGCCAGCGGCGTGGCGGTGGATATCGCCGAGGGCATGTTGTGCCATGCTCGCAACGAACAGGGCGGGGCGCACTATCATGTGGCCGGTGATGCCGAGCGTTTGCCACTGCGTGATGCCAGCGTCGACCTGGTGTTTACCAGCCTGGCCGTGCAGTGGTGCGACCAGTTCGCAAGCGTGCTGGCAGAAGTGCTGCGAGTACTGCGCCCGGGCGGCGTGCTGGCCTTCAGCAGCCTGTGTGTGGGTACCCTCGATGAACTGCGTGCCAGTTGGCAGGCGGTGGATGGCCTGGTGCACGTGAACCGCTTCCGCCGTTTCGAGGACTATCAGCGTCTGTGCGCCGCCAGCGGCTTCGAACAGCTTGGGCTGCAGCGCTGCCCGCACGTGCTGCACTACCCGGATGTGCGCAGCCTGACCCATGAACTCAAGGCCCTCGGTGCCCACAACCTGAACCCTGGCCGGCCTTCCGGGCTTACCGGCCGGGCCCGCATGCAGGGCCTGCTGCAGGCCTATGAGGCATTTCGCCAGCCCGAGGGGCTGCCAGCCACCTACCAGGTGGTCTATGGTGTGTTGCGCAAGCCACAGGCGTAAGGGGAGCGAGATGAGTCAGGCCTATTTCATTGCCGGTACCGATACCGATGTTGGCAAGACCACCATCGCTGCCGGGCTGTTGCATGCGGCACGGTCGCAAGGCTTGAGCACGCTGGGGGCCAAGCCGGTGGCCTCCGGGTGCACGATGACGCCGAAAGGCTTGCGCAACAGCGACGCTCAGGCGTTGATCGATGAAAGCTCGATCAAGCTGCCCTACGAGCAGGTCAACCCGTTTGCTTTCGAGCCGGCCATCGCACCGCACGTGGCGGCGCGCGAGGCCGGGGTGACGCTTGCCGTGCCGGAGCTGCTGGCGGCGATGCGCAATGTGCTGCAACAAAATGCCGACTTCACCCTGATCGAGGGGGCCGGTGGCTGGCGCGTGCCATTGTCGGGGCAAGCCAACTTGTCCGACCTGGCCATTGCCCTCAAGCTGCCGGTGATCCTGGTGGTGGGGGTGCGGCTGGGGTGCATCAGCCACGCCTTGCTCAGCGCCGAGGCGATTGCCCGTGACGGGCTGCAACTGGCGGGGTGGGTGGCAAACATCATCGAGCCGCGTACTTCGCGCCTGGAAGAGAACCTGGCCAGCCTGGCCGAACGCTTGCCGGCGCCTTGCTTGGGGCGGGTGCCCAAGTTGAAGCAGGCCAGTGCCGACATGGTGGCTGAACACCTTCAGCTGGATCTGCTGGATTAGCCGTTTCCAGGCCTGGCCCTTTCGCGGGTAAACCCGCTCCCACAGGTACTGCACAAGTCTCAGAAAACATGGAGATCCTGTGGGAGCGGGTTTACCCGCGAAGAGGCCGGTGCAGGAATACCCATGGCCTATCAACTGGCACCGGGCCATTAGGGATTTAAACGGGCCTTTTCGCCCCGGGCCTGTTTTAATTGGCCCTGTTCGTCATCCAGCGTCAATGGAGTCCTGACATGGAAATCACCGGTAGCTCCGCCTATTACGCGGGCCTGAGCGCAATCCAGACCGGCCAGAACCGCGTCGATCAGGCCGCCAGCCAGATCGCCAATACCACCGCCGAACGTACCGCCACCAGCCAGTCCAGCGATTTTCAGGCCGAACGCCTGCGCGCGGTCGACCGCAGCCAGCAGATGGACCTGGCCACCAGCACCGTGCAGCTGGCGGTGGGCAAGCTTGAAGTCGAGCTTGGCGCAAAGGTCGTCAAGGCATCCGACGAAATGCTCGGCCGGATCATCGACACCTACGCCTGATACGGCGGCTTTCCCGAACCTGTCGCTATCCCTGTGGGAGCGGGTTTACCCGCGAATGCGTCCGCCCGGACACTTCTGTTTTCCGGGCTGGTCCATTCGCGGGTAAACCCGCTCCCACAGGTGTATGTATCATGGCTTGTCAGTTTTGCCATTTTTCGTGGCGTAAATGGCACCATAGTCCATCCTTGACATCAGGCGGAGCTAAACGTAAGTTTCAAACAACTGTTTGATCGACGACCGCCAAGCGCGGGTCACCTCCACAGAACTCACCTAGAGGTTCATCGCAATGCCTGATTACAAAGCCCCCTTGCGTGATATCCGCTTCGTTCGCGACGAGCTGCTCGGCTATGAGGCGCACTATCAGAGCCTGCCGGGTTGCCAGGACGCCACGCCCGACATGGTCGATGCGATCCTCGAAGAAGGCGCGAAGTTCTGTGAGCAGGTGCTGTCGCCGTTGAACCGCGTGGGTGATCAGGAAGGCTGCACCTGGAGCGAATCTGGCGTGAAAACCCCGACCGGCTTCAAAGAGGCCTACCAGCAGTTCGTCGAAGGTGGCTGGCCGAGCCTGGCGCATGACGTCGAGCACGGCGGCCAGGGCCTGCCAGAGTCGCTGGGCCTGGCCCTGAGCGAAATGGTCGGCGGTTCGAACTGGTCGTGGGGCATGTACCCGGGCCTGTCGCACGGTGCGATGAACACCATCTCGGCGCACGGCACCGCCGAGCAGCAGCACACCTACCTGACCAAGCTGGTATCCGGCGAGTGGACCGGCACCATGTGCCTGACCGAGCCACACTGCGGTACCGACCTGGGCATGCTGCGCACCAAGGCCGAGCCACAGGCCGACGGCAGCTACAAGGTGTCGGGCACCAAGATCTTCATTTCGGCCGGTGAGCACGACATGGCCGACAACATTGTCCATATCGTCCTGGCCCGCCTGCCGGACGCACCGGCCGGCACCAAGGGCATCTCGCTGTTCATCGTGCCGAAGTTCCTGCCCAACGCCGAAGGCGGCGTGGGCGAGCGCAACGGCGTGAGCTGCGGCTCGATCGAACACAAGATGGGTATCCACGGCAACGCCACCTGCGTGATGAACTTCGACGGCGCCACCGGCTACCTGATCGGCCCGGCCAACAAAGGCCTGAACTGCATGTTCACCTTCATGAACACCGCTCGCCTGGGCACTGCGCTGCAAGGCCTGGCCCACGCCGAGGTAGCCTTCCAGGGTGGCCTGAAGTACGCCCGTGAGCGCCTGCAGATGCGCTCCCTGACTGGCCCGAAAGCACCGGACAAGGCCGCTGACCCGATCATCGTCCACCCGGACGTGCGTCGCATGCTGCTGACCATGAAGGCTTTCGCCGAAGGCAACCGCGCGATGGTGTACTTCACCGCCAAGCAGGTGGACATCGTCAAGTACAGCCAGGATGAAGAAGAGCGCAAGAAGGCCGATGCCCTGCTGGCGTTCCTGACCCCGATCGCCAAGGCGTTCATGACCGAAGTCGGCTTCGAAGCCGCCAACCACGGCGTGCAGATCTACGGCGGCCATGGCTTCATCGCCGAGTGGGGCATGGAGCAGAACGTGCGCGACAGCCGCATTTCCATGCTGTACGAAGGCACCACCGGTATCCAGGCCCTGGACCTGCTCGGCCGCAAGGTGCTGATGACCCAGGGCGAAGCGCTGAAGGGCTTTACCAAGATCGTGCACAAGTTCTGCCAGGCGCAGGAAGGCAACGAGGCGGTCAAAGAGTTCGTCGAACCGCTGGCAGCGCTGAACAAGGAGTGGGGCGAGCTGACCATGAAAGTGGGCATGGCCGCCATGAAGGACCGTGAAGAAGTGGGTGCGGCCTCGGTCGATTACCTGATGTATTCCGGCTACGCCTGCCTGGCCTTCTTCTGGGCCGACATCGCCCGCCTGGCGGCCGAGAAACTGGCTGCCGGTACCAGCGAAGAGGCGTTCTACACCGCCAAGCTGCAGACCGCGCGCTTCTACTTCCAGCGCATCCTGCCGCGTACCCGTACCCATGTGGCGACCATGCTGTCGGGTGCCAACAACCTGATGGCGATGGACGAAGAGAACTTCGGCCTGTCGTACTGATCCTACCGCTGTACGCGAAACCCGCCTGCCTTCACCGGCAGGCGGGTTTTTTGCATTCTGGGGTGGGCACAATTCCCGTGTTTTACACGATCATTGTGGGAGCGGGTTTACCCGCGAAGAATGCGACACGGTATATGGCACCGGCTTTGCCGGTGTTCGCGGGTAAACCCGCTCCCACACTGATCGCGTGCAACCCGGAATTTCGTGTTCACTCCATCCGCATATTCAACTGTTCATGTGCACTGCCGATGAAGTAAGGGCACAATGCCATTATTGATCTGCCGGGTCGGAGATTACCCTTGTTTCGTCTTAACGCTGTTCGCGCAAGCCACTTCCTGCCGTCGCTGTTCTTGTTGCTGGCAGGGCTCGCCGCAGCCTATGTGAGAGACCTCAGTGTCTTTTTCACATCGCTGTTCAATGTCCTGCCTACCTTGGTCCTGCTGCTGGGCGGCGCCTATTGCGCGGTGTACCGCCGCCAGCGCGAGCTGTTCCTGATGCTCACGGTGTATATCGCCTACTTCCTGCTCGATACCCAGACCGACTTCTACCGTGACCATGGCCGCGTGCGCGAAGACGCGGCGGTGATCTTCCACTTGGTGTGCCTGCTGCTGCCCGCCCTGTTCGGGTTGTATGGTGCCTGGCAGGAGCGCACCCATCTGCTGCAGGACCTGGTCGCCCGTGGCGCCGTGCTGTTTGCCGTCGGCAGCGTGGCGGTGGCCCTGGAGCAAAGCTACCCCGAGGCGTTGCTGACCTGGTTGGCGGAAATCCGCTGGCCAACCTTGCACGGCCAATGGATGAGCCTGATCCAGATGGTCTACCCACTGTTCCTCGGCGTGTTCATCCTGCTGGTGGTGCAATACCTGCGCGCGCCACGGCCGCTGCACGCAGCGTTGATCACAGGGCTGCTGGGCATCTTCTGGATGCTGCCGCAAACCTTCATCCTGCCGTTCACCCTGAACATCATGTGCAGCCAGGTAATGCTGATGATCGCTGCGGCGGTGGCGCACGAGGCCTACCAGATGGCCTTCCGCGACGAGCTGACCGGCCTGCCGGGGCGCCGTGCGCTGAACGAGCGCATGCAGCGCCTGGGCCGCAACTATGTGATCGCCATGACCGATGTCGACCACTTCAAGAAATTCAACGACACCCATGGCCACGATGTGGGCGACCAGGTGCTGCGCCTGGTCGCCAGCCGCCTGTCCAAGGTCACCGGCGGTGGTCGGGCCTACCGCTATGGCGGCGAGGAGTTCGCCCTGGTGTTTGCCGGCAAGACCGCCGAGGAATGTGTGCCGCATGTGGAAGCCGTGCGCGAAGTGATCGCCAACTACGTGATGCACCTGCGCGACCAGCACAACCGCCCGCAGGACGATACCACCGGGCGCCAGCGGCGAGCGGGTAGCAGTGGCGGCACGGTATCGGTCACCATCAGCATTGGCGTGGCCGAGCGCCAGACCGATCATCGTAACCCCGAGGCCGTGTTGAAATCCGCCGACCAGGCGCTGTACAGCGCCAAGGGCGCGGGGCGCAATTGTGTCATGGTACATGGGCAACAATCGCAGCGTGGGGCAGTGCGCACGGCGTGACCGGAATAGACTATATAGTCTAGTGATGACCCTATGTCTCGTAAAAGTTGTTCGGTTACACTGCCTGTAACCCAGTGTCGCGGTTCCCCGAGACCGCCCCGACCCGACTAGCGAGAGGTTGTCATGGCTGAATATAAAGCGCCCCTGCGCGACATGCGCTTCGTACTGAATGAAGTCTTCAACGTGGCCGAGCAGTGGGCGCAGTTGCCCGGGCTGGGCGAGGTTGTCGATGCCGACACGGCCATGGCGGTGCTGGAAGAAGCCGGCAAGGTCACTGCCAGGTCCATTGCGCCGCTCAGCCGCGCTGCGGATGAAGAGGGCTGCCACTGGGACAACGGCGCGGTACGCACACCGGCCGGTTTCATCGAGGCCTACAACACCTACGCCGAAGGCGGTTGGGTAGGCGTGGGCGGCGATCCGCTGTTTGGCGGCATGGGCATGCCCAAGGTCATTTCGGCCCAGGTCGAGGAAATGGTCAACGCCTCCAGCCTGTCCTTCGGCCTGTATCCGATGCTGACCGCCGGCGCCTGCCTGTCGATCAATGCCCACGCCAGTGAAGCGCTGAAGGAAAAGTACCTGCCGAACATGTACGCCGGCGTGTGGGCCGGTTCCATGTGCCTGACCGAGCCGCACGCCGGTACCGACCTGGGCATCATCCGCACCAAGGCCGAGCCCCAGGCCGACGGCAGCTACAAGGTCAGCGGCACCAAGATCTTCATCACCGGCGGCGAGCACGACCTGACCGAGAACATCATCCACCTGGTGCTGGCCAAGCTGCCGGACGCACCGGCGGGGCCGAAAGGCATTTCGCTGTTCCTGGTGCCGAAGTTCCTGGTTAACGAAGACGGCAGCCTGGGCGCACGCAACCCGGCCACCTGTGGCTCGATCGAGCACAAGATGGGTATCCAGGCTTCGGCCACTTGCGTGATGAACTTCGACGAAGCGGTCGGCTACATCGTCGGTGAGCCGAACAAGGGCCTGGCGGCCATGTTCACCATGATGAACTACGAGCGCCTGGGCGTTGGTATCCAGGGCCTGGCCTCGGCCGAGCGCTCCTACCAGAACGCCGTTGAGTACGCCCGCGACCGCCTGCAGAGCCGTGCCCCAACCGGGCCGCAAGCCAAGGACAAGGTCGCTGACCCGATCATCGTCCACCCGGACGTGCGCCGCATGCTGCTGACCATGAAGGCGCTGATCGAGGGTGGCCGCGCCTTCTCCAGCTACGTGGCCATGCAACTGGACAGTGCCAAGTTCAGCGAAGATGCCAGCGTGCGCAAGCGCAGCGAAGAGCTGGTGGCACTGCTGACGCCGGTGGCCAAGGCCTTCCTCACCGACCTGGGCCTGGAGTGCGCGGTGCACGGCCAGCAGGTGTTCGGCGGGCATGGTTACATTCGCGAGTGGGGCCAGGAGCAACTGGTGCGCGATGTGCGCATTACGCAGATCTACGAGGGCACCAACGGCATCCAGGCCCTCGACCTGATGGGGCGCAAGGTGGTGGCCAGCGGTGGTGCGTACTATCGGCTGTTCTCCGACGAGATTCGCCAGTTCATTACCAGCGCGGGTAGCGAACTGGATGAGTTTGCCAAGCCGTTGGCGGCCAGCCTCGACCAGCTCGACGGGTTGACCGAGTGGGTACTGGAACAAGCCAAGGGCAACCCGAATGAAATTGGCGCGGCTTCGGTCGAATACCTGCATGCCTTTGGTTATGTTGCCTATGGCTACATGTGGGCACTGATGGCGCGGGCGGCCAAGGCGGGTGAGGGGGACGAGGCGTTCTACTCGGGCAAGCTGGGTACGGCGCGGTTCTACTTTGCGCGGTTGCTGCCGCGGGTGGATTCGCTGGTGGCCTCGGTGAAAGCGGGGAGTGAGTCGCTGTACCTGCTGGATGCCGAGCAGTTCTGACGGATTTAGGGGCCGCAAAGCGGCCCCAATTCCAGGCACATCTGGAAGTGAATCCTCCTGTGTAAGCTTTTTCCTACACAACGTGGTGACTTTTCACCACTGTTCTCAGATTGGATCCACGGTTAATCTTTACCACATGGACGTTGCGCAGGAAGCGCAAAGGACAGATCAAGGATGACGACGAAGGACACCTGCCAGGATGGCGGGGCGATACGGATGTCACAGGGAAACAGTCTGGAAAACCCCGCTTCGGCGGGGTTTTCTTTGTGCGCGTGTTTTTTCAGCCCAGCACATCCAGCGGCGATGCGCCCAACAGGCGAGCGTCCGTCTCTTCCTCCAGCAGCGTGCGCAGCAGCTCCACAGAGGCCTGCTGGCGCTGGGCATCGCGGAATACCAGGCCAACCTTCAGCGGTACCCGCGGCTCGCTCAATGGCTTCCACAGCAGCCCCTGATCATCCTCGGCGGCCTCCTTGGCCCGCCCCGGCAGGATGGTGGCCAGCGCGGTATGGGCCAGGCTGTCGAGAATCCCCGCCATGTTGTTCATCTCGGCCTGCACCTGCGGCCGACGCCCCTGGCTGGCCAGCTGCGCCTGCCAGATCTGGCGGATCTGGAATTCCTCGCCCAGCATCAGCATGGGCAGCTCGGCGGCCTGGCGGATGGATACCTTCTTGAAGTCCTTCAGCGGGTGGGTAGCGGGGATGACCAGTTGCAGCTCGTCTTCGTACAGCAGCAGGCCATGCAGCCCCGGCTGGCGTGGTGGCAGGTAGCTGATACCGATGTCCAGGCTGCCGTTGAGCAGGCGCCGTTCGATCTCCAGCCCCGACAATTCGTAGATCTGCACCACGAGGTGCGGCTGTGCCCTGCGCAGGCGTTCCAGCAACTGCGGCACCAGGCTCGGCCGCACGGTCTGCAGCACGCCGATGGCCAGTGTACGCAGGGACTGGCCCTTGAAGTTGCGCATGGCCTCGTGGGCGCGCTGCAGGCCGTCGAGCAGCGGTAGGGCATGGTTGTACAGGGTATGAGCGGCCAGGGTCGGCAGCAGGCGTTTGTTGCTGCGCTCGAACAGGCTCAGGTCGAGGCTGTGTTCCAGCTGGCGGATCTGCTGGGAAAGCGCCGGCTGGGACAGCGACAGGCGCTCGGCGGCGCGGCCCACGTGGCCTTCTTCATACACCGCGACGAAATAACGCAGTTGGCGGAAATCCATAAGTAACACTTATCGAAAATGCTGGAAAAACGAAATGGTCGAAAACCCTCGCGAGGCCTAGTCTATCGCCGTATTCCAGCGGGTTACAGCGATGAATCGATCGATTGTTACCACGGATGAAAAACACTTTTGATAGGCAAGGCAAAATATCGAGTGCCGGCACCCAGACCGCACCGTGGCCGCCCTTTACCGTGATTGGTTGGAGCCCTGATGAACCTGTTCAACCTGCGCCGCCCGGCCCCTGCCGCCGTCGCCGAGCCCAAGCGTGCGCCGGTGATCGTGCCGGAAGCGCCGCAGCTGTCGCGTGAGCGCCTGATGCCCAGCACCGAACGCGCAGCGCAAGTGTTCGTGCGTGGCCAGGGCTCCTGGTTGTGGGACAACGAAGGGCACGCCTACCTGGACTTCACCCAGGGCGGTGCGGTCAACAGCCTGGGGCACAGCCCCAGCGTGCTGGTGAAAGCGCTGGGCAACCAGGCCCAGGCGCTGATCAACCCGGGCTCGGGCTACCACAGCCGTGGCCTGCTGGGGCTGGTCAACCGCCTGTGCCAGAGCACCGGCAGCGACCAGGCCTACCTGCTCAACAGCGGTGCCGAAGCCTGCGAAGGCGCGATCAAGCTGGCGCGCAAGTGGGGCCAGCTGCACCGCAACGGCGCCTACCACATCATCACCGCCAGCCAGGCCTGCCATGGTCGCAGCCTGGGCGCGTTGTCGGCGTCCGACCCGCTGCCGTGCAACCGCTGCGAGCCGGGCCTGCCGGGCTTCAGCAAGGTGCCGTTCAACGACCTGGCGGCGCTGCACGCCGAGGTGGACTCGCGCACCGTGGCAATCATGCTCGAGCCGATCCAGGGCGAGGCGGGTGTGATCCCGGCCACACAGGAGTACCTCAAGGGTGTGGAAACGCTGTGCCGCGAACTGGGTATCCTGCTGATCCTCGACGAGGTGCAGACCGGCATCGGCCGCTGTGGCGCGCTGCTGGCTGAAGAAACCTACGGCGTGCGCGCCGACATCATCACCCTGGGCAAGGGCCTGGGCGGTGGCGTGCCGCTGGCAGCCTTGCTGGCCCGGGGCACGGCGTGCTGCGCCGAGCCTGGCGAACTGGAAGGTAGCCACCATGGCAACGCGCTGATGTGCGCCGCCGGCCTGGCTGTGCTGGATACCGTGCTGGAGCCTGGTTTCTTCGCCCAGGTGCAGGACAACGGCCGCCACCTGCGCGAAGGCCTGAGCCGGCTGGCCGGGCGTTACGGCCAGGGCGAAGTGCGCGGGCAAGGCCTGCTGTGGGCCCTGCAGCTGAAAGAAAACCTGGCCCGCGAGCTGGTGGCGGCGGCCCTGGACGAAGGCCTGCTGCTTAACGCACCGCAGGCGGATGTGGTGCGCTTCTCGCCGGCGCTGACCGTGAGCAAGGGCAACATCGACGAAATGCTGCTGCGCCTAGCCCGCGCCTTCGCCCGCCTGCACACCCGGCAGCAGGCCCGCCGGGAAGTACCGGCCTGATCCGAATTTTACGAACCGTCTGGCGTTCCTGCGCATCGCCCCTGGCCTGTTTCATTCGGCCCGGGGCGTTTTTTTTTCCAGTGGAACCTCTGCCACGCGGGTCTAGTCTGTGAAGTAACCCCTTCAGGAGAGACTCGCATGGACTTCATTCGCATTATCATCGCCATCATCCTGCCGCCGCTCGGCGTGTTCCTGCAGGTGGGGTTTGGCGGGGCGTTCTGGCTGAATATCCTGCTGACCTTGCTGGGGTACATTCCGGGGATCGTGCATGCGGTGTATATCATCGCCAAGCGGTGACATTGCTGGGGCTGCTCTGCATACACATAAATAATTGAGTTAGCAGGGCTCTGTGGGAGCGGGCGTGTCGAGGCTTCGAACCGCCGCGAACACCGGCGGAGCCGGTGCCATACACCGGGTTGGCCGTTTCGCGGGCGCGCCCGCTCCCACAAGGGAATGTGACACGCTCTCGAACATTGTTCCCTGTGCGACAGCGCAGCCCAAAATCTCAGCTCCCCAACACCCGGCAATAGAATTTCCATTCTTCTTCCAGCGCATGCGCCAGGTTCTCCGCCTTGCGGAACCCATGCCGCTCCCCGGCATAGAAGTGCCCTTCGGCCTCGATCCCGTTAGCCTGCAGCGCCGCCAGCATCGACCGCGTCTGCTCCGGCACTACCACTGCATCCAGCTCGCCCTGGAAGAAAATCACCGGCACCTTGATCTGCCCCGCATGCAGCAGCGGCGTACGCTGGCGATAGCGCTCGGCGTCCTGCAGCGGGTCGCCGATCAGCCAGTCCAGGTAGTCCCCTTCGAACTTGTGCGTGGCCCGGCCAAGGGCAAGCGGGTCGCTGACCCCGTACAGGCTGGCGCCCGCGCGGAACACATCATGGAACGCCAGGGCGCACAGGGTGGTGTAGCCCCCCGCACTACCGCCGCGGATGAACGCCTTGCGGCGGTCGATCAACCCACGTCCGGCCAGGTAATCTACCGCCGCGCAAGCATCGGCCACATCGCTTTCGCCCCAGCGCAGGTGCAGGGCCTGGCGGTATTCCCGGCCATAGCCGGTGCTGCCCCGGTAGTTGAGGTCGGCGACGGCGAAGCCGCGTTGGGTCCAGTACTGGATGCGCGGGTCGAGCACGGGATAACAGGCTGAGGTCGGGCCGCCATGGATGAACACCACCAGCGGTGCAGCCCCTTGCGACCGGGCGGCCGGGTAGAAGAAGCCATGGGCGCGGTGACCGTCACTGCCATAGTGGATCGACTGCGGCAGGCTGATATGCGTTGCCGGCAGCACGTCGGCACCACCGGCCAACACGCTGACCTCGTGGTTGCTGCGGGTAATGGCGATGACCGCTGGCGGGCTGATCGGCGAGGCGGCAATGGCGTACAGGTGTTCGCCATCCATGGCCAGGCTGCGAAAGCGCGTGTAGGCGCTGGCGAAGCGCTCCAGGCGGCCATCGGTAGTACGCAGCCCCAGTTGCCCGAAGCCGTCTTCGCACCAGCTGGCCAGATAGCTTTGCGGCCCCAGCGCCAGCCAGGTACTGGCGCCCAGTTGCCAGGGCGCCGCAGCGTGGTCCGCGGGCTCGGCAGGCAGGGCCTGCCAGCGGCCATCGATCTCACCCCAGGGCTGCCAGAAGCCTTTGCGGTCGGACAGGCAGTAGAGTCGGCCTGCGCTATCGAAGCGCGGCTGTTGCAGCGATTCGTCAGCGCCGGCCACACATTGCGCCGGCCCCCAGTGGCCACTTGCATCACGTGTGCGGCACATCAGCCGGGTGACGGTCCAGGGTTGTGCCGGGCGGTCCCATTCGACCCACGCCAGGCGCTGGCCGTCGGCACTCACCGTAGGCGAGGCATAGAAGTCGGCACCTTCGGCGAGCACCTCGCGGGTATGTTCACCCAAGGCGACCAGACGATGCTCGACCCGTTCGCCATGCTGTTCCTCGACCGCCAGCACCAGGCCGTCGTGCCATTGCACATCGCCGTAGCGACAGCTGGGATCATCGGTCAGGGCACGTGGTGCCATACCTTCCAGGGCCTGGGTATAGACCTGCTGGTCCTTTTCGTTGACGAACAGCAGCCCGTCACCACCCAGGCAAAAACTGCCGCCGCCGTATTCGTACACCCGGCTACGCGCGCTGAAACCATCGGGGGTCAGGCAGCGGGCCTGCTGGCGCTGCCAGTGCCAGATACGGCAGGCGCCATCGGCTGGGCGGAATTCATTCCAGAACAACCCCGCGGCGCTGACCTTGATTTCGGCAAAGTCGGTGCCGGCGGCAACCGCCTGGGCCGCGCTGAACTCAGCCGCGGGCGATGACACGGGAGTTTCGTTCATTGCGGAAGGTCATCTGTTCAATGGCGAGCTGGGCGCTTTCCGCCTCCTCGCGGGCTTTGAGGATGATGCCGTGGTCGGCCGACTTGGCGCACACCGGGTCGGCGTTGCTGGCATCGCCGGTGAGCATGAAGGCCTGGCAGCGGCAGCCGCCGAAGTCCTTTTCTTTCTCGTCGCAGGAGCGGCAGGGTTCGGGCATCCACTCATAGCCACGGAAGCGGTTGAAGCCGAACGAGTCGTACCAGATGTGGTGCAGGTCGTGGTCGCGCACGTTGGGGAACTGCACCGGCAGCTGGCGCGCGCCGTGGCAGGGCAAGGCGGTGCCGTCCGGGGTGATGGTCAGGAACAGGCTGCCCCAGCCATTCATGCAGGCCTTGGGGCGCTCCTCGTAGTAGTCCGGGGTGACGAAAATCAGCTTGCACGGGTTGCCCTCGGCCTTGAGCTTGTCCCGGTATTCGTTGGTGATGCGTTCGGCCCGCTCAAGCTGTGCGCGGGTCGGCAGCAGGCCCAGGCGGTTGAGGTGGGCCCAGCCGTAGAACTGGCAGGTGGCGAGTTCGACGAAGTCGGCCTCCAGGGCGATGCACAGCTCGATGATGCGGTCGATCTTGTCGATGTTGTGCCGGTGGGTGACGAAGTTGAGCACCATCGGGTAGCCATGGGCCTTCACCGCACGGGCCATTTCCAGCTTCTGCGCAAAGGCCTTCTTCGAGCCGGCCAGCAGGTTGTTGACCTGTTCGTCGCTGGCCTGGAAGCTGATCTGGATATGGTCCAGGCCGGCCTTCTTGAAGTCGGCGATGCGCGCCTCGGTCAGGCCGATGCCCGAGGTGATCAGGTTGGTGTAGTAGCCCAGCCGGCGGGCCTCGCCGATCAGCTCGGCGAGGTCCTGGCGTACCAGCGGTTCGCCGCCGGAAAAGCCGATTTGCGCGGCACCCATTTCCCGGGCTTCGGCCATTACCTTGAACCACTGTGCGGTGCTCAGCTCCTGGCCCTGGGCGGCGAAGTCCAGCGGGTTGGAGCAGTACGGGCACTGCAGCGGGCAACGGTAGGTCAGCTCGGCCAACAGCCACAGTGGCAGGCCGACTGCGGGCGTGGGCGGTAACTCAGGCGAGGACGATCCAGTGTTCGGCACGGGCCACCTCCATGAACTGCTCGATGTCATCGGCCACTTCCGGGACACCGGGGAACTGTTGTTCGAGTTCGGTAATGATCGCGGCAACGTCACGTTGGCCGTCGATCAGGCCACCGATCAGGGCCGCGCTGTCGTTGAGCTTGATCATGCCCTCGGGGTACAGCAGCACATGGCCCTTTTGCGCCGGCTCGTACTGGAAGCGGTAGCCGGGGCGCCAGTTCGGCACTTGATTACGGTTGAAACTCATAGGGTGATCCCTTTGTGCCACACCCGTTCCTGGGTGACGGAGTGATAGGGCGGGCGGTTCAGCTCGTAGGCCATGCTCATGGCGTCGAGCATGCTCCAGAGAATATCCAGCTTGAACTGCAATATTTCCAGCATACGCTCCTGGCCCGCGCGGGTGGTGTAGTGCTGCAGGGTAATCGCCAGGCCGTGCTCCACGTCACGCCGGGCCTGGCCCAGGCGGGTGCGGAAGTACTCGTAGCCGGCCGGGTCGATCCACGGGTAGTGCTGCGGCCAGCTGTCCAGGCGCGACTGGTGGATCTGCGGGGCGAACAGCTCGGTCAGCGAACTGCTGGCCGCTTCCTGCCAGCTGGCGCGGCGGGCGAAGTTGACGTAGGCGTCCACGGCAAAGCGCACACCGGGCAGTACCAGCTCCTGGGAGCGCAGCTGGTCCGGGTCCAGGCCCACGGCCTGGCCCAGGCGCAGCCAGGCTTCGATACCACCGTCCTCGCCGGGCGCGCCATCGTGGTCGAGCAGGCGCTGGATCCACTCGCGGCGCACTTCGCGGTCCGGGCAGTTGGCGAGGATCGCGGCATCCTTCATCGGGATGTTGACCTGGTAGTAGAAGCGGTTGGCCACCCAGCCCTGGATCTGTTCGCGGGTGGCGCGGCCCTGGTACATCGCCACGTGGTACGGGTGATGGATGTGGTAGTAGGCGCCCTTGGCGCGCAGGGCCTGCTCGAACTCGGCAGGGGACATTGGCAGTGCGTCGCTCATTCGGCTGGCTCCTGTAAAGCTGAGTCTAGGCTCAATCCCTGTGGGAGCGGGTNNGGCGAAGCCGGTGCCATACACTGTGTGGGATTCTTCGCGGGTGAACCCGCTCCCACAGGGGCTGTGTTGCTTGTGCGATCTGGCTGTTACAACTCGATACTCATGCCATCGAAGGCCACTTCCACGCCCCGGCGCAGCACTTCGGCACGCTCGGGCGAGTCTTCGTCGAGTATCGGGTTGGTGTTGTTGATGTGGATAAGTACCTTGCGCTGGCGCGGGAAGCCATCGAGCACTTCCAGCATGCCGCCGGGGCCGTTCTGCGCCAGGTGGCCCATCTCGCGACCGGTGCGGGTACCCACGCCACGGCGCTGCATTTCATCATCTTCCCACAGGGTACCGTCGACCAACAGGCAGTCGGCGCCATGCATCATCGTCAGCAGCTTCTCATCCACCTGGCCCAGGCCCGGGGCGTAGAACAGCTTGCCGCCGGTGCGGGTGTCCTCGACCAGCAGGCCAAGGTTGTCGCCCGGGTGCGGGTCGAAGCGGTGCGGCGAGTAGGGCGGCGCGGCGCTGCGCAGGGGGAACGGGGTGAAGCGCAGGTTGGGGCAGGCGTCGATGACGAAGCTGCCTTCCAGCTCGATGCGGTTCCATTGCAGGCCGCCGTTCCAGTGGCTGAGCATGTTGAACAGCGGGAAGCCGGTGGTCAGGTCCTGGTGGACCATGTCGGTGCACCACACCTGGTGCGGGCAGCCTTCGCGCAGGCTGAGCAGGCCGGTGGTGTGGTCGATCTGGCTGTCCAGCAGGATGATGGCGTTGATGCCGGTGTCGCGCAGGGCACGGGCCGGCTGCATCGGGGCAAAGGCCTGGAGTTGGGCGCGGATGTCGGGCGAGGCATTGCACAGCACCCAGTGCACGCCATCGTCGGACAGGGCGATGGAGGACTGGGTGCGCGGCGTGGCCCGCAAGGTGCCGTCACGCAAGCCCTTGCAGTTGACGCAGTTGCAGTTCCACTGGGGGAACCCGCCGCCGGCGGCGGAACCGAGAACCTGGATGTACATGGCCACTCTCTCTGCAGAAACCGTAGCGAAAAAACGAAAACGCCCCGGCAGGCCGAGGCGTTGAACCGTAAGCCGGGCTTAGCGGTTGGCGAAGTACATGGTGACTTCGAAGCCGATGCGCAGATCAGTGTATGCAGGTTTGGTCCACATGGAATTACTCCTTCCGGATGAGGGGTGGGTTTGTCAGCTAATACTAGGGTACCGCCATTGGCTGGAGGTTCCCATGATTCGGGATTGCGCTATCTTACAAGAAATAGGTGTACCGAAAGGTTAATTATTAGAAAAGTGCCCTTGCAGTTCGCGTAATAATCACTCGGTTGAGGTGATCCAGGAGCTATCTGGCGCGGCAGCGTTGGCCAGGCACAGCCACCTGGAGCCGGTATCGAGCAGGTGGATCAGCAGCTGGTCCAGGTCCGCCTGCCGCGTGGTCAGGATAGCCCTGCCTAGCGTTTCCAGCCCGCCAGGTTGTGTAGCCAGGCATGTCTGCCATGCCCATTCGGCGACTGCGTCGTTGGCCATCGCCGGCTCATCGAATTGCCCGGCCAGTGCCTGGCGAGCGCCTGGATCGAAGGTAATGCCCTGGCGTAGCAAGGTGAGCAAGTGGTCGAGTATCTGCGCCTGGCTGGCGTGGGGCGACTGGACTCCGAACAGCAGGCCACCGACACCCTCGACCTGACGAAAGGTACTGAATACCGCATAGCCGAGTTGCAGTTCTACCCGCAGTCGTTGGTAGACCGGCCCTTGCAGCAATTGGGCGAGCAGGCGGCCAGCGGCTTCCATCTCCGCCGGCAAAGGGCAGAACAGCAGCAGGGCATGTTCACTGCCGGATACTTTGGCATGTTGCCAACGGTGGTTGGCCCAGGTAGGCAGAGGGCCAGGCGCCGAGCCTTGGCCAGGGCAGTGCTGCAACGCAGTGCCCAATGCGTTGAGGGCGTCATCGTCGAAGCCTGCAGCCAGGCCGTGCCAGCGTGTGTGCTGCCACAGGCTGTCGAGTTGCGTCTGTGTCAGGGGGCATTCCGGAACCGGTGCAGGCGTGGCGCCCAGCACGGCGTCGGGCAGTTGCTTGAGCAGGGCGCGGATGGGGATCAGAGCCGGTGGCTGCACCGAACAAGGCAGCCAGCTGCTTGCCGGGGGCTTGAGCATCAGTACCAAGGCCTGTTCCACAGTGCGCAAGACTGCTGCGGGCAGCCCGGCGCAGCGCAACTGCCAGTATTCGCCAGCGGCACTGAACTGCAGCTGCACCGATACGCGCTCGCAGCGCTCCTGCAGGGGGTGCAAGGCGCGTTCGAGCAGCGCATGCAGGCGCTGGCGCAAGGGTGAAGGGACATGCCAGCGCAGGTACAGCACCGCGTACTGACGGGCGCCAGGCAGCTGGTCGCTGACCTTCAGTGCCGCTGGCAGCGGCTGCTTCCTGACATCAGGTACATCCGCCAGTAGCAAGGGGTCGACAGTGGGCAGTTGCCAATGCCCATGCTCGCGGCCCGGCAGGCCATCCAGCAGGGCACGGAGGGCCTGCAAGCCTTGTGTATCCAGACCGGCGAACGGCTGGCCGGCGCTGTCCCGGCGGGCCAGCTCAAGCGCGCTGGCGCTGCGTTCGCGGCTTTGCTGCAGCAGTGCGAACTCGGCATTCAATTGCTCAGGTACGGCCTGGCGGATGAAGCCGAACCAACCTTGCAACAGGGCATCGGCTTCCTCTGGGCTGGCGTCTTCGCTGAGCTTCAGGTCGATGTGCCACAGCAACTGCCCGGCGAAGGCATACAGCACTTCGGCCTTGAAGCCTTGCAACCAGCCACGTTGGCGAAGCGCATCCAGCCAGGTGCCCGGGCGGTTATCGCTGAGGCAGGTGATCAGCAACTCAAGGGCCTGCTCGGCTCCTGCCGGGAGGTTTTCGTGGCTGAAGAGCAGGTGCGTTTCGGTCGCCGACAATGGCGGTGGCAGAGCTTGTGGAACCCGTTTACCCGTTGCGAACAGCTCGGCATGCTGCCGGCCCAGCAGTTCCAGTTCATCCAGCGATTGTGGGCCGCACAGGCTCAAGGTGACCTGGCCGCCTTGGTAGAAGCGCTGGTGAAAGCCATGGAGCGCTTGCTGGAAGGCGGGATCCTGCAAGGCCAGGGTGTGCCGGTTACCGGCATGAAAAGCGCTCAACGGATGGCCGGGCGCTGCGGATTGCAGCAAGGCGAACTGTTGCTGGGCCTGCGGATTGCGCGACCAGGCAATGAACTCGGCATGGATGACTTCGCGTTCGCGGCGTTGGCGCTCGATGCCCAGGTCTGGCTCGGCCAACATCTGGCACAGGCGCTCCAACCCCCCGGCCAGGGCGCTGGGTGGGACCTCGAAGAAAAAGTCGGTGGTGCGTTCGCGGGTGCTGGCATTGACCTGGCCGCCGAGGGCCTGCACGTAGCGCATCAGGCCGTCGTCCAGCGGGAAGCGCGGGGTGCCGAGGAAGAACAGGTGCTCCAGGAAGTGGGCCAGGCCGGGCCATTTGGTTGGCGCGTCGTGACTGCCTGCGTGCACCCGCAGTGCGGCGGCCGAACGCTTCAGGCGCGGGGCGTGGCGCAGGGTCAGCTGCAGGCCGTTGGCGAGGGTGAGGTGGCGGGTGGCGTCAGGCATGGGGGCTCCGGTAACTGCTGTCCATGCTACCCCATTTGTTTGCAGGCCCGGCCTCTTCGCGGGCACGCCCGCTCCCACAGGTATGGCGCAGGTACGAAAGGCAGCGCAGACCCTGTGGGAGCGGGCGTGCCCGCGAAAGGGCCATCAGCCCTTACGCAGATGCAACTCCTGGCGCAAATCGGTGAGGTAAGGAAACGCCTCCCGCCCCTGCACCACCCGCTCATGCTCCAGCTCTGCCAGCAACTGGCACTCATCTCGTCCGGCCATGGCCAGCAGGCTGCCGTCCGGGCCGATGATGCTGCTCTGCCCGCAATACTGGATCTCGTCTTCCGAGCCACAATAGTTGGCATACACCAGGTAGCACTGGTTCTCCTGCGCCCGCGCCCTTACGGTCACCTGGCAGATGAAGTCGTAAGGGGTCATGTTCGCCGTCGGCACCAGGATCAGCTCGGCACCGTCCAGCGCCAGGCGTCGGGCGTTCTCCGGGAACTCGATGTCGTAGCAGATCAGCAGGCCGACCTTCCAGCCATCTAGCTCCACCACCGGGAAGTGATCGGAACCTGGACTGAACATCGAACGGTCCAGTTCACCGAACAGGTGGGTCTTGCGATAGTTGCTCAGGCTGCGGCCGTGCGCATCGATCAGCTGCACACTGTTGTAGATCGCGCCATCATCGCCGCGCTCCGGGTAGCCGTAGACGATGGCGATGCGGTGCGCCTGGGCGATCTCCACCACCTCCATGGCCGCCGGGCCATCGTCGGCCTCGGCCAGGCGCTCGACCTGGGCCAGGCCGATGTTGTAGCCGGTCAGGAACATCTCCGGGCATACCAGCAAGCGGGCGCCGCGTTCGGCTGCCAGTTGCGCCTGGTGGCGCAACCGTTGCAGGTTGCCGGGCACGTCCAGTGGCTTTGGAGCGCCCTGGAACAGAGCGATGCGCATGTTGCCTCCTTGTCTCAGTCCGGCAGGGCGATCGGGCCGATTTCGTCGAACACGTCGCCTGGGCCGGGGTTGTCCGGGTGGGTGCGACCACCGAAGTGATTCATGATACCCCACACCGCATTCAGCGATGTCTGTACCGCGCCTTCCACCCAGGCCGGCGTCCACGACACGTCGTCACCGGCGATGAACATGCCGCGCTGCTCGGCAGGCATGTCCTGCTGCATGAAGTGCGCGTACATGCGCTGGTTGTAGCGGTAGTGGCCCGGCAGCGCGCCCTTGAAGGCGCCGAGGAAGTGCGGGTCGGCTTCCCAGGAAACAGTGATCGGGTCGCCGATGATGTGGCCGGCGATGTCGGTCTTCGGGTAGATCTTCTTCAGTGCGTCCAGGGCCAGCTGCACGCGTTTTTCCACCGGGTGCGGCAGCATTTTCAGCGCGTCGCTCATCCACGAGTACGACAGGCAGATCACCCCCGGCTTGTCGTTGCCGTTGTCGAACAGGTAGGTGCCGCGGGTGAGACGATCGGTGAGGGTCATGCTCATCAGATCGCGGCCGGTTTCCGGGTCCTTGTCCTTCCAGAACGGGCGGTCGACCATGACGAAGGTCTTCGACGACTGCATGTAGCGGGTGCGGTCCAGGGCCATCCACATCTTTTGCGAGAACAGCGATTCCTCACAGTCGATCTGGGTGGTCAGCAGCCAGGTCTGGCAGGTGGCGAGCACGGCGCTGTAGTGACGGGTGTCACCCCAGTTGTCGGTGACTGCCAGGCGGCCATCGGCGGCGCGGGCGATGCGCTTGACCCCGGTGCGCGGCGCACCGCCATGCAGTGCGCTCAGGCTGGTGCCTTCCGGCCAATGCACGCAGCGCTCCGGTACATGGCGCCAGATGCCTTGCGGTACCTGCTCCACACCGCCGACCACCAGGTGCTGGTGGTCATCGCAGTTGGTCATCACCACGCGGAAGATTTCCAGCATCGAGTTGGGGAAGTCCGAGTCCCAGCCGCCGGTGCCGAAGCCGACCTGGCCGAACACTTCGCGGTGCTGGAAGCTCAGCTTGGCGAACGAGCGCGAGGTGGCGACGAAGTCGTAGAAGGTGCGGTCGTCCCACAGCGGTACCAGCTTGTTCCACAGCGCTTTCAGGCGCGGTACGTCACGGTCGCGGATGGCCTGCTGAATGTCGGCGAACTGGGCGCCGCTTTCCAGCGCGTCGGCCCAGGCATCGGCCACTTCGTGGAACAGCTTGGGCAGGTCGGTGGGTTTTTCGGCGTAGTAGGTCTGGCCTTCCAGGTCGATCACCGTGCTGCCCGAGGCCGGGGTCAGCGGGTTGGGGAACGGCTTGGTCTCCAGGCCCAGCTTGTCCACGTAGTGGTAGAAGGCAGTGGACGACACCGGGAAGCGCATGCCACCCAGTTCGGCGATGATCCCGTCGGTGCCGTTGAAGGCTTGCGAGCGCAGCCGGCCACCCAGCTTGGAGGCTTCGTACACCACCGGCTTGAGGCCCAGCTTCATCAGCTCGTAGGCCGCCACCAGGCCGGCGATACCGGCGCCCACGATGGCCACTTCCTCACCATGGCGCTCGGGCGGGATGCTGCCCAGGCCTGCGGGGTGTTCCAGCCAGTCGTCGAAGGCGAAGGGGAAGTCCGGGCCGAAGATGGTGACGGGTTTTTTGCCGTCGGCGGGGTGGCGGTTTTTCTTGTTCATGGAGTGACCTTGCCAGAGAGGCTGCGCAGCGGGCGGAGCCTGAGTATAGGAGATGCCTGGTGGCCATTTTAGGGAGTGGGGTGTTCGTTATTAAGGTGCAGATTGTTGTCTGAATGTAGCTTGTGTCGTCGAAATGCATGAACAAGATAGCTTTATGACGAGCAGGAGGCCTACCAATCTCAAGCACAGCATCGGCCCCCTGTGGGAGCGGGCGAGCCCGCGAAGAAGCCCCCGCGGTGTATGGCACGGGCTGCGCCCGTGTTCGCGGGCACGCCCGCTCCCACAGGATGTGATCAGACAGTTCCTACACCCATGCCATGAATTAAAGAATTACCCTACGCTCGCTATCGCCTCGGTCTGGCTGCGTGGGAAACGCCTCATCGTTAACTTCACTGGGTCGCCGCTGTTCGGGTGACTGGGTGTGAGAACCCATCCTCCAACTTCGCACCAAGGCTTATGTCATGGCAGCCGTGCGCGGGCAGGCTTTCGCCTGGCCGGATTTCCAAGTTGGCCGGTTCTCACCCCGTGCATGGCTGCCACCTATTTCCCGTGAGAAGGAGTTGGTAGGCGGTTTCCTCAAGACTCAATTTGGAAATTGCATCATGAAGAAGACAGATTCTGACCAACCCGAAAAACTGAAACCCACCGCAGAAAAACCCTTCTGCAACTGCGAAGCCAGCCACCCGCCGTTATTCGCCATACGCTCCGGCATCGACGCCGCAGACGCTCTGGTCCACGCCTGCCTGCTGGCCCGTGGCCTCAATCAGATCGCCACCGACTACGCCCAGCATCACGCCCCCGAGCGCAGCCGTGACATCGTCTGGTCGATGCAGCATTCCGCCGAAAGCCTTTCGGCAATTCTGGAAGGCCTGCTCGACGGCCAGGAAGCCTGACCGCCAGCCGAGTTCAGAGCGGCTGCCCGCGGTCCACCTTGCTGCTGAGAATGATCGACGTGGTGGTCTTCTCCACCCCGTCGACGCTGCCGATCTGGTCGAGCAACTGGTCCAGTTGCTCGGGCGAATCCGTACGTAGCCAGGCCACATAGTCGAACTCGCCGCTCACTGCGCACAGCTGCTGCACCTGGCCCATTGCACTCAGGCGCCGCACCACCTCCTTGCCCGAGCGTGGCTGCACCTTGATCCCCACATACGCCTGCAGACCACCCCCCATCACCCGCTGGCCCAGGCGTACGCCATAGCCGGAGATGACCTTGTTCTTCTCCAGCCGCTCCAGGCGCGAGTTGACGGTGGTACGGGCGATGCCCAACTGGCGGGCGAGGGTGGCGACGCTTTCGCGGGCGTTGATCTGCAGCAGGGCGATCAGCTGGCGATCGATTTCATCCAGCGTGATGGAGCGGGAATCCGACATGGCGAGTCTCTACGGTTGGCCCGCTAGCCTAGCCAGCCAGTGCTGGCCAGGGCAAGGGCAGTCACAGCTGGCCGCTCCTACAGCTGCCGCGCCGGCATGTAAGCATCGGGCGCAATGGCAGAACTGCTCGATTGGTGCGGCAGGTCAAGGTGCGGTCCAGGGTGGAATAGGGGCTCACAAAATCTAACGATTTATCGCTGTCTGGATAGCCATGGCTGAGCAGAGAATGGCTCTCACGAACGTTGTGTTTCGGAGGACGAGGATGCCAGCCTACCACCTTGCATCAGCTCCCTCATTGCGCAATACTGCCGACAACAACTAACCCTCACGACCGGCGTGGCATGACCATCTGGTTGGAGGGGGAAAAAGCCGGCTTAAGCCGGTTTTTTCGTTTCTGGAGTGCAAAAGATGCAGAGAAAGCTTGATTCTGAGCCTCTGCGCACTCGTATCTATATCGACGGCTACAACTTCTACTACGGCTGCTTGCGCGGCACTCCGTACAAGTGGCTCGACCTGTTGCCTCTCTTTGAAAAGCACATCTTGCCTTCTGTACTGGTCACGGACAGCCATGGCCAGATCAGGGCATCGCGGCTCCTGGAATCCCCCTCGATCAAATATTTCACGGCAAAGATCATCGAGTCGGTCGCCCGTGCTGGCGATTCGGTATCGTCACAAGCTCGCTACCACACCGCTTTGCGCAAGCTGCATGACGGTCGAATAGAGCTCATCGAAGGTTATTACGCCGTCAATAAAATGAAGGTGAAGATCGTCGACCCTGAAGACCCGGACAAGGCTCCGCGTGAGTGCCAGGAAATCCAGGCCTGGAAGGTGGAGGAGAAACAGAGCGACGTGAATCTGGCCCTCCAGGCTTACCATGATTCGATCACGGGGCAGATTGACCATGCCGTCATCGTTACCAACGATACTGATATCGCGCCTGCACTTGAGATGATTCGTGCTCACACAGATGTGCGGATTGGCGTGGTTGTGCCGACGTCGGGGCAGAACCGCTCGGCGAATACCGACCTCATCAAGTTTGCGCACTGGAAGCGAGAGCACATCAATTCAGGCGAGCTTGCGGCCTGTCAGCTACCGAGAGTGATTCCAGGGAGGAAACCAACCATCAAGCCGGAGTCCTGGTATGGGCAACCTGAACTGCTACAGGAAATTCTGGACTTGGCCATTCCTGTACGCGGAAGCAGGGCGGCAGCGTTCAAGTGGATGGAGCAGCCCAATCAGTTCCTCTGTGGTGAGCGGCCGATAGAGCTGGTGGAAACTGCCGAAGGTGCGACACGGGTTCTTCAGTACATACACAGCTGGATAGCCCAGCAAGAGGAGTTGCCCGAGTCAGGAGAACATGACGACTGCTGACCCTGAAATGACAAAGGCCTACGTTCTGCAACGTAGGCCTTTGAGTTATCTGGTGGGCCCACACGGACTCGAACCGTGGACCAAAGGATTATGAGTCCTCTGCTCTAACCGACTGAGCTATAGGCCCTCAGTAAGTGGCCGGATTATAACGAGGGTTTCGCACCTGTGCCATCTGAAAGATCCGATAGTGCTATGCGAAGAAACGTCGCCGCGAACTCGTCCGGGGGCAGGGGCAGGCTGACGATGTAGCCCTGGATCTGCTCGCAGCCTTCAGCCGCCAGGAACCGTTGCTGGGCCTGGTTTTCCACGCCCTCGGCAATGATAGTCAGCTGCATGCTGCGGCCCAGGGCGATGATCGCGCGGGCGATGGCGGCGTCGTGGGGGTCGTCGGGCAGGCCGCGGATGAACGACTTGTCGATCTTGAGAATGTCCAGCGGCAGGCGCTTGAGGTAGCTCAGGGATGAATAACCGGTGCCGAAGTCATCGATGGCCAACTGCACGCCCAGTTTCTTCAGTTGGTACAGCACGGCCAGGGCTTCTTCTGCCTGGCTCATGATGAAGTTTTCGGTGATTTCCAGCTGCAGGTCGCCGGCCTTGAGTTGGTATTGCTTCAGCAGCTGTTCGATGCGCCGGGCCAGGTGCGGGTGACGCAGCTGGGCGCCGGCGAGGTTGATCGACAGCGGGCCGAAGGGTTGGTAGTGCTTCTTCCAGGCCTGCATCTGCCGGCAGGCCTGCTCCAGTACCCAGTCGCCGACCTGGAGGATGGTGCCGTTCTCTTCCGCCAAGTGGATGAAGTGCTCGGGCGGAACCTCACCAAAGGTCGGGTGGCTCCAGCGGATCAGCGCTTCGGCGCCGACCAGGCTCTGGGTCTTGAGGCTGAGCTTGGGCTGGAAGCACAGGCTCAGTTCGTTGCGTTCGATGGCGCGGCGCAGTTCGTGCTCCAGGGCAATGCGTTCGCTGGCCTGAGTGGTGAGGTCGAGGGTGTAGGCTTCGACGCGGTTGCGGCCCTTGGCCTTGGAGCGGTACATGGCGGCGTCGGCGTTGCGAATCAGTGTGGCAACGTCGGTGCCGTCTTGTGGATAAAGGCTGATGCCGATGCTGGCGCTGGTGAAGAACTCGTGCTCGCCGGCCTGGAACGGTGCGTTGAAGCAGGCCAGCAGCTTGTTGGCGATGGTACTGGCGTCACTGGGTTTGTGCAGGCCGGGCAACAGGATGATGAACTCGTCGCCGCCCAGGCGGGCCACGGTGTCGACGTCGCGCACCTGCTCCTTCAGGCGCTGGGCGATGCCCTTGAGCAGCAGGTCGCCGACCGGGTGACCGAGGCTGTCGTTGATGTGCTTGAAACGGTCAAGGTCCAGGAACAGTACCGCGCCCTTGCGGTTGGACACCTGTGAGCAGGTGAGCGCAGCCTGCAGGCGGTTCTCGAACAGGGCGCGATTGGGCAGGCCGGTCAGTGGGTCATGGTGGGCCTGGTAGTCGAGCTTGGCCTGGGCGTGCTTGAGGCTGGAGATGTCGGCAAACACGGCGACGAAGTGGGTAATTTCGCGCTCGCTGTTGCGCACGGCGCTGATGGTCAGCCAGCCGGGGTACAGCTCGCCATTCTTGCGCTTGTTGTAGATTTCACCTTGCCAGTGGCCTTCATCGGTCAGCTGATGCCACATGGCGACATAGAACGCGCTGTCGTGCTGGCCGGAGGCGAGCAGGCGTGGGGTCTGGCCGAGGGCTTCGATCTCGCTGTAGCCGGTGATTTCGCTGAAGGCGCGGTTGACGGCACTGATGCGCTGGTCGATGTCGGTGATCAGCACGCCTTCGGCGGTGTTCTCGAACACGGTGGCGGCCAGCTGCAGCTTTTCCTGCATAAGGTGGCGTTCGGTGATGTCGCGGGCGATGGTCAGCATGCAGTCTTCGCCAGCAATTGGCAGCGGCCGTGCAGAGAGCTCGCAGAGGCGAATCTGCCCATCGCTGCGGCGCAAGTGGCACGTGAAGTCGCGCACGAAGCCATCGCGGTTGAGCTGTTCGACCAGGCGCTTGCGTTCGTTGAGGTCGACCCAGATGCCCAGGTCCAGCGAGGTCTGGTCAAGGGTCGGGCTGAGGTCATAGCCGGTGAGGCGGCAGAAGCCCTCGTTCACTTCGAGCAGCAAGCCGTCGCTCTGGCGCGACAGCAACAGGCCGTCGGGCGAGGCGTGGAAGGCCTTGGCGAATTTCTCTTCCGAGGTTTGCAGCTGCTCCTGGGTTTCCTTGAGCTGGCTGATGTCGCGTACCGCCACCACCAATGCGAGGTTGCCGTCGAGCTCGAAGGTTTCGGCCGAGGTCAGGCCGGTGAACAGCTGGCCGTTGCTGCGGCGGAAGCTCATTTCCAGGTTGCGGATACCGCCCTGATGCAGGCGTTCGAGCAGCCGCGGGCCGGTGCCTTCGACGCCCCACAGGTTGAGATCGGTGGCAGTGCGGCCGATGACCTGGCCCGGGGAGAGGCCGATCTGCTCTTCGAAGGCTTCGTTCACCTCCAGCAGGCAGCCGTCGCTGTGGCGGGCGATCAGCAGGATGTCGGGGCACTGCTGGAACACCGAGGCGAACTTCTGCTCGGACAGGCGCAGGGCGTCCTCGGTGCGCTTGGTCTCGCTGATGTCGATCATCAGCCCGCGCATCACTGGCTGGTGGCCATGCTCGATCATGCTGACGATGTTGCGCACCCACAATGGCTGGCCATCGGCCCGGATCACCCGGTAGTCGAGGCTGTGGTCGCGCCCGGCGGCAGTTTCGCTGTCGCAGTAGGCCTGGGCCCAGAGGGCATCCTCCGGGTGCAGGATGCTGCGCCAGAAGCCGGGCTTGAGCCAGTCGGCCAATGGGTAGCCGAGCAGGCCTTCGGCGTGGGGCGAGACGTAGCTGTAGGTGAAGTCGTTGGCGTCGGCCTCCCAGGCGATGGCGGACAGGCTCTCGACCAGGCTGCGATAGTGGTACTCGCTGCTGCGCAGCTCCTGTTCCAGGGCGATGCGCCGAGAAATTTCCGAACTGAGTCGGCGGTTGATGCGGATGACCACTGCCAGCACGGCCATCAATACCAGCACCGCGGGCAGGCCATACACCAGCAGGTCGGACCAGAACATCCGTTGGTCGACCACATAGCCCACCCAGCGTTGCTGGATCTGGCTGACTTCGCCACTGCTCATGTCGGCCATCACTTTGTCGAGAATGCCGACCAGTACCTTGTTGTCGCGCGGGGCGGCCATGGCCAGTTGGTAGCGGTAGGGCGTTTCGCCGCTGACGTAGAGGCCGTCGAGCTTTAGCTGGCGCAGGCTCCAGATGCTTGAAGCGAGGTCACCGACCACCGCGTCCACTTCGTCGGTGGCCAGGGCCTGCAGGGTGGAGCTGACGTTGGGCAGGGCCACCAGGTTGAGGTCCGGGTGGTGGGTGCGCAGCAGTTCGTGCGGAGCGTAGTTTTCGACCACGGCAATCTTCAGGCCGTACAGGTCTTTCAGGTTGCGCGGCTGTGCGCCGCCTTTGTGGGCGAGGATGACGATGGGGAAGTCGAGGTACGGCCGGGTGAAGGCCAGGTAGCCTTGGCGTTCGGGGGTGGACATGATGCCGGGCAGCAGGTCGATGCGGCTTTCGCGGGCTTGCGCCAGTACCTCGGTCCAGCTGCTGGGTTCGACCGGTTTGAGCGTCACCCCCAGGCGTTGCTGGATCGTGGCGATGTAATCGGCGGCCAATCCCTGGTACCGGCCCTCCTGGTCGCGAAACTCGAACGGTGGCCAAGAGGCGTCTACACCCAGGCTCAGCTGCGGATGGGCAGCCAACCAGGCTTTCTCCTCGTCTGTCAGGGTAAGGGCGCCGGCCGTTGTGTTCCACAAAATCAGGAGCAGCAACAGAATGGCCGGCATCGGGTGCATAGCGGCCTCGCATTCAGGGGGTCTGAAGTCGAGTGTAGACGGGCATTGCTGCCGGTGTGCGATGGATGGCGGGCTTTGTGTGGTTGCGGCCGGCAGGGGGAGGCGATGAGGCCAGAACAGGCAGTGGAAGGGGCGGAAAAGAAAAACCCCGGCCTGGGCCGGGGTTTTGTCATCACTCGTCGAGGAAGGAGCGCAGATGCTCGCTGCGAGTCGGGTGGCGCAGTTTGCGCAACGCCTTCGCTTCGATCTGACGGATCCGCTCACGGGTCACGTCGAACTGCTTGCCTACCTCTTCGAGGGTGTGGTCGGTGTTCATGTCGATACCGAAACGCATGCGCAGCACCTTGGCTTCGCGTGCGGTCAGGCCCGAGAGCACGTCACGGGTTGCTTCCTTGAGGCTTTCGACCGTGGCCACGTCGATCGGGGACTGCATGGTCGAGTCCTCGATGAAGTCGCCCAGGTGCGAATCTTCGTCGTCACCGATCGGGGTTTCCATGGAGATCGGCTCTTTGGCGATCTTCAGTACCTTGCGGATCTTGTCCTCAGGCATTTCCATGCGCTCGCCCAGCTCTTCCGGGGTCGGTTCGCGACCCATTTCCTGCAGCATCTGGCGGGAAATACGGTTGAGCTTGTTGATCGTCTCGATCATGTGCACCGGAATACGGATGGTGCGCGCCTGGTCGGCGATCGAACGGGTGATCGCCTGGCGAATCCACCAGGTAGCGTAGGTCGAGAACTTGTAGCCGCGACGGTATTCGAACTTGTCCACCGCTTTCATCAAGCCGATGTTGCCTTCCTGAATCAGGTCGAGGAACTGCAGGCCACGGTTGGTGTACTTCTTGGCGATGGAGATCACCAGACGCAGGTTCGCCTCGACCATTTCTTTCTTGGCGCGGCGGGCCTTGGCTTCACCGATCGACATGCGACGGTTGATTTCCTTGATCTCGGCAACGGTCAGGCCGGTTTCGGTCTCAAGGTCGATCAGCTTCTGCTGGCAAGCGACGATGGCAGCGTCCTTTTCACCCAGGGCGGCAGCCCACTTGGTGTTGCGCTTGGCCAGGTCACCGCTCCAGGTCTGGTCGGTTTCGTTGCTCGGGAACATGCGCAGGAAGTCGGCACGCGGCATGCGGGCGTCACGCACGCACAGCTGCATGATGGCGCGTTCCTGCTGGCGCAGACGGTTCAGGGAGTCACGAACACGCTCTACCAGTACCTCGAACTGCTTGGGTACCAGCTTGATCGGCATGAACAGGTCGGCCAGGGCCTGCAGGGCCTCGACGCTGTCCTTGTGGGTGCGACCGTTCTTCTTCAGGACCTTGTTGGTGGCCTGCAGCTGGTCGTTGACCGCACCGAAGCGCTGGCGGGCGACTTCCGGGTCCGGGCCGCTCTCGGCCTCTTCCTCGTCGTCACCGCTTTCGGACTCTTCCTCGTCGTCGTCGGACTCTTCCTTCGCGGCGGCGGCCTTGGTGCCCGGGATCGGCACTTCTTCGGTCGGCGCGGCGATATTGTCGTCAGGGTCGATGTAACCGCTGAGAACGTCCGACAGACGGCCACCTTCGGTGGTGACACGGTCATATTCGCCGAGAATGTAGTCGACAGTGCCCGGGAAGTGGGCGATGGCGCCCATGACTTCACGGATGCCTTCCTCGATACGCTTGGCGATTTCGATTTCGCCTTCGCGGGTCAGCAGCTCGACGGTACCCATTTCGCGCATGTACATGCGCACCGGGTCGGTCGTGCGGCCGATATCGGTTTCAACTGCCGCCAACGCAGCAGCGGCTTCTTCGGCCGCGGCTTCGTCGGTGTCGGCTTCCGCCAACAGAAGGGCATCCGCATCCGGAGCACTCTCGAATACGTTGATCCCCATGTCGTTGATCATGCGGATGATGTCTTCCACCTGTTCCGGATCTGAAATATCCTCAGGCAGGTGGTCGTTGACCTCCGCGTAAGTCAGGTAGCCCTGCTCACGACCGCGGGTGATCAACTCTTTGATACGAGACTGCTGTTGCGCTTTTCCGGACATAACACCCTATCCACTGAAGGTCTTGGCGGGCAAAAAACAAGCCGAGGATTATACCCGAGCATGGGCCTCACGCGCCAGATGAGGTCGGCGTTTGTGCGGGAACATTCCGGCTCAGCAGGGCGAGGAGCTGGGTTTTTTCCTCGCTGGTCAATTCGCTTTGACGTGATTTCCTGAGCAGTTGTTCCAGGCTGCGCTCGCGTTGGCGGGCGGACAAGCTAGTTATAGTGTCGAAAAACTGTTGTTCAAGGTTGTCGGCCACGATCAGCCATTCCTTTTCCGCCAGGGCTCGCAGCAGGCGCCCCTGTTCGGTGCCGTGCCAACGCGCGATCAACTGCATTGAGCTTAGCCCAGGATTTTTCTGCGCGGCTTCGATCAGTGCTACCAGCAGCTGGCTGTACAGGTGCTCTTCGTCGGCGAAGTGGCTGGCATCTTCCACCTTGCCGGCCAGCAGCGGGTGGTGCAGCAGGGTGCGCAGGGCGGCCAGGGTGGGCGGCTCGACCGGGGCCGGCACGCGGGGTGGCGCTTCGTCACGTTGCTGCCAGGGCTTGCCACCCTTGCGGTTCTTGTCCCAGGGCTTGTCGCTCCACTGCTTCTTGCCAGCGCCCTTGTTCGGCTTCCACTCCTGTTCCTGATGAACGGGGGCGTAGTCGTGCTGCGGCAAGTCGCCGTAGTCGGGGGTGTAGCTGGCCATGGCGTCGTAGTCGTAGCCAGGGTCGTAGTCCGGCACGCTGCTGGAGGCCGGGGCGTGTTGCGTCAGTTGCTCGACCTGCTGCGGGTCGAGGCCGGTGATTTCCTTCAGGCGGTTGCGCATCAGTTGGCGCAGGTTGGCGCCGGGGATCTTTTCGATCAGCGGTGCGGCCAGGGTCGCCATGTGCGCCTTGCCTTCCAGCGAGCGCGGGTCGGCTTCGACGCTCAGTTGCTCGAAGAAGTAATCGGCCAGCGGCTGGGCGTGCTGGTTGATGCGGGCCATGAAGGCATCGGTGCCTTCGGCGCGCACCAGGCTGTCCGGGTCTTCGCCTTCGGGCAGGAACAGGAAGCGCGCGCGGCGCCCGTCCTGCAGGTTCGACAGGGTCGATTCCAGGGCGCGCCAGGCCGCCTTGCGCCCGGCCTGGTCGCCGTCGAAGCAGAACAGCACGCTGGGTACCACGCGGAACAGGCGCTTGAGGTGCTCTTCGCTGGTGGCTGTGCCAAGGGTGGCCACGGCGTTGCGCAGGCCTTGCTGGGCCAGGGCGATGACGTCCATGTAGCCTTCGACGACGATGATTTCGTCGAGGTTGCGGTTGTGCTTGCGCGCCTCGTACAGGCCGTACAGTTCCTGGCCCTTGTGGAATACCGGGGTTTCCGGGGAGTTCAGGTACTTGGGCTTGTCGTCGCCGAGCACCCGGCCACCGAAGGCGATGATGCGTCCGCGGCTGTCGCGGATCGGGAACATCACCCGGTCGCGGAAACGGTCGTAGCGCTTGCCGCTTTCGGCGTTCTCGATCAGCAGGCCGGCATCGATCATCACCTTTTGCTGCAGGGTGTCGGCACCCAGGTGCTTGAGCAGGTTGTCCCAGCCTGGCGGCGCGAAGCCCAGGCCGAAGTCGCGGGCGATTTCCCCGGACAGGCCGCGGCCCTTGAGGTACTCCACCGCCGCTTTGCGGGTCGGGTGGCTGCGCAGGGCCTGGCGGTAGAACTCCGAGGCGGCGTCCAGTAGCGGGTACAGCGGCGAATCGGTTGGCTGGCGCGGCTTGTGGTCGCGGCGGCCTTGCTCGCGGGGCACTTCCATGCCGGCGGCGCGGGCCAACTCCTCGACGGCCTGGGGGAAGTCCAGGTTGTCGTGGTCCATGACGAAGCCCAGGGCGTTGCCGCCGGCACCGCAGCCGAAGCAGTAGTAGAACTGCTTGTCGGGGCTGACCGTGAAGGAAGGGGTCTTTTCCTTGTGGAACGGGCAGCAGGCGGAGTAGTTCTTGCCGGTTTTTTTCAGCTGGACGCGCGAACTCACCACGTCGACGATGTCGAGGCGGTTGATAAGGTCGTCAATGAAACTCTGGGGAATCAGCCCGGCCATGGCAGTCTCGTCATCTGGCAACTGGCAAGTCTAATCGCTCACGCGCCGAATGGGGCGAGTGCCGCTTGGGGAAGTGCGAGGGAATGTGTGCTCGTCGCCAGCCCCTGAGGGCCCGTCAGTCGGACGTGCACGTCTGGTCATACAACAAGGAGGACCAGCTCTGACGTTTCAGGCAGGTTGCCCATGTGCAGTTCGCATGAAGCTTGTGCAGGGCCTTGAGCTAGCTGCTCAAGTTTGAAGCGACCACTGCCATCGCCCGGCGGTTAGCCGGGCAGGCAGAAGCTTTGCGTAGAACGTCTGTATTAGTACAGACGAACGGCGCGGCGCTGTTCGCGCTGAACTTTCTTGGCGTGACGCTTAACAGCAGCAGCTGCTTTGCGCTTACGCTCGGCGGTCGGCTTCTCGTAAAACTCGCGGCTACGAACTTCAGCCAGTACACCGGCTTTTTCGCAGGAGCGCTTGAAACGACGCAGAGCTACGTCGAAGGGTTCGTTCTCTTTAACTTTGACGGCTGGCATCCAGGGCTACCTTAATTCATTACCGGGGTAGACGTGCTCCTGGCAAAACAAAGGTGTGCTGGAGAACGTCGGTTTTCAAGGGTTGCGGATGTTAACCCTTAGCAAGCCGGAATGCAAAGCCTCTGATCGAAAACCGCTGGTCGGCATCCGACACGGGGACTATCATGCGCGGCTTCGAATTCAGCCCCCACAAGGGACGAACCCATGCTAGTACTGGGATTGGAAACATCCTGCGACGAAACTGGCGTCGCATTATACGACAGCGAGCGCGGTTTGTTGGCCGACGCGCTGTTCAGCCAGATCGACCTGCACCGCGTGTTCGGCGGTGTGGTGCCAGAGCTTGCCTCGCGTGACCACGTCAAGCGCATGCTGCCGCTCATCCGCCAGGTGCTGGACGAGGCCGGCTGCGTCGCCACCGAGATCGACGCCATCGCCTACACCGCGGGCCCGGGCCTGGTCGGTGCATTGCTGGTGGGGGCCTCCTGCGCCCAGGCGCTGGCCTTTGCCTGGGACATCCCGGCGATTGGCGTGCACCACATGGAGGGCCACCTGCTGGCGCCCATGCTGGAAGAAAACCCGCCGCAGTTTCCGTTCGTCGCTTTGTTGGTTTCCGGTGGCCATACCCAGCTGGTGCGGGTCGATGGCATCGGCCAATACGAGCTGCTGGGCGAGAGCCTGGACGACGCCGCCGGCGAAGCGTTCGACAAGACGGCCAAGCTGATCGGCCTGAACTACCCCGGTGGCCCGGAAATCGCCCGCCTGGCCGAGCGCGGCGTGCCTGGCCGCTTCGTGTTCCCGCGGCCGATGACCGACCGCCCGGGCCTGGAGTTCAGCTTCAGCGGCCTGAAAACCTTTGCCCTGAACACCTGGCAGCAGTGCCGCGATGCCGGCGACGACAGTGAGCAAACCCGTTGCGACCTGTCCCTGGCATTCCAGCAGGCGGTGGTGGAAACTTTGACCATCAAGTGCAAGCGGGCGCTCAAGCAGACCGGCCTCAAGCGCCTGGTGATTGCCGGTGGTGTCAGCGCCAACAAGGCCCTGCGCGCGTCCCTCGAGGACATGCTCGGCAGCATCAAGGGCAACGTGTACTACGCGCGCCCGCAGTTCTGCACCGACAACGGCGCGATGATCGCCTACGCTGGCTGCCAGCGGTTGTTGGCCGGGCAGCAGCAGGACCTGGCAATCAGCGTGCAGGCACGCTGGCCGATGGAGCAGCTGCCGCCGGTTTAAGCGTCAGAAGTGCCGTTCGCGCCCGGCAAACAGGTCGCGCAGGTTGCTGCGGTGGCGCCACACGATCATCGCCGTCAGCACGGTGATTGGCAGCAGGGCCTCGGGCTCGCGCCAGGCCAGCAATGGCAAGGTCAGTGGTGTGGCGATCAGCGCCGCCAGCGAGCTGGTGCGGGTAAGGTAGAAGGTCAGCAGCCAGGCGCCGATGGCCAGCAGTGCGGCCGGGAAGTAAAGGGCCATGAGCATGCCGGCGGCGGTCGCCACGCCCTTGCCGCCCTGGAAGCGGAAGTACAGCGGGAACAGGTGGCCCAGCACCGCGCACACGCCGACCCAGGCCTGTGCGTGCAGGTCCAGCCCGGCAAGGCGGGCGAGCAATACTGGCAACAGGCCCTTGCACAGGTCGCCAAGCAGGGTCAGGATCGCCAGTTTGCGGCCTGCCAGGCGTAGCATGTTGGTGGCGCCGGCATTGCCTGAGCCGCTGGAACGCGGGTCCGGGCTGCCCGTGAGGCGGCTGAGGACGATGGCGAAGGACAGCGAGCCGAGCAGGTAGGCGAGCAACGCCAGTAACCAAAACATGCTAACTATTCCGGGCGAGGACGCCCTGATTCTAACGGCGCCAGTCGCCCTTGTCGTGCTGTGGAGAGAAGTGCTTGGACAGAGTGTTCATCGAAGGCCTGGAAGTCGATACCGTCATCGGTGCCTATGACTGGGAGCGGGATATTCGCCAGTGCTTGCGCCTGGACCTGAGCTTTGCCTGGGACAACCGCCCGGCAGCGGCCGGTGACGACCTGAACCTGGCCCTGGACTATGCCAGCGTGTCGGCGCGCATCCAGGCGTTTGCCGAACAGGCCCGTTTCGAGTTGGTGGAAACCTTCGCCGAGCGCCTGGTGGCGGCATTGATGGAAGAGTTCCACATCCCGTGGGTGCGGTTGAAACTGACCAAGCCGGGTGCGGTGCCTGCGGCCCGTGGTGGTGTTGGCGTGGAGATCGAGCGCGGATGTCTCTGAGCACGGTTTACCTTGGCCTTGGCAGCAACATCGAGCGCGAGGCGCACTTGTGCGCCGGGCTCGATGCGTTGGCCGGCATCCTGACCGATATACGCTGTTCGCCGGCGTTCGAAAGCCAGGCGGTGGGGATCAAGAGCGGGCCGTTCATCAACTTCGTGGTGACCGGGCAGACTGCGTTGCCGTTGATCGAACTGGACCGCCGGCTGAAGTTCATCGAGGCCGACAACGGCCGCTATGCGCCGGACCGCAAAGGGCTGCCGCTGGATATCGACGTGCTGATGTATGACGATTTGCACGGCACGTTCGATGGGCTGGTGTTGCCTCGGGCCGAGATCCTGAAGAATGCCTTCGTCCTGTGGCCGCTGTCGCTGCTGGCGCCGGAGCTGGTGCATCCGGGGGTAGGCAAGACGATGGCGCAGTTGTGGCAGGAGGCGCGGATCGATCAGGTGTTGGCGCCGGTTGCCTTTGAGTGGCGTGGGTTGCAGCTGACTCCGGCATAAGCCTGTCCCGGCCCTTTCGCGGCTAAAGCCGCTCCCACAGGGATCGCATGATGCCAAATGTTGTGCGATCCCTGTGGGAGCGGCTTTAGCCGCGAAGGGGCCGGTATGCTCAACCGAGCTTGTAAGCCTCGAGGGCTTTCAGCCGCTCACCTTTGAGCGCTTCGCCCAAGGCCTGGCCAGTCAGCCCTGCCTGCACCAACGGCTTCACATCCACCGCCCGCGCCGCCGCCGCTGCCCCGCGCAGGTAATCGGCCTGTGGATAACCCGATTTGCCCTCGCCCAGCGCGGTCATCTCGCAAGCGATCAGGAAGTCCTCGAACCGCTGCGGTCGCCGGTACACATCGAACTTCTGCAACAACTCCAGCAATGCCGTGGCAGGCAGCTCCAGCGCCTGGTTGCCTTGCGCCAGGCACTCACCCGTCAGAAACGCCAGCTCCTGGCACTCTCGCGGCGCCTTGAGGCGCTGGTTGACGGCTTTGATCGCGGCTGGGGCCAGCGCCCGCAACAAGCAGGCCCAGCGTACATGCAGGGGCTGTTCGTGCAATGCCGCCTGTTCCAGCGCTGCCAGGGCCTGGGGAGCGTCATCAAGCTCAGGCAACAGCTGCTGCAGGGCGCCACAAGCATGCAACACCTGGAAGAACACCTGCGGCTGCGCCTCCATCAGCGCTCGCTCGATTTCCTTCCAGCTGCGCTCGGCAGTCAGCGCCTGCAATTCGCCAGAGGCGCTGATCTGGCGCATCAGCTCAAGTGTCTCATCGGCAACCCGGAAACCCAGCGGTGCATAACGGGCAGCAAAGCGCGCTACGCGCAGCACGCGCAAGGGATCTTCGGCGAATGCCGGGGAAACATGGCGTAAAAGGCGCTGATCTAGATCGTCCTGGCCATGATAAGGGTCGTACACCGTACCCGCCTCGTCCTCGGCCATCGCATTGATGGTCAGGTCACGGCGGATCAAGTCCTCTTCCAGGGTTACATCGGGGCTGGCGTGGAAGGTGAACCCGCCATAGCCACGCCCGCTCTTGCGTTCGGTGCGCGCCAAGGCGTATTCCTCGCCGGTTTTCGGGTGCAGGAACACCGGGAAATCAGCGCCGACCGGTCGAAAGCCCTTGGCGTGCATTTCCTCGACCGTGGCGCCGACCACCAGCCAGTCGATATCGCTGACAGGGCGGCCGAGCAAGCGGTCGCGCACGGCGCCGCCGACTTTGTAGATGTGCATGTGCAACTCTCCATAACTGCCGACAGGATACCCTGTCGGCAGTCGTGGCGTGGCACTAGAGGTGGTGGATGACAGCCAGGTCCATGCGGCCGTAGTCGCCGTTTTCGCCGTGTTCGCCGCGTGGTGGCATGTGGTGGGTCTTCATTACCTGCTCGCCCTGTACGGTCTCCAGATGGATGTCGAAGCCCCACAGGCGGTGCAGGTGCTTGAGCACTTCATCGGTCGAGTCGCCCAGCGGTTTGCGGTTGTGTTGCTGGTGGCGCAAGGTCAGCGAGCGGTCGCCGCGGCGGTCGACGCTCCAGATCTGCACGTTCGGTTCGCGGTTGCCCAGGTTGTACTGCGCCGCCAGCAGTTCGCGAATGGTCCGGTAGCCAGCCTCGTCGTGGATGGCAGGTACATACAGGTCGTCGCGCTGGTCGTCATCTAGGATGCTGAACAGCTTGAGATCGCGCATGACCTTGGGCGAAAGATACTGCAGGATGAAGCTCTCGTCCTTGAAGCTGCTCATGGCGAACTTGATGGTAGAAAGCCAGTCACTGCCGGCAATGTCGGGGAACCAGCGGCGATCTTCCTCGGTCGGGTTTTCGCACATGCGGCGGATGTCGGTGTACATCGCAAAGCCCAGTGCGTAGGGGTTGATGCCGTTGTAGTAGGGGCTGTCGAAGCCGGGCTGGAACACCACGCTGGTGTGCGACTGCAGGAACTCCATCATGAAGCCTTCGGTGATCAGCCCTTCGTCGTACAGGTCGTTCATCAGCGTGTAGTGCCAGAACGTCGCCCAGCCCTCGTTCATCACCTGGGTCTGACGTTGCGGGTAGAAATACTGGGCGATCTTGCGCACGATGCGCACCACCTCGCGCTGCCAGGGTTCCAGCAACGGGGCGTTCTTCTCGATGAAATACAGGATGTTTTCCTGCGGTTCGGCGGGGAAGCGCGCATCATCGCGATCGTTGCCCTTGTCGGCGCTTTTCGGAATGGTCCGCCACAGGTCATTGATCTGCCGCTGCAGGTGCTCCTCGCGCTCCTTCTGCCGGCGCCGCTCCTCTTCGGCGGAAATCGGGTAAGGCCGCTTGTAACGGTCGACGCCATAGTTCATCAGGGCATGGCAGGAGTCGATAAGGTCTTCCACGGCATCGATGCCATGGCGCTCTTCGCACTGGGCGATGTACTGCTTGGCGAACACCAGGTAGTCGATGATCGAGCTGGCGTCGGTCCAGGTGCGGAACAGGTAGTTGCCCTTGAAGAAGCTGTTATGGCCGTAGCAGGCATGGGCGATCACCAGTGCCTGCATGCACATGGTGTTTTCTTCCATCAGGTAGGCGATGCACGGGTCGGAGTTGATCACGATCTCGTAGGCCAGGCCCATCTGGCCGCGGCTGTAGGACTTTTCCGTGCTGAGGAACTGCTTGCCGTAGGACCAGTGGTGATAACCCAGCGGCATGCCGACCGAGGCATAGGCGTCCATCATCTGCTCGGCGGTAATCACCTCGATCTGGTTGGGGTAGGTGTCCAGGGCGTAACGCTCGGCCAGGCGGCTGATTTCCCGGTCGTAGGTCTGGATCAGTTCGAACGTCCACTCGGACCCGGTGGAAATGGGTTGGCGTCTCTGTGCTCTGGCGGTCATGTGGCTAACCTGCGCTGGAAGAGTTCACGGAAGACCGGGTAGATGTCGCCGGCCGATACCAACTGCTGCTGGGCGAACGTGTCGGGGAAGGCTTCGCCGATGCGCTCGTATTCGTACCACAGCGCCTGGTGCTCTCGCGGGGTGATTTCAACGTAAGTGTAGTACTGCACATGCGGCATGATCTGCTTGGCCAGGATGTCGCGGCAGATCGGCGAGTCGTCGTTCCAGTTGTCGCCGTCGGAGGCCTGGGCGGCGTAGATGTTCCAGTCGCTGGCCGGGTAGCGTTCGGCCATGACCTCCTGCATCAGCTTGAGTGCGCTGGAAACGATGGTGCCGCCGGTTTCCCGCGAATAGAAGAATTCTTCCTCGTCGACCTCACGAGCGCTGGTGTGGTGGCGGATGAAGACCACTTCGATGCGCTCGTAGTTACGCTTGAGGAACAGGTACAGCAGGATGAAGAAGCGCTTGGCGATGTCCTTGGTGGCCTGGGTCATCGAGCCGGACACGTCCATCAGGCAGAACATCACCGCCTTGGAGCTGGGGTTGGGCTGCTTGACCAGCAGGTTGTACTTGAGGTCGAAGGTGTCGAGGAAGGGCAGGCGGTTGATGCGTGCCTTCAGGCGTTCGATCTCATGTTCGACTTCCTGGATATCGGTGAAGTTGTCTGGTTCCTCGACCTTCAGGCGGGCGAGTTCCTTCTGTGCTTCGCGCAGCAGGGCGCGGCTGCTGCCGGTCAGGGCGATGCGCCGGGCATGGGCCGAACGCAGGGTGCGCACGATGTTGATGCGTGACGGGTTGCCTTCGTTGGCGATACCGGCGCGCACGGTCTTGAAGGTGTCGGCCCCGGTCAGGTGACGTTTGACCAGGTTGGGCAGTTCGAGGTCCTCGAACATGAACTCGAGGAATTCTTCCTGGGTGATCTGGAAGACGAAGTCGTCCATGCCCTCGCCGGAGTTGCCGGCCTTGCCACGGCCGCTGCCACCACCGCCGCCGCCTTGCGGCCTGGGGATGTGTTCACCGGCGGTGAACTCCTTGTTGCCTGGGTGCACGATGGTCTGTTTGCCCCCGCGACCATGGTGCAGCACCGGTTCGTCGATGTCGCGCCCCGGAATGCTGATCTGCTCGCCATGTTCCATGTCCATGATGGAACGGCGGCTCACCGCCTCTTCGACGGCTTTCTTGATGTGCTCGCGGTACCGCCGCAAGAAGCGCTGGCGGTTCACCGTGCTCTTGTTCTTGCCGTTCAGGCGTCGATCTATAACGTAGCTCATGGTCCCTCCGGTAGCTGGGAACAGCTGCACGCTTCAAGCTACGAGCCGCTTCACGTAAAGGCAGCAAAGCAGCTGCCGCCGCCCAAGGCTGGTGTAGCAGCCTTGGGCGCGCGGTGGGTAGCTTGTCGCTTTATTGCGATTTCCTGACCCGCAGGTACCATTCCGACAGCAGACGAACCTGTTTGTCGGTATAACCACGCTCCACCATGCGCGTGACGAAGTCGTTGTGTTTCTGTTGGTCCTCCTTGCTGGCCTTGGCGTTGAAGCTGATGACCGGCAGCAGGTCCTCGGTGTTGGAGAACATTTTCTTCTCGATCACCACCCGCAGCTTTTCGTAGCTCAGCCAGCTCGGGTTCTTGCCATTGTTGTTGGCTCGGGCACGCAGCACGAAGTTGACGATTTCGTTGCGGAAATCTTTCGGGTTGCTGATGCCGGCCGGCTTCTCGATCTTCTCCAGTTCTTCGTTGAGGGCGATACGGTTGAGGATTTCGCCGGTTTCCGGGTCGCGGTATTCCTGGTCCTGGATCCAGAAGTCGGCGTACAGCACGTAGCGGTCGAAGATGTTCTGGCCGTATTCGCTGTAGGACTCCAGGTAGGCGGTCTGGATTTCCTTGCCGATGAACTCGATGTAGCGCGGGGCCAGGTACTCCTTCAGGTAGCGCAGGTAGCGTTCGCGCACTTCGGCAGGGAACTGTTCCTGCTCGATCTGCTGTTCCAGCACATACAGCAGGTGCACCGGGTTTGCGGCCACCTCATGCGGGTCGAAGTTGAACACCTTGGAGAGGATCTTGAAGGCAAAGCGGGTCGACAGGCCGTTCATGCCTTCGTCGACGCCGGCGGCGTCCCGGTATTCCTGGATCGACTTGGCCTTCGGATCGGTGTCCTTGAGGTTTTCTCCATCGTACACCCGCATCTTCGAGTAGATGTTGGAGTTTTCCGGCTCTTTCAGGCGCGACAGCACGGTGAACTGGGCGAGCATCTTCAGCGTGTCGGGTGCGCAGTGGGCCTTGGCCAGCGAACTGTTGATCAGCAGCTTGTCGTAGATCTTGATTTCGTCGCTGACGCGCAGGCAGTACGGCACCTTGACGATGTAGATCCGGTCGATGAACGCCTCGTTGTTCTTGTTGTTGCGGAAGGTATGCCATTCCGATTCGTTGGAGTGGGCCAGCAAAATCCCGGAGTAGGGGATGGCGCCGAGGCCTTCGGTACTGTTGTAGTTGCCTTCCTGGGTGGCGGTGAGCAACGGGTGCAGGACCTTGATCGGGGCCTTGAACATCTCGACGAATTCCATCAGGCCCTGGTTGGCCCGGCACAGCGCGCCCGAATAGGCGTAGGCGTCAGCGTCGTTCTGCGGGAATTCCTCGAGCTTGCGGATATCCACCTTGCCGACCAGGGCCGAGATGTCCTGGTTGTTCTCGTCGCCGGGTTCGGTCTTGGCGATGGCGATCTGGTTGAGGATCGACGGGTACAGCTTGACTACCTTGAACTTGCTGATGTCGCCGCCGAACTCCTGCAGGCGCTTGGTGGCCCAGGGCGACATGATGGTGTTCAGGTAGCGCCGCGGGATGCCGAACTCTTCCTCGAGAATGGCCCCGTCTTCGGTGGCGTTGAACAGCCCCAGGGGCGACTCGAATACCGGCGAGCCCTTGATGGCGTAGAACGGTACCTTTTCCATCAGCTGCTTGAGTTTTTCGGCAAGCGACGATTTACCACCGCCAACCGGGCCCAGCAGATAGAGGATCTGTTTCTTTTCTTCCAGGCCTTGGGCGGCGTGGCGGAAGTAGGACACGATCTGGTCGATGCACTCTTCCATGCCATGGAAGTCGGCAAAGGCCGGATAGCGGCGGATAACCTTGTTGGAGAAGATTCGCGACAGTCTGGAGTTGGTTGAGGTGTCGATCAGCTCCGGCTCACCGATGGCCAGCAACAGCCGTTCGGCCGCCGATGCGTAGGCACTGCGATCCTCTTTGCACAGCTCGAGGTACTCCTGCAGCGAGAGTTCTTCCTGGCGCGTTGACTCGAAACGTTGTTGGAAGTGGCTAAAAATACTCATGACGTCACCTCGCTCGATACGTGGAGACGACGCCGGATCAGTCAGCTGATGCTGGCATGCAACCGGGTCCGCCGGCTGCTGTATACCCCCCAGAACACCCTGTAACGCTACCGATGACCCGCACGCCGGTGTACCGGCTCTCCCCTTTTTCTGGATGGCCTGCGCTTAAGAATAGTTGGTTATCCGCAAGGTCAAGGGCGAGGGGCGGAGAAGTTGCGAACGACCGTTCGTCAGATAAGCCGCAAGCCCGCACGGGGCGCGGGCTGCAGTAAAAATGAAAAAATTATTCGGCAGTGCCCTGGGCGGTCTCGGCCGGGTAGGTGGCGCGCCACAGCTCAAAGCCGCCGTCCACGCTGTACACGTCGGAGAAGCCCTGGTTCACCAGGTAGGCGGCAGCGCTCTGGCTGGAATTGCCGTGGTAGCACACCACCAAGGTCGGGGCATCGAGGTCGGCATTGCGGATGAACTCGGCGACCGAATGGTTATCCAGATGCCTGGCGCCGGTGATGTGGCCGGCGGCAAAGGCCTGCGGGTCGCGAATGTCGACGACTACCGCACCTTGCGCGCGCAGGGCCAGGGCCTGTTCGGGAGGGATGCGCTTGAATTCGCTCATGGGTACGGCTTCCTTCAGGGTTGATCGTTCAGTGTAGGCGTTTGGGTGGGGAGGCGTAAGTTGCCGTCGTCGCTGCAGTCACAGCGGTGGTATTCGCCGCTGTCGACGTTGTACAGGGTCATGGCGCCGCCCCACACGCAACCGGTGTCCAGGGCGATGATGCCGGGCTCGTTCACCTGCCCCTGCAGGGCGGCCCAGTGGCCGAAGATGATCTTTACATGGCGTGAGCGGCGGTCCTTGTGCGCGTACCAGGGCTTGTAGCCTTTGGGCGCGGTATCCAGGCCTTCCTTGCTCTTGAAGTCGAGCTTGCCCTCGGGGGTGCAGAAGCGCATGCGCGTGAGGCAGTTGGTGATGACCCGCAGGCGTTCGATGCCGCTGAGGTTCTTGTTCCACTTGTTCGGCTCGTTGCCGTACATGCCGTCCAGGTACAGCTTCAGGCGCTCATCGTCGCGCAGCACTTCCTCGACCTCGGCGGCCAGCGCCAGGGCTTTGCCCAAGGTCCATTGCGGCGGAATGCCGGCGTGTACCAGGGCGATGCCACGGGGCTCGTCGTAATGCAGCAGCTTTTGCTGGCGCAGCCAGTCGAACAGCTGGTCAGCGTCCGGCGCTTCGATGATCTCGCGCAGGGTGTCGCTTTTCTTCAGGCGTTCGACGTTGTGCCAGGCGGCCAGCAGGTGCAGGTCATGGTTGCCCAGCACGCACACCAGCGACTGGCGGATGGAATAAAGGAAGCGCAGGGTTTCCAGTGACTCGGGGCCGCGGTTGACCAGGTCGCCGACCAGCCACAGGCGGTCGACGGCGGGGTTGAAGTTGACCCGTTCGAGCAGGCATTTGAGTGGCTGCAGGCAGCCCTGCAGGTCACCGACGGCGTAGGTAGCCATCAGTGCAGCGCTCCGGGCACCGCCAGGCGGAAGGGGGCGATCTCGGCATCGAAGCGTTTGCCGTCCTCGGCGAACATCTGGTAGCTGCCCTGCATGGTGCCCACGCGGGTGCTGATGACCGCGCCGCTGCTGTAGGTGTGGCTCTGGCCTGGGTCGATATCGGGCTGTTGGCCAACGACACCGGCACCGCGCACTTCCTCGACCTCGCCGTCACCGTTGGTGATCAGCCAGTGACGAGACAGCAGCTTGGCCTTGAGCGAGCCATTGTTCTGCACGGTAATGGTGTAGGCGAAAGCGAAGCGACTGTTTTCGGGGTCGGATTGTTCTTTGAGGTAGCGGGTCACGACGCTGACGTCGATCTGATAGCGGGGGTCGGACATGCAAGGGCCTTGGGCGAGCTGACGCAATAATGCAGTCTAGGCCATTGAGAGGGGGGAGGGCCAGCGGTGCAGGGGCTTGAGGTCTTTGTTGCCAGTACCGGCCCTTTCGCGGGTAAACCCGCTCCCACAGGGATCACACAGATTTCAAGGGTTGTGCAATTCCTGTGGGAGCGGGTTTACCCGCGAAAGGGCCGATACAGGCGATATCAGGCTTGCTGATCGGCCAACTGGTCAGCCAGGCGCACGAAGGCGGCCAGGTCCAGCTGTTCGGGGCGCAGGCTGCCGTCCACGCCAGCCGCTTCGATGGCCGCGCTGTCGAGCAGGCCTTTCATGGTGTTGCGCAGGGTCTTGCGGCGCTGGTTGAAGGCTTCGCGTACCACCTGCTCCAGCAGCTTTGCATCCTTGGCCGGGTACGGCAGCACTTCGTGCGGCACCAGGCGGACGATGGCCGAGTCCACTTTCGGTGGTGGGTTGAAGGCGCCAGGGCCAACGTTGAACAGATGTTCGACCCGGCAGTGGTACTGCACCATGATCGACAAACGCCCCCAGTCACCACCGCCGGGGCCGGCGGCCATGCGCTCGACCACTTCCTTCTGCAGCATGAAATGCATGTCGCGGATCAGCCCGGCATGGCTGAGCAGGTGGAAGATCAGTGGGGTGGAGATGTTGTAGGGCAGGTTGCCCACTACCTTGAGGCTGCGCGCTGGCACGCCCAGCTGGTTGAAGTCGAACTTCAGGGCGTCGCCCTGGTGCAGGCGGAAATTGCTGCGGCCGGCGAACTTGTGCTGCAGGATCGGCACCAGGTCCTTGTCCAGTTCCACCACGTCCAGCTGTGCGCCGCTACCCAGCAGGCCTTCGGTCAGGGCGCCCTGGCCCGGGCCGATTTCCAGCAGATGTTCGCCAGCCTTGGCGTTGATGGCACGCAGGATGCGGTCGATGATGCCGGCGTCATGCAGGAAGTTCTGGCCGAAGCGCTTGCGCGCCCGGTGTTGGTATTGCTCGTTCATGGTCGGTTCTCGGCCATCTGGTAGGCGGTTTCCAGCGCGACGCGCAGGCTGCCGGTGTCGACCTTGCCAGTGCCGGCCAGGTCCAGGGCGGTGCCGTGGTCGACCGACGTGCGGATGATCGGCAGGCCCAGGGTCACGTTGACCGCAGCACCGAAGCCTTTGTACTTGAGTACGGGCAGGCCCTGGTCGTGGTACATCGCCAGCACTGCATCGCAGTGCTCCAGATATTTGGGGGTAAACAGGGTATCGGCCGGCAGCGGCCCGCGCAGGTCCATGCCTTCGGTGCGCAGGCGGGCCAGGGTCGGCTCGATGATGTCGATTTCCTCGCGGCCCAGGTGGCCGCCCTCACCCGCGTGCGGGTTGAGGCCGCACACCAGGATGCGCGGGTTGGCAATGCCGAACTTGTCGCGCATGTCGGCATGCAGGATACGGGTTACACGCTCGACGCGCTCGGCAGTGATGGCGTCGGCAATGTCGCGCAGCGGCAGGTGCGTGGTCACCAGGGCCACGCGCAGGCCCCGGGTAGCCAGCATCATCACCACTTGCGCGGTGTGGGTGAGTTCGGCGAGGAATTCGGTATGCCCGGAGAAGGCGATACCGCTTTCGTTGATCACGCCCTTGTGCACAGGGGCGGTGATCATCCCGGCGAAATGCCCGTCCAGGCAGCCTTGCCCGGCTCGGGTCAGGGTATCCAGCACGAACGCCGCATTGGCCTTGTCGAGCTGGCCCGGCACTACCGGGGCTGCCAGGGGGGTATCCCAGACGTACAGGCTACCCGCTGGCGCCGGCTGCTCGGGCCATTGGCCCGGTGCTACCGGCAGCAGGTTGACGGCCAGCCCCAGCTGCGTGGCCCGCTCGGCGAGCAGGTCACGGCTGGTGATGGCGATCAGGGGGTGGGGCTGGGCGTCTGCGGCGAGCAGCAGGCACAGGTCGGGGCCTATGCCGGCCGGCTCGCCGGGGGTGACGGCGAAGCGCAGGGGCTTCACTGGGTGGCCTGGTCAGCGCCAGGCAGCTTGATTTCAACGTAGGCCTCGTCGCGGATCTGGCGCAGCCAGGTCTGCAGCTCTTCGTCGTACTTGCGGTTGCGCAGAACGTTCATGGCCTGCTGTTCCCGAGCCTGCTCGGTGCTGTCGGTAGCGCGGCGGCCGAGCACTTCCAGGACATGCCAGCCGTACTGGGTCTTGAACGGACGGGTGACTTCGCCCTGGGCGGCGTTGGCCATCTGCTCGCGGAACTCCGGTACCAGGCTGTTCGGGTCAACCCAGTTGAGGTCGCCGCCGTTGAGCGCCGAACCCGGGTCTTCCGAGAAGCTCTTCGCCAGTTCGCCGAAGTCTTCGCCGTTCTTGATGCGATCGTACAGGCGCTCGGCCAGTTGCTCGGTGGCCGCATCGCTGCGGATTTCGCTTGGCTTGATCAGGATGTGGCGCACATGCACTTCGTCACGCAGCACGTTCTCGCTGCCACCGCGCTTCTCCTCGAGCTTGAGGATGATGAAGCCGTTGGGGATGCGAATGGGCTGGGTGATGTCGCCCACCGCCATGCTGCTGAGCATCTTGGCGAAGTCTGGCGGCAGCTGGCCGGCTTTACGCCAGCCCATCTCGCCGCCTTCCAGGGCGTTCTCGCTGGCGGAGCGGGCAATGGCCATCTGGCCGAAGTCCGCGCCCTGCTTGAGCTGCTGGTACACATCGCCAACCTGGCGCGCGGCGGCCTGGATGGCCTCCGAGTTGGCTGCTTCCGGGGTCGGGATCAGGATGTTGGCCAGGCGGTACTCTTCCGACATCTGCATCTTGCCAAGGTCGGAGTTGAGGAAGTTCTTCACTTCCTGCTCGGACACCTGGATACGCTCGGCCACGCGGCGCTGGCGTACACGGCTGATGATCATCTCGCGCTTGACCTGTTCGCGGGCGTCGTCGAATGACATGCCGTCACGGGCCAGGGCGGCGTGGAACTGCTCCAGCGACATGCCGTTGCGCTGGGCAATGGTGCCCATGGCCTGGTTCAGTTCCTCGTCGGTGATGCGGATGCCGGAGCGCTCGCCGATCTGCAGCTGCAGGTTCTCGACGATCAGGCGCTCCAGTACCTGCTGGTCCAGCGCGCCGGCAGGCGGCATGCCGCCGCCGCGCTTGGCGATGGTTTGCTGGACCTCGCGGACACGCTGGTCCAGCTGGCTTTGCATGACCACGTCGTTGTCGACGATGGCCACCACGCGATCAAGAGGTTGTACCGCGGCATGCACCGCGCCACTCAGCAATGCAACGCCCAGCAACGCTGGGCGCAGTCGATCAATAAGCTTGGTCTTCACGTTCACGGTAACCTTGAATGCCTTGGTCGAGGAAAGATTCGACCTTGTTGCCGACTACACCACCGAGGCCTTTCAGGACGATCTGAAGGAAGATGCCGTGGTCGCCCTTTTCGTTTGCCGGGAGGGCTTGGCTGAAGTCGTCGTAATCGATCCAGTAGCGGTTGATCAGGCGCAGCTTCCAGCAGCAGTTGTCGTACTCGAAACCACCCATGGCTTCCAGGGTGCGGTTGCGGTTGTAGTCATGCTGCCAGCGAGCGATGACGCTCCACTGCGGGACGATCGGCCAGATGACCGAGAAGTCATGCTGCTGGATCTTGTAGTAGTCCTTGATGTAGTTCTCGCTGCCTGGGACGCCGTAGTCACCACCGCCCACTTTCCAGGTACCGGTCGTGGAGTCGTAGGAGATGGTGTCGTTACGGTAGCGATAACCGAGGTTGACCACTTTGTTCGGGTTGTCTTCAGGCTGGTAGTGGAACATCGCGCTGCCCGAGCGGGTGCTGCGGCTGTCCGGGTCCCAGTTGAAGTCCGAATTGAAGCGCCAGTCGCGGTTGAAGTAGTAGTTGTAGACCAAAGCGTATGGCGACACATCGGACTGCGAGTCGCTGCGGGTACGATAATCGATACCAGGGAGCTGAACTTTGCGGTCCTTGAAATAGAAGGCCTGACCGATGCTGAAGTTCTGGCGTTCGAAACCGTTTTCTTCGATCCAGCGGGTGGTCACGCCCAGCGACAGCTTGTTCTCGTCACCGATGCGGTCGGTCCCGCTGAAGCGGTTGTCGCGGAACAGCGAGTCATAGCTGAACAGGGTTTCACCCGAGTCGAACAGCGGAATGTCTTTCTGGTCCTCGTACGGTACGTAGAGGTAGTACATGCGCGGTTCGAGGGTCTGCTTGTAATTGGTGCCGAACAACGACGTATTACGGTCGAAGTAGAGCCCGCTGTCCACGCTGAAGATCGGAATGTCGCGGTTCAGCGAACTGTTATAGCTGCCGTACGCAGGGTTGGCCGACTGTGCGATAGCCTGGGTTTTACCCTGGCTGTCCAGATCCAGATCGTAGTGGGTATACGCATACTTCAGCTTGGGTGTCAGGAAGCCGTAGCTGGATTCCATCGGCAGGCTGATAGATGGTGCAACGTTGAAACGGTTGCCGTTGGCGCGAGCGATGCCGGAAACGTTCTGATCCAGTCGGCGACCGCCAAGCACTGCTCCTGTGACTGGGTCCCTGACGACGCCTGCAGTTGTGTCTGGCAGGCCGTCTTCGTTGAAGACCAGGTCGTTTTTCAGGTCACGATCAAAGCGAACGGCTTCAGTTTCATAGCTAAGGTTCAGCCCGCCCGGCTCATACGGCAGCTTACCGTTGAAGGTAATCTGCGGCAGGCGATCATACGGCGTGATCTTCGAGATGGTCGCCATCTCGTAGGCGTGCACATTCAACCGCGCGGTGTAGTTGTCACCACGGTAGGTCAGTGCACCCTGCTGGTTCAGCAAGTCCTGGGTTTCAACACCGATCTGGTCGGATTCCAGGTCCTGGAAGTAGAACGGGTCGCTGATGTCGGTGTAGTCCACCTCGGCCATCAGGCGCTCGTCCAGCCCGCCCTTGTGCTGCCAGTTGACCATCCAGCGCTGCTCTTTGTAGTCAGTCTGGTCTTTGCGGTCGTCGTTCTTGTCGTTGAGGTACGCGCCACCGAACTGGCCTTCGCTGGAAGGCGTCAGGTAGCGGAACTCGCCTTCCATCAGCAGGCCGCGCTTGGTCATGTAACGCGGGTACAACGTGGCGTCGTAGTTCGGCGCCAGGTTGAAGTAGTACGGCGTGACCAGCATGAAGCCGGTGTCGCTGGTGCTGCTGAACGATGGCGGCAGGAAACCGGACTGGCGACGGTCGTCGATCGGGAAGTAGATGTACGGTGTGTAGAACACCGGGAAATCCTTGACCCGCAGCGTAACGTTGGTCGCGGTACCGAAACCGGTGGCCGGGTTCAGGGTGATGTTGTTGCCCTTCAGCTGCCAGGCGTTGCTGCCCGGTTCGCAGGTGGTGTACGTACCGTCCTTGAGACGGATGATGGCGTTTTCGCCACGCTTGGCGTACAGGGCACTGCCGCGGATGTGCGACTTGTGCATCACGTATTCGGCGTTGTCGACCTGGGCTTCGCCCGTGTCGAGCTGGATCTGTGCCTCGTCACCGACTACCAGCGAACCGTTGTCACGGATCTTGACGTTGCCCTTGAGCTCGCCACGGTTTTCGGTCTGGTAGAGGTTGGCCTCGTCGGCTTCGGCCTGCATGCTGCCCTGGCGCATCACCACGTCACCGGCGAGGGTAGCGATCTGCTGCTCTTGCTGGTACTTGGACACCTTGGCGTTGATGTAGGTCGGCGACTCGTCCTTCGGCGTGGTGTCGGCCATGCCTGGACGGGTTGGCTCGATGTACGCGCCACCGCAGTACGGGCCGGTTTCGGCCAGTTGCGCGGCGGTGAGCTTTTCACGCGGAACCCAGTCCAGGTGGCTGTAGTCTTCGCTGCGCGACTTCAGGGCGCGGCCCTTGGCTTCGGTGACCAGCACCGGCCGGTCCGCCGTTTCGCCTTCGCTCGCGGCTTCGGTGCCGGTGCTGACGGCAGCACCCTCGTGCACCGGGCGCGGCGGCAGGTTGTTGACTGGGGTCTTGGGCTTGCAGTCCCAACCACCGGAGGCGGACACTTGGCAGTCGAACTGTTCGGCTGCCACCACGTAAGACGTGGCCAGAGGTTGCAGGGCCAGCAGACCGCCGGTTACCAGCAACGGAAACTTTCTACGAAACGCGGGGGATTTCAATGCCATCTTATTAGTCCGGGCTTCCTGCGTGCCATCTGCCCGCGTGTGGGGCCGCACGCCTCTCGATGGTCTGAAAAAGATGCTGGATAATAAAGCATGACCCGCTTGACGGCTAGGGCCGTCGGAGACCCTTGTAATGCCTGAACACGATGTACGCCTGCAACAACTGACGGTCTGGCTCGATGAGCAGCTCAATGATCTTTTCCGGAAAAACGCCTGGGGCGATGTGCCCGCAGGCAGCCTGACCGCGGCCAGCAGCGACGCCAGCTTCCGCCGTTATTTCCGCTGGCAGGGCGCCGGCCACAGCTTCGTGATCATGGATGCGCCTCCGCCGCAGGAAAACTGCCGACCGTTCGTCGCCATCGACCACCTGCTGGCCAGCGCCGACGTGCATGTACCGCTGATCCACGCCCAGGACCTGGAGCGCGGCTTCCTGCTGCTGGGTGACCTGGGCCACCAGACATACCTCGACATCATTGATGCCGACAACGCCGACGGCCTGTTCGCCGATGCCATCGACGCGCTGCTGGCGTTCCAGCGCCTGCCGATGGACGCGCCGCTGCCCAGCTACGACGATGCGCTGCTGCGCCGTGAAGTCGAACTGTTCCCCGAGTGGTACGTGGGGCGTGAACTTGGCGTTACCCTCAGCGAAGCCCAGAAAGCCACCTGGCAGCGTATCAGCCAGATGCTGATCGACAGCGCCCTGGCCCAGCCCAAGGTGCTGGTGCACCGCGACTACATGCCGCGCAACCTGATGCAGAGCACGCCCAACCCCGGCGTGCTGGACTTCCAGGATGCGGTGTACGGCCCGGTCACCTACGACATCACCTGCCTGTTCAAGGACGCCTTCCTCAGCTGGCCGCAGGCGCGGGTCGAAGGCTGGCTGCGCGACTACTGGCAGAAGGCGCAGGCCGCCGGCATTCCGGTGCAGGCCGAGTTCGAAGCGTTCCAGCGTGCCAGCGACCTGATGGGGGTGCAGCGCCACCTGAAGGTGATCGGCATCTTCGCCCGTATCTGCCACCGTGACGGCAAACCCCGTTACCTGGGCGACGTGCCGCGCTTCTTCGCCTATATAGAAGAAGTGATCAGCCGCCGGCCCGAATTGGCGGAGCTGGGTGAGCTGATTGCCGAGTTGCAGGCCGGAGCGCGTGCATGAAGGCAATGATCCTGGCAGCGGGTAAAGGCGAGCGCATGCGCCCGCTGACCCTGCACACCCCCAAACCGCTGGTCCCGGTCGCCGGCCAGCCACTGATCGAGTACCACCTGCGGGCCCTGGCTGCGGCGGGCGTCACCGAGGTGGTGATCAACCATGCCTGGCTCGGCCAGCAGATCGAGGACCACCTGGGCGACGGCAGCCGTTTCGGCCTGAGCATTCGCTATTCGCCCGAAGGCGAGCCGCTGGAAACCGGCGGCGGCATCTTCAAGGCCCTGCCATTGCTAGGGGATACGCCGTTCCTGCTGGTGAACGGCGATGTCTGGACCGACTACGACTTCGCGCGCCTGCAGGCCCCCCTGCAAGGCCTGGCTCACCTGGTGCTGGTCGATAACCCTGGCCATCACGGCCGCGGCGACTTCCGCCTGGTGGGCGAGCGGGTGGTCGATGGTGACGATGCGCCCGGCACGCTGACTTTCAGCGGCCTTTCGGTACTGCACCCGGCACTGTTCGAAGGCTGTCAGCCCGGTGCCTTCAAGCTGGCGCCGTTGCTGCGCCAGGCCATGGCGGCGGGCCAGGTCAGTGGTGAGCACTACCGCGGGCACTGGGTGGATGTCGGTACGCTAGAACGCCTGGCCGAGGCCGAGCGCCTGATCGGCGAGCGCGCCTGACATGTGGTGGCCAAGCACGGTGATTGCTGCCGGTGCCGGCTTTGCCGTTGCCAGCATCCCCGGCGCCCTGCTCGGCGCTTTGCTCGGGCAGGCCATTGACCGCCGCCTGCGTTTGCAAGGCTGGGAGGACATGCGCGAACGCCTGGGCGGGCGGCCGGCCTTGCAGGATGACGAGTTGCTGTTCGTGATGCTCGGGCGCCTGGCCAAGTGCGATGGCCGGGTGGGTGAGCAGCATATCCAGCAGGCGCGTCAGGAAATGGTGCGCCTGGACCTGGCCGAAGCGGCCCGGCTGCGCGCGATTGCCGCGTTCAACCGTGGCAAGGCGGGCAAGGACCGGCTGGGCGGGCACCTGCGGCGCATTCGCCAGCAGCCACATGCGGCCGAGGGCACCCTGCGTGCCTGCTGGCGCATGGTCTGGGCCGACGGCAAGATGGGCAACAAGGAGCGTGAGCTTTTGCTGGACTGGGGGCAGAAGCTGGGCCTGAGCCGACGGCAGGTGCAGGCCATGTCGCTGGAGTACGAGCCGCGCAAGGCGGGGCCAGAAGGGGTGGCCATGACCTATGCGGCGGCGTTGCGCTTGCTGGCAGTCGAGGCGGACACCGATGGCGACAAGATCAAGCAGGCGTATCGTCGGCTGGTCAGCCGGCACCATCCGGACAAGCTGGCGGGCACTGGCGCCAGTGAGGCACAGGTGCGGGAAGCGACCGAGCGGACCCGGGAGTTGCATCAGGCCTATGCCATGATCCGCAAGCGGCGGGGCCTTTAAAGGGTACCTGGCTTGAGTTTTGAGGTGATGCGTAAGTCGAGCGCCGCGCGGGCGGCGCTCGATCTCACTGGCGCCACACAACCCACGACAAGCATAAAAAAGCGCCCCCGGCGATTTCAGATCAACCCTACAGGCTCATCCACCCCCGCACCCGGCGGAACAGTTGTTCCTGCTCGGCCGCCTTGTTCCCCGGCATGCCAATCAGCGACAACTGCCGGTACTGGCTGTCCTTCTGCCGCTTGCTGGCCTGCAGGCGCTGCGCGGCCGCATTGCGGTCACCGCTGCGGGTGGCGTAGTAGATGTCGGCAGTCGGCACTCTCAAGGTCGGGGCCAGGCTTGTCAGGTCATGCTCCACCCGCGCCGGTGTCTGCGCGGCGACCATTACCAGTTTCTGCACCTGCGGCGGCTGTTTCTCGCTCAGGTAACGGGCCGCCCAGTACGCGCCGCTGCCATGGCCGATCAGCACGATGCTGCGGGCATTGTGTTGCTGGGCAAAGGCCACCGCGGCATCCAGGCGGGCGAAAACGCGCTCGGCATCGGCCGGGTCGGTTTGCTCGCTGGCCTGTTTGGCGTCAGTGCTTTCTGCGGTGTCGGCATCGGCCGCCGTGGCCTGGGCAACGTTGGCATTGGCATCGGCCGGCACGTCCTTGGCCGGCGCGCTTTCGCCCTTGTCTTGCTCCGGATCGGCAGCCGGCCTGGCTTCGACCCGCGCCTGCGGGCTGTCGGCGAGCAGGTCGGGCAGGCTGATGCTCAGGCTGTGCCAGCCGATATCGGGGAATTTCTGCCGCAATGGGCCGACTGCATTTGGCCAGTCGGCCGTTTCGCCGGCACCGGGGACGATGATGACCGCCCCTTGCGGGTCGCTGTCGTTGGCCTGTTTCCACAGGGCCAGGAAGCTGTCGGCACCGGCCTGCAGGGTCTGCTGCTCGGCCTTGGGCACCAGCCGTTCGAGCGCCTGGGCATCCTCCTGGCTGCGTTCCAGCAGCGGCGGGCGCTGGGCTTGGGCCGCGGGTGCCTCGGTGGTGGTGGATGGTTTTTCGGCATCGGCGGCAAGGGCGCCGAGAGGAAGGATCGAGGCCAGGCAGCACATTGCCAGCGTCGTGCGATAAAGTGTGGACATGAGTCAACCCGGGGCCAGAATGATACCGGCAGCCTAATAGTATTTGCCCGTGACGGCCATGCTGCATGGCCGCCTTTGCCAAGACGAGCGTATAGATGAAGCGAGTGCGTCGCCTGTTGGTTATCGGCTGCTTGTGGCTGCCCTTGATTGCATTGGCCAGGCCCGAGACGGTGCCCACGGTTTCCCTGGAACCGGCCCAGCAGCAATGGCTGGATACGCACCGCAGCCTGCGCGTCGGCCTGGTGTTGCAGGCGCCCTACGCTCAGTTCGACCGGCGCCTGCAGCAACTGTACGGGGCCAACGTGGAATTGGTGAGCAGCCTGGCGCAGGTGCTGCGCCTGGACCTGACCTGGCGCAACTTCACCGACCAGGCCAGCCTTGAGCATGCCCTGCAGGCAGGCGAAATCGACTTTGCCCCAGGCCTTACCCAGACCCCCGCCAGCCTGCGCCTGTGGTTGTTCAGCGACCCTTACATGCGCGTGCCGCAACTGGTGGTGGGGCCGCGCACCGGGACCATGGCCGTGGAACTGGAAACGCTCGGGGCCGAGCAGCGGGTTGCTGTGCGCATGCCCAGCCAACTGGCGGACTACCTGCGCGGCAACTACAGCAACCTCAACCTGCAAGGGGTGCCCAGCGAGCGCGAGGCCCTGCAATTGGTGGTAGGCGGCCAGGCCAGTTTCGCCGTGCTGGATGAAGCCCAGCTCAGCCGCCTGTCGCGCGAAAGCGAGTTCGGCGAGCTGGCGGTGGTCGGCGATATCGGCCTGCCGCAACTGTTGCGCATCGGTTCGCGGAGCGACTGGCCGCTGCTGGCCGATGTGCTCGAGCGTGGGCTGCAGGCGCTGCCGGCCAAGGAGCTGGAACAACTGCACCAGCGTTGGCTGCAGCCAAAGTACCCACGTCTGAGTGAGTCGACTGGTTTCTGGCAGAACCTGGCCTTGCTGTCCGGCCTGCTGCTGTTGTGCGCGCTGGCCACCCTGGTGTGGCAGCGTCGGCAGCAGCGCCAACTGGAGCGCAGCCTGCTGGCCACGCGAGAAAGCCTGGTGGAGCGGCAAGTGCGTGAAGAAGCGTTGCGTCTGAGCCAGTTCGCCATCGACCAGAGCACGGTGGGCATCCTCTGGGTCAACTGGGACAGCCACGTACGGTACGCCAACCATGCCGCCGAGCGCATGCTGGGCTACGGTGAAGGCGCGCTGCTGGAGCGGCCGCTGAGCGACTTTGAACCCAGCTTGAGCATGGACCGCTGGCTGGAGCTGTGGAAGGGCGCGCGCACCGGGTCGGGCGGTGTCGGCCAGTTCGAGACGCAGTGCCGTCGGGCTGATCAGAGCCTGCTGCCGGTCGAGCTGTCGCTGAGTTTTCTGCGCTTTCGTGATTCCGAGTACCTGGTGGTCTACCTCGCCGATGTCACCGAGCGCCACCGCGCCCTGGCGGCCCTGCGCGAAAGCGAGGCGCGGCTCAAGGGCATTGCCGGCAACGTGCCGGGGCTGGTGTTTCGCCTTGAGCGCGACCCGGCCGAGGGCGACCTGGAGTTCCCCTACATCAGCGAGGGCAGCGAGGCCCTGGTGGGTTATGCGCCCAGCGAGATCCAGCACCCGCAGATGGGCCTGCGCAACCTGGTGCATCCCGAGGACCGCGCCGATTACCACCGGGTGCAGGACCTGGCCCTGGCCAGCGACCAGGACTGGTCCTGGCAGGGGCGTATCCTCACCCGCCAGGGTGAACAGCGCTGGGCCGACATCAAGGCCAGTACCCGGCGCCTGGGCAACGGCCAGGTGGTGTGGGACGGCGTGGTGTGGGACATCACCCAAGGCAAGCGGGCCGAGCTGGCGCTGGCCAGGTCCCAGGAGCAGCTGCGCGAACTGTCGGCCCACCTGGAAAGCGTGCGCGAGGAAGAAAAGGCCCGCATCGCCCGGGAAGTGCACGATGAACTGGGGCAGATGCTGACTGTGCTCAAGCTGGAGGTGTCGATGTGCGAGCTGGCCTTTGCCGAACTGGACCCGGGCCTGAACGAGCGCCTGGCCAGCATGAAGCGCCTGATCGCCCAACTGTTCCAGCTGGTGCGCGATGTGGCCACCGCCTTGCGCCCGCCGATTCTCGATGCCGGCATCGCCTCGGCCATCGAATGGCAGGCGCGGCGCTTTGAAGCACGCACGCAAATCCCCTGCCTGGTACAAGTACCGGATAATCTGCCAGCATTGAGCGATGCCAAGGCCATCGGGCTGTTCCGTATCCTCCAGGAGGCGCTGACCAACGTGATGCGCCACGCCCAGGCGCACAGCGTGGAGATCGAACTGGTGCGTGAGCACGGGCAATTGCGCATGACCGTCAGCGATGACGGCCAGGGCTTTTGCCGCGACCAGCCCCGGCCCACCTCGTTTGGCCTGGTGGGGGTGCGTGAGCGGGTGCTGATGCTGGGCGGCAGCATGGTGCTGGACAGTGAACCGGGCGAAGGCACCAGCCTGAGCGTGGCCATACCCTTGGAGTAGGAGAGCGATCGTGATTCGAGTGCTGGTGGCCGAAGACCACACCATTGTCCGTGAGGGCATCAAGCAGTTGATTGGCCTGGCCAAGGACATGCAGGTGGCGGGGGAGGCCGGTAATGGCGAGCAGTTGCTGGAAACCCTGCGCCACACACCGTGCGAAGTGGTGTTGCTGGATATCTCGATGCCGGGCGTGAATGGCCTGGAGGCAATCCCGCGTATCCGCGCGTTGCACGACGCCCCGGCGATCCTGATGCTGTCGATGCACGATGAAGCGCAGATGGCGGCGCGGGCGCTGAAGGCCGGGGCGGCGGGCTATGCCACCAAGGACAGCGACCCGGCGCTGTTGCTGACCGCGATTCGCCGGGTTGCCGCTGGCGGGCGCTATATCGACCCGGCGTTGGCCGACCGCATGGTCTTCGAAGTGGGCCTGACCGAGTCGCGGCCGTTGCACACGCTGCTGTCGGAGCGGGAGTTTTCGGTGTTCGAGCGCCTGGCCCAGGGCGCCAACGTCAACGACATCGCCCAGCAGCTGGCACTGTCGAGCAAAACCATCAGCACCCACAAGGCGCGCCTGATGCAGAAGCTGAAAGTGAACTCGCTGGCGGAGCTGGTGAAGTACGCCATGGAGCACAAGCTGGTCTGATTGCGACATGCACTTCCTGCAGTCTGTAGCGAGTCCCTGTGGGAGCGGGTTTACCCGCGAAAGGGCCTGACCTGCCATCTGCGGTGCCTGGGCCGGCCTCTTCGCGGGTGAACCCGCTCCCACAGCGGGCGCCGGAGGGCTGAGGGGAGCATTCCAAAACCGCCATCTTTGTAGGGGAATCCCTACAAAAAATCTTCCATCCGGATGATGGCATTCTCTCAGCACCCCCGATTTTCCGGCGCTTGCCGCTTGTCTAGTCTTTGCCTACGCAGTCATCCAACAAGAAGGTGCAGGCATGAGCGAGGCGAAGTCGAACGCTGCAACCAGCGAAACGCTGGTCAGCTTCCGTGGTGTGCAGAAGAGCTACGACGGCGAGTCGCTGATCGTCAAAGACCTCAACCTGGATATTCGCAAGGGCGAGTTCCTTACCCTGCTTGGCCCGTCCGGGTCGGGCAAGACCACCAGCCTGATGATGCTGGCCGGCTTCGAAACCCCCACCGCCGGTGAGATCCAGCTGGCCGGGCGCTCGATCAACAACGTGCCGCCGCACAAGCGCGACATCGGCATGGTGTTCCAGAACTACGCGCTGTTCCCGCACATGACCGTGGCCGAGAACCTGGCCTTCCCGCTGACCGTGCGCAACCTGAGCAAGACCGACATCAGCGAGCGGGTCAAGCGGGTACTGAACATGGTCCAGCTCGACGCCTTCGCCAAGCGCTACCCCGGCCAGTTGTCCGGCGGCCAGCAGCAGCGTGTGGCCCTGGCCCGGGCACTGGTGTTCGAGCCGCAGCTGGTGCTGATGGACGAACCGCTGGGCGCCCTCGACAAGCAGCTGCGTGAACACATGCAGATGGAGATCAAGCACATCCACCAGCGCCTGGGCGTGACCGTGGTGTACGTGACCCACGACCAGGGCGAGGCGCTGACCATGTCCGACCGCGTGGCGGTGTTCCACCAGGGCGAGATCCAGCAGATCGCCGACCCGCGCACGCTGTACGAAGAGCCCTGCAACACCTTCGTCGCCAACTTCATCGGCGAGAACAACCGCATCAACGGCACCCTGCTGGGCAGCGATGGCAAGCGCTGCCAGGTGCAGTTGCCGCGTGGCGAGCGGGTCGAGGCGCTGGCGGTGAATGTCGGCCAGGCCGGCGAGCCGGTGACCCTGTCGATTCGTCCGGAGCGCGTGCGCCTGAACGGCCACAGCGAAAGCTGCGTGAACCGTTTCTCGGGCCGGGTGGCCGAATTCATTTACCTGGGCGACCACGTGCGGGTGCGCCTGGAGGTTTGCGGCAAGGGCGACTTCTTCGTGAAGCAGCCGATTGCCGAGCTCGACCCGGCCCTGGCCGTGGGCGATGTGGTACCGCTGGGCTGGGAGGTGGAGCACGCCCGCGCGCTCGATCCGATTGCCGAAGCCCATTGATGGATTGCTTCACCAACCCTGTACTGTGGAGAGAATAATAATGCGCAAGCAGTTGAAACTGACCGCCCTGGCCCTGGGGCTGTTCGCCGCTGGCCAGGCCATGGCCGCAGACCTCACTGTGGTCTCGTTCGGCGGTGCCAACAAGGCGGCCCAGGTCAAGGCGTTCTACGAGCCCTGGGAGAAGGCCGGCAAGGGCAAGATCGTCGCTGGCGAGTACAACGGCGAAATGGCCAAGGTCAAAGCCATGGTCGACACCAAGAGCGTGTCGTGGAACCTTGTGGAAGTGGAGTCACCGGAGCTGGCCCGCGGTTGTGACGAGGGCATGTTCGAAGAGCTCGACCCGGCGCTGTTCGGCAACGAGGGTGACTACGTGCCGGGCGCCATCCAGCCTTGCGGTGTGGGCTTCTTCGTATGGTCCACGGTGCTGGCCTACAACGCCGACAAGCTGAAGACCGCACCGACCAGCTGGGCCGATTTCTGGGACACCAAGAAATTCCCCGGCAAGCGCGGCCTGCGCAAGGGCGCCAAGTACACCCTGGAATTCGCCCTGATGGCCGACGGTGTGGCGCCGAAGGACGTGTACCAGGTGCTGGGCACCAAAGAGGGCGTGGACCGCGCCTTCAAGAAACTCGACGAACTCAAGCCCAGCATCCAGTGGTGGGAAGCCGGCGCCCAGCCGCCGCAGTACCTGGCCTCGGGTGACGTGGTCATGAGCTCGGCCTACAACGGCCGCATCGCTGCCGTGCAGAAAGAGAGCAACCTGAAGGTGGTGTGGAACGGCGGCATCTACGACTTCGACGCCTGGGCCATCCCGAAAGGTGCCAAGGATGCCGACGAAGCGAAGAAATTCATCGCCTTCAGCGTGCAGCCCGAGCAGCAGAAGACCTACTCCGAGAACATCGCCTACGGCCCGGCCAATTCCAAGGCCGTGAGCCTGCTGTCGGACGCGGTGAAGAAGGACATGCCGACCACGCCTGAAAACATCGCCAACCAGGTGCAGATCGATGTGGCCTTCTGGGCTGACAACAGCGAGCAGCTGGAGCAACGCTTCAACGCCTGGGCGGCGAAGAAGTAAACGACCAGTGTGTGGGGCTGCATTGCAGCCCCCATTTCAGCCTGTATCGCGGAGTTCGCCATGGCCATTGCAGTGCCCCTCAAAGAAGGCGCAGGTCCAAGTCTCAAGCAGCGCCTCAAGCACGCCGAGCGGGTCAACCGCTGGAAGGCGCAGGCGTTGATCGCGCCGCTGGCGCTGTTTCTCCTGCTGGTGTTCCTGGTGCCGATCGCGGCGCTGCTGTACAAGAGCGTCGGCAACCCGGAAGTGGTTGGCGGCCTGCCGCGCACCGTGGGCGTCATCACCCAGTGGGATGGCAAGAGCCTGCCGGGCGAGGACGTGTACAAGGCGTTGAGCCAGGACCTGGCCGAATCGCGCAAGAACCAGACCCTGGGCGACCTGTCCAAGCGCCTGAACATGGAGCTGGCCGGCTACCGCAGCCTGTTGGCCAAGACCGCGCGGGCGCTGCCGTTCAAGAGCGAACCCGCTTCCTATAAAGATGCCTTGCAGGCCCTCGACGAGCGTTGGGGCGACCCGGCCTACTGGCAGGCGATCCGCCGCAACACCAGCACGGTCACCCCGTTCTACCTGCTGGCTTCGCTCGACCACCGTATCGATGACCTTGGCGAACTGGCCAAGGCCACCCCGGACCAGGCCATCTACCTGGACATCTTCGCCCGCACCCTGTGGATGGGTGTGGTGATTACCGCCATCTGCCTGGTGCTGGCCTACCCGCTGGCCTACCTGCTGGCCAACCTGCCGACCCGGCAGAGCAACCTGCTGATGATCCTGGTGCTGCTGCCATTCTGGACCTCGATCCTGGTGCGGGTGGCGGCGTGGATCGTGCTGCTGCAGTCGGGTGGCCTGATCAACAGCGCGCTGATGGCCATGGGCATCATCGACCAGCCGCTGGAACTGGTGTTCAACCGTACCGGCGTGTACATCTCGATGGTGCACATCCTGCTGCCGTTCATGATCCTGCCGCTGTACAGCGTGATGAAGGGCATTTCACCCAGCTACATGCGTGCGGCGATCTCGCTGGGCTGCCACCCGTTCGCCAGCTTCTGGCGGGTCTACTTCCCGCAGACCTACGCCGGCGTTGGCGCCGGTTGCCTGCTGGTGTTCATCCTGGCCATCGGCTACTACATCACCCCGGCACTGCTGGGCAGCCCGAACGACCAGATGGTCAGCTACTTCGTGGCCTTCTATACCAACACCAGCATCAACTGGGGCATGGCCACCGCGCTGGGCGGGCTGTTGCTGCTGGCGACCGTGCTGTTGTACCTGATCTATAGCTGGCTGGTCGGCGCCAGCCGCCTGCGCCTGAGCTGAGGAGCCTTGTCATGCTGAGCCCTTACATGTCGCCCGTGGAGCGGGTGTGGTTCTACAGCCTGCGCATTCTTTGCGGCCTGATCCTGCTGTTCCTCATTCTGCCGGTTCTGGTGATCGTGCCGCTGTCGTTCAACAGTGGCAGTTTCCTGGTCTACCCGCTGCAGGGCTTCTCGCTGCAGTGGTACCAGGACTTCTTCGGCTCGGCCGAATGGATGCGGGCCTTGAAGAACAGCATCATCGTCGCCCCGGCGGCCACGGTGCTGGCCATGGTGTTCGGCACCCTGGCAGCCATCGGCCTGACCCGTGGCGACTTCCCTGGCAAGTCGCTGGTGATGGCGCTGGTGATTTCGCCGATGGTGGTGCCGGTGGTGATCATCGGTGTGGCCAGCTACCTGTTCTTCGCCCCGCTGGGCATGGGCAACAGCTTCACCTCGCTGATCCTGGTGCATGCTGTACTGGGCGTGCCGTTCGTCATCATTACCGTGTCGGCGACCTTGCAGGGCTTCAACTATAACCTGGTGCGCGCTGCGGCCAGCCTGGGCGCCTCGCCACTGCTCACGTTCCGCCGGGTGACCCTGCCGTTGATCGCGCCCGGGGTGATTTCGGGGGCGTTGTTCGCCTTTGCCACGTCGTTTGACGAAGTAGTGGTGACCCTGTTCCTGGCCGGGCCGGAGCAGGCGACCCTGCCGCGGCAGATGTTCAGTGGTATTCGCGAAAACCTGAGCCCGACCATTGCCGCGGCGGCGACCTTGCTGATTGCCTTCTCGGTGGTGTTGCTGCTGACCCTGGAGTGGTTGCGCGGGCGTAGCGAGAAGTTGAGAACCCAGCAGCCTGGTTGAAGGTATGTTGCCTGTGCTGGCCTCTTCGCGGCTAAAGCCGCTCCCACAGGGTTTGTGCACCTGTGGGAGCGGCTTTAGCCGCGAAGAGGCCAGTACAGGTTGATGCTAATCAGCCTTCATCCGCTTCCCTGGGTTACAATGCGCGCCACCGTGATTCTGCCAACAGGTGCGCCATGCAGCCCTACGCTATTGCCCCCTCCATTCTCTCCGCCGATTTCGCCCGCCTGGGCGAGGATGTCGACAAGGTATTGGCCGCGGGTGCCGACATCGTCCACTTCGATGTCATGGACAACCACTACGTCCCCAACCTGACCATCGGCCCGATGGTCTGCACCGCCCTGCGCAAGTACGGCGTCACCGCTCCCATCGACGTGCACCTGATGGTCAGCCCGGTCGACCGCATCATTGGTGACTTCATCGAAGCTGGCGCTACCTACATCACCTTCCACCCGGAAGCCTCGCAGCACATCGACCGTTCGCTGCAGCTGATCAAGGACGGTGGCTGCAAGGCCGGCCTGGTGTTCAACCCGGCCACCAGCCTGGATGCCCTGAAGTACGTGATGGACAAGGTCGACATGGTGCTGCTGATGAGCGTCAACCCAGGTTTCGGCGGGCAGAAGTTCATCCCTGGTACCCTCGACAAGCTGCGCGAGGCGCGTGCGCTGATCGATGCCAGTGGCCGTGATATCCGCCTGGAAATCGACGGTGGCGTCAACGTCAACAACATCCGCGAGATCGCTGCCGCTGGCGCCGACACCTTCGTGGCCGGCTCGGCGATCTTCAACGCCCCGGACTACCAGGAAGTCATCGCCAGGATGCGCGCCGAACTGGCTCAGGCCCGCCCATGAGCGGCTTCGAGCAGCTGTTCCCGGGGACGCTGCCCAGGCTGGTGATGTTCGATCTGGACGGTACCCTGATCGATTCCGTGCCAGACCTGGCCGCCGCCGTGGACCGCATGCTGCTCGAACTGGGGCGCCCGCCCGCCGGCCTGGAGGCGGTGCGCCACTGGGTGGGCAACGGCGCCCAGGTGCTGGTGCGTCGGGCGCTGGCCGGTGGCATCGACCACGCCGCCGTGGACGATGCGCTGGCCGACCAGGCGCTGGCGCTGTTCATGGACGCCTATGCCGAGAGCCACGAACTGACAGTGGTCTACCCCGGTGTGCAGGACACCCTGCGCTGGCTGCGCAAGCAGGGCGTGGAGATGGCGCTGATCACCAACAAGCCCGAGCGCTTCGTCGGCCCGTTGCTGGACCAGATGAAGATCGGCAACTACTTCCGCTGGATCATCGGCGGCGACACCCTGCCACAGAAAAAACCCGACCCGGCGGCGCTGCTGTTCGTCATGCAGATGGCCGGCGTTACCCCGCAACAGTCGCTGTTCGTCGGCGATTCGCGCAGTGACGTGCTGGCGGCCAAGGCGGCTGGCGTGCAGTGCGTGGGCCTGACCTACGGCTACAACCACGGGCGGCCGATCCACGACGAATCCCCCAGCCTGGTGATCGACGACCTGCGCGCATTGCTGCCCGGTTGCGCAGACCCGGCCACTGGGATAACGTTGGCGGACCTTCAAGCCTCACAAGACAGAGAGTCCACCGTGGCGGTTACTGGCAAATTCTGGATGAAAGTCATCAAGGCCCTGGCCCGTTGGCGTTGGCGCGCCTGACTTTAGCCTGCCGGCGCGTGCCGGCCCGTCCGTTTGCCTGACCTATTGCTGCTTGCCACGAGGCTACCCATGACCCGCGAAGAATTCCTGCGCCTGGCCGCTGCCGGCTACAACCGCATTCCCCTGGCCTGCGAAACCCTGGCCGACTTCGACACGCCGCTGTCGATCTACCTGAAACTGGCCGACCAGCCCAACTCGTACCTGCTCGAATCGGTGCAGGGCGGCGAGAAATGGGGCCGTTATTCGATGATCGGCCTGCCGTCGCGCACCGTGCTGCGTGTGCACGGTTACCATGTCAGCATCCTGCAGGATGGCGTGGAGGTGGAAAGCTTTGGGGTCGAAGACCCGCTGGCCTTCGTCGAAACCTTCAAGGACCGTTACAAGGTTGCTGATATCCCCGGCCTGCCGCGCTTCAACGGCGGCCTGGTCGGCTACTTCGGCTACGACTGCGTGCGCTATGTGGAAAAGCGCCTGGGCGCCAGCCCCAACCCGGACCCGCTGGGCGTGCCGGATATCCTGCTGATGGTGTCCGATGCGGTGGTGGTGTTCGATAACCTGGCGGGCAAGATGCACGCGATCGTGCTGGTCGACCCGGCTCAAGAGCAGGCATTCGAACAGGGTCAGGCACGCCTGCAAGGCTTGCTGGAAACCCTGCGTCAGCCGATCACCCCACGCCGTGGTCTGGACCTGAGTGGCCCGCAGGCTGCCGAACCGGAATTCCGCTCCAGCTACACCCGTGAGGATTACGAGAACGCCGTCGGCCGTATCAAGGAATACATCCTGGCCGGTGACTGCATGCAGGTGGTGCCGTCGCAGCGCATGTCGATCGACTTCAAGGCCGCGCCTATCGACCTGTACCGTGCGCTGCGCTGCTTCAACCCGACGCCTTACATGTACTTCTTCAACTTTGGCGACTTCCATGTGGTCGGCAGCTCGCCCGAGGTGCTGGTGCGCGTCGAGGACAACCTGGTCACCGTGCGCCCGATTGCCGGTACCCGCCCGCGTGGTGCTACCGAAGAGGCCGATCGCGCGCTGGAAGACGACCTGCTGTCGGACGACAAGGAAATTGCCGAGCACCTGATGCTGATCGACCTGGGCCGTAACGACGTGGGCCGTGTGTCCTCGACCGGCAGCGTGCGCCTGACCGAGAAGATGGTGATCGAGCGTTACTCCAACGTGATGCACATCGTGTCGAACGTCACTGGCCAGCTGCGTGAAGGGCTGACGGCAATGGACGCGCTGCGGGCAATCCTGCCGGCCGGTACGCTTTCGGGGGCGCCGAAGATTCGTGCGATGGAGATCATCGACGAACTGGAGCCGGTCAAGCGTGGGGTTTACGGTGGGGCGGTCGGTTACTTCGCGTGGAACGGCAACATGGATACCGCGATTGCCATCCGTACTGCCGTGATCAAAGACGGTGAGCTGCATGTGCAGGCTGGTGGCGGCATCGTTGCCGACTCGGTGCCGGCGCTGGAGTGGGAAGAAACCATCAACAAGCGCCGGGCGATGTTCCGTGCGGTCGCGCTGGCCGAGCAGACTTCCGCCAAATAAATTGATTGGGGCTGCTTTGCAGCCCTTCGCGGGCACGCCCGCTCCCACAAGGCCTGTGCAATACCTGTGGGAGCGGGCGAGCCCGCGAAGGGCCGCAAAGCGGCCCCATCAATTCAGAAGTCGACGCTGACACCCAAACTTACCCCCTGCTGCGTCAACTCATCACTCTTGCGCCAGTTGTAGGACCCGCGCAAATGCACCCCCGCCACCACTTCATGGCTCACCCCCAGGCTCGCCCGGGTCAGGTCGCTGTGCGGCGTATACCCGGTCAGGGTGAAGTCGTTCGCCGGCAGGCTGGTCAGGTGCATCGTCACATCCTGCTGGTCATCCTCGAACTCATGCTCCTGCGCCACCTCGGCGAACAGCCGGGTACTCGGCAGCACCTGCACACTGCCCAGCAACCCCACGCCCAAACGGCGTGATGTACGTTCCTGGTCATCGAAGCCCAGTGCCGTCGAGCGCCCGCTCTTCTCGTCATAGCCATCCACCTTCACCCGCGCATAGTCGGCGCCGATGAACGGCGCCAGCTGCCAGCTGCTGCCCTCGGCCGCCAGGTTGTAGCCCAGCCGAGCCGACATCGCCCAGGCCTCGCCATTGGTGTCGCCCTTTTCGCTGCGGTTGTTCACGCCAAGGGCGAAGGTGCGCTTGAGGTCGCTGTAGTCCAGGTGCCCGGCGGTGAGCGCTGCATCGGCCCACCAATGGTCCTCGCGGTACTGGGCGAAGGCGCTGGCCAGATAGCTGTCCAGCTTGTAGTTCGAGTCCTCTGCGCCGGCTTCCAGCTTCTGCCGGTACACGCCGCCGGCCAGGCCCAGGCGCCAGGCATCGTTCAGGCGGTAGCTGCCGCCCAGGGTAAGGTTGTAGCCGCGGCCATCGCCGCTGGCTGCGCTGCGCTGGCCGTCGAAGTCCAGGTCTTGGGCGCCGCTGGCGACGAAGGACTGCCACTGGCCAACTGCCTGCCAGGGTGTCTGCCATTGGTTGCGTAATTCGTCCTGGTGGGCGCGCAAGCTGGCGTGGGCCATCTCTGGCAACAGGGTCAGTTCCCACGGGGCGGAAAGGATCGAGTAGCCGTAGTCGGCAATCAGTTGCTGGCCGGCAATGGTCGGGTGCACCGAGTCGTTGAACAGCAGCTTGGTCGGGTCCGGCGTGGTGCCGTTGATGCCATACACCGGGTTTTCCACGCAGCCTTCGCCGCTGTAGCAGGTGCCGACCAGGTTCTGGCCACTGGCCAGGCCGAACTGCTCGGGACTGGCCAGCGCTTCGCTCAGCAGCATGGGGATGTTCAGTGGAATGATCTCGGCATCGATCTGCCGCAGTTGGCCGAGCAGTGACTGGTTGAAGGCACCGGACAGCAGCGACAGCGGGTTCTGCTGCGGCGTACCGCTGAAGTTCGGCGTCTGGCCGAGATCGGGCAGCAGCCAGACCATGATATAGCGGGCACCGCCTTGCTGCAGGGCCTGGGCGCTGGCGGCCAGGCGGGCGCCAGCGGCCACGGCATCTGCCGGGCTGCTGACCAGGCCTTGCAGGAAGTCGTTGCCGCCACCGGTCAGGTAGTACAACGCGTTGGGGTCGGCGCGCAGGCCGTTGGCCAGGTAGCCCGGTTTTTCTCGCAGTACCTGCCCGGCGCCGGGGCGCCCGGGTGGGATGACCGTCTTGGACGTAGTGGTGATCGAATCCAGGATCTGCTGGGTGGTATAGCCGCCAACGGCCCAGTTGTTGCCGTCGGGAATCCCCAGTGCCGGGTTGATGGGGGACGTGGAAGGGCTCAGCGCTGTCGGGTCTACCCCGAGCTTCCCACCAAGGATCATCGGCGACACCGGCGCATAATTGCCATCGGCATCGCGGTTGGTAAAGCGCACGCCGCCAAACTGTCCCGCGTCGCTGAGGCTGTCGCCAAACACGATCATGCTGGAGTAGGGAGAGGGGGCGGCGAAGGCTTGGCTGCAGGCTAAGCCCAAGGAGGCGAGGGTAAAGCGCAATAACGGTGCTTTTCGCATCTGGGAATATCCTTTTCTTTGTTTTTTTATGAAGGACAACCCGATCGACCTTAGCAAATCGCAGTGCATCCCTCCTAAGTCCATTCGTTTCCCCGTGTTTACGGGCATATTGCGCCCGCCGCCCCGGTAGGCTACTGTGCCGTGACGTATGAGCGAGACCTATCCTGTGTTGATCGTCAGCAAACTCTTGATGCGCGTAATCAAGGCCCACGCCCGTTGGCGTTGGCGCGCCTGACTTTATCTCCTGCCGGCCCGTCCGGCCCGCCCCCGTTTGCCTTCCTGTCTACCGCCCCTTGTGGCAAAGCCGCGCCTGTTGGCGGGTGCAGAAAGGTTCGAATTCTGAAGTCAGTAGATTCAAGAGGTTTAACCCGATGTTACTGATGATCGACAATTACGACTCATTCACTTACAACGTCGTTCAGTACCTTGGCGAGCTGGGTGCCGAGGTCAAGGTCATTCGCAATGACGAAATGACCATCGCCCAGATCGAAGCCCTCAACCCCGAGCGCATCGTCGTATCTCCAGGCCCGTGCACGCCGAGCGAGGCGGGCGTGTCGATCGAGGCCATCCTGCATTTTGCCGGCAAGCTGCCAATCCTCGGCGTGTGCCTGGGCCACCAGTCCATCGGCCAGGCCTTTGGCGGTGACGTAGTGCGTGCCCGCCAGGTGATGCACGGCAAGACCAGCCCGGTCCACCACCGCGACCTGGGCGTGTTCGCCACCCTCAACAACCCGTTGACCGTGACCCGTTACCACTCGCTGGTGGTAAAGCGCGAAACCTTGCCCGAGTGCCTGGAAGTGACCGCCTGGACCGCCCATGCTGACGGTTCGGTCGACGAGATCATGGGCCTGCGTCACAAAACGCTGAATATCGAAGGGGTGCAGTTCCACCCCGAGTCGATCCTGACCGAACAGGGCCACGAACTGTTCGCCAACTTCCTCAAGCAGACCGGCGGCCGCCGCTAAGGATCGAACATGGATATCAAGAGTGCGTTGAGCCGTATCGTCGGCCAGCTGGACCTTTCCACCGAAGAAATGCGTGACGTCATGCGCCAGATCATGACCGGCCAGTGCAGCGAAGCGCAGATCGGTGCCTTCCTGATGGGCATGCGCATGAAGAGCGAAAGCATCGACGAGATCGTCGGTGCGGTGTCGGTGATGCGCGAGCTGGCCGACAAGGTCGAACTGCAAAGTCTCGATGGCGTGGTCGATATCGTCGGCACCGGCGGTGATGGTGCCAACATCTTCAACGTATCCACCGCCTCGTCGTTCGTCCTGGCGGCGGCGGGTTGCACCGTGGCCAAGCATGGCAACCGCGCGGTATCGGGCAAGAGCGGCAGTGCCGACCTGCTGGAGGCCGCCGGCATCTACCTGAACCTGACGCCCACCCAGGTGGCCCGCTGCATCGACAGCCTGGGCATCGGCTTCATGTTCGCGCAAAGCCATCACTCGGCCATGAAGCATGCTGCCGGCCCGCGTCGCGACCTGGGGCTGCGTACCCTGTTCAACATGCTCGGCCCGCTTACGAATCCGGCCGGAGTGAAGCATCAGGTGGTCGGTGTATTCGCCCAGACCCTGTGCCGCCCGTTGGCTGAAGTATTGCAGCGCCTGGGCAGCAAGCACGTGCTGGTGGTGCACTCCAAGGACGGCCTGGACGAGTTCAGCCTGGCCGCGCCGACTTTCGTCGCCGAACTGAAGAATGGCGAAATCACCGAATACTGGGTCGAGCCGGAAGACCTCGGCATGAAGAGCCAGAGCCTGCACGGCCTGGCTGTCGAGAACCCCCAGGCGTCGCTGGAGCTGATCCGCGATGCGCTGGGCCGACGCAAGACCGAGAACGGCCAGAAGGCCGCCGAGATGATCGTGCTCAATGCGGGCGCGGCGCTGTATGCCGCTGACCATGCCATGAGCCTGAAAGCCGGTGTGGAACTGGCCCACGACGTACTGCACACCGGGCTGGCCTGGGAGAAGCTGCAGGAGCTGGGTGCCTTTACTGCAGTATTCAAGGTGGAGAACGAAGCATGAGTGTGCCGACGGTGCTGGAAAGGATCATTGCCCGCAAGTTCCAGGAAGTGGCCGAGCGCAGTGCGCGCGTCAGCCTCGCCGAACTGGAGGGCCTGGCCAAGGCTGCCGATGCCCCGCGTGGCTTTGCCAAGGCCCTGATCGAGCAAGCCGGGCGCAAGCAGCCGGCGGTAATTGCCGAAATCAAGAAGGCTTCGCCGAGCAAGGGCGTGATTCGCGAGCATTTCGTGCCGGCGGAAATTGCCGTCAGCTACGAGAAGGGCGGGGCGACTTGCCTTTCGGTGCTGACCGATGTGGATTACTTCCAGGGTGCCGACGAGTACCTGCAGCAGGCCCGCGCGGCGGTGTCGCTGCCGGTGATCCGCAAGGACTTCATGGTAGACCCGTACCAGATCGTTGAAGCCCGGGCCCTGGGCGCGGACTGTGTGCTGCTGATCGTGTCGGCGCTGGATGACGTGAAAATGGCCGAACTGGCGGCCACGGCCAAGGATGTCGGCCTCGACGTGCTGGTGGAAGTGCACGATGGCGATGAGCTGGAGCGTGCGTTGAAAACCCTGGATACACCGCTGGTGGGGGTGAACAACCGTAACCTGCACACCTTCGAGGTCAGCCTGGAAACCACCCTCGACCTGCTGCCGCGTATTCCGCGTGATCGCCTGGCGATTACCGAGAGCGGTATCTTGAACAGGGCCGATGTGGAGCTGATGGCGATCAACGAGGTCTACTCGTTCCTGGTGGGTGAGGCGTTCATGCGCGCCGAGCAGCCAGGGCTTGAGCTGCAGCGGTTGTTCTTCCCGGATCAGGTGAAGAAGACTGTTCAGCAACTGGACTGATCGAAGCGAAGCCGGCATTGTCGCCGGCTTTTTTGTATGCCTGCCATGCCCCCTTCGCGGGCTCGCCCGCTCCCACAGGATGATCACTGCCTTTGGCATCTGTGGAATCCCTGTGGGAGCGGGCGAGCCCGCGAAGAGGCCGGTAAAAACGACATAGGTGGATCAATGACCGATCAACCCCTGGCCCTGACCGTAGAACAAGGCCTGCACGCCGAACAGGAACTGCTGGCCGCCGTCTGCCGCGGCGAACGCGACAGTGGCGTGCTGTTCTGGCGCCCGACCGACCACGCCCTGGTCATGCCTCGGCGCATGAGCCGACTGGAAAACTTTGAAGCCGCCTGCTCGGAGCTGGCAATCGCCGGCTGGCCGGTGCTGCTACGCGAAACCGGTGGTGAGCCGGTGCCGCAGTCTCATTCGACGGTGAACGTTGCCCTGGTCTATGTCGCCCCCCGCAGTGAAGGCGACCACGGCCGTATCGAGAACGCCTACGAGCGCCTGTGCCTGCCGCTGTGCGATGTGCTGCGCGAGTGGGGCGGGGTGGCGTCGGTGGGCGAAATCGACGGCGCTTTCTGCGATGGCCGCTACAACGTCAACCTCAATGGCCGCAAGCTGGTGGGCACTGCCCAACGCTGGCGCCAGGGGCTGGGCGGCAAACGCCCGGTGGTGCTGGTGCACGGTGCGCTGCTGCTGGATAACGAGCGTGAGTCGATGGTGGCGGCGGTCAACCGCTTCAACGAGTGCTGCGAGCTGGAGCAGCGCTGCCGCGCCGATGCGCACATCGCCCTGCACGAAGTGGCGCCCGCGGCGCCCTGGTTCGAGCGGCTGTCGCAGGCCTATGCCAAGGTGCTGGCCGACCTGCCCAAGGACTAGCGGGTACCGTAGACCACCATGGTCTTGCCTTTGACCTGCACCAGGCTGCGCTCTTCAAGGTCCTTGAGGACGCGGCCGACCATTTCCCGGGAGCAACCGACGATACGGCCGATTTCCTGACGGGTGATCTTGATCTGCATGCCGTCGGGGTGGGTCATGGCGTCGGGTTGCTTGCACAGCTCCAGCAGGCAACGGGCGACGCGCCCGGTAACGTCGAAGAAAGCCAGGTCGCCGACCTTGCGCGTGGTGTTGCGCAGGCGCTGGGCCATCTGGCTGCCCAGGGCGTACAAGATTTCCGGGTCCTGGCGGGCCAGTTCGCGAAACTTCTCGTAACTGATTTCGGCTACTTCGCATTCGGTCTTGGCGCGCACCCAGGCACTGCGCTGTTGTTCACCCTCGACCGGTTCGAACAGGCCCAGCTCGCCGAAGAAGTCACCGTTGTTGAGGTAGGCGATGATCATTTCATGGCCGTTGTCGTCCTCGATGAGGATGGTGACCGATCCCTTGATGATGAACCACAATGTCTCGGCCCGGTCGCCGGCGCAGATGATGTTGCTTTTGGCGGTATAGCGGCGACGCTGGCAGTGCGCCAGCAGCTTGTCGATGTTCTTGATCTTGGCGGGTAGGGCAGAGGCAACCATCACGAAATCCTGTTCGATACGACGCATAGGCCTTTTTATAAAGGTTGGCTGGCGGTGTGCGCCAGTCATTTGGCGCCAGCTTATCAGACACTACAGGATGTTTCGGTACTAAACCGACACGACTCGTACTTTTCCCGCAGCCATACAAGGTCTAAGCTGACACCCTTTTTCGAATATCAGGAGTCCGGGTAGATGAAGGCACGTATCCAGTGGGCCGGTGAGGCGATGTTCCTCGGCGAATCGGGGAGCGGCCATGTCGTCGTGATGGACGGCCCGCCCGAGGCCGGCGGCCGCAACCTGGGTGTGCGCCCGATGGAAATGCTGTTGCTGGGCCTGGGTGGCTGCAGCAGCTTTGACGTGGTCAGCATTCTGAAGAAGTCGCGCCAGGCAGTGGAAAGCTGCGAGGCTTTCCTGGAGGCCGAGCGTGCCAGCGAAGACCCGAAGGTGTTTACCAAGATCCACATGAACTTCGTGGTGAAGGGGCGTGGGCTGAAAGAGGCCCAGGTCAAGCGTGCGGTGGAGCTGTCGGCGGAGAAGTATTGCTCGGCTTCGATCATGCTCGAGCGTGCCGGGGTAGAGATTACCCACGGGTACGAGATTGTAGAGCTGGGTTGAGCCCCGGATTTTTGGGGCTGCAACGCAGCCCCGACAATTTCAGCTGCGAAGCGCCGGCAGTGCAGCCCGCACCCATCCCGGCAAGCAGCCCCGCATCACCCGGCTCAACCGCTCCCGCCGCTTCTGGTAAACCAGCCCCAGCCCGATAACCCCAAGCCCGATCAGGGTCACCACCAGCGGGAACAGCAGCGAGTCGGCAAACACCTCGTACGACAGGTACCCCAGGTAAGCCGCCACGCCCAGCGCCCCGAACACCATGAACACCGGCCGACGTAACAGCACCGCCATGCCCATCAGTACAATATTGATCAGGCAGTACAGGGCCTTGCCCAACTCGCTGCCGCTGTCCATCAGCGTCAGCCCGCCCCAGAATGCCGCCAGCCCGGCCAGGTAGCCCCAGTGGGCGTAGTCTTCGCGGGTGCGACCATCCACCCCGACGAACACCACCAGCAACCCCAGCCCGAACCACAACGAAACCTCGCGGCGTTGCTCCCAGCTGAATGGCGAGCCGAAGAACCATTCGCTCAGGTCCATCGACATGAACCACAAGGCCACGGCAATCGGCATGACGATGAACGGGTAGGGGATCAGCCGCAGCATCAACAACCCGGCAAGCATCGTGGCCGCTTCCATTGCCAGCCAGCCGCCCTGCACGTAGGTGTAGTACTGGTGATAGTTCGCCTGCGCATCATCCATCGGCCACCAGCCGGCCAGCCGTTCGATGGCGAACACCGCCAACGGCACGATGCTGACCGCCACCGCCGCCAGCACCCCGGCCGCGACGGGCTGTACGCGCCGTTGCAGGTTAACGGCGAACAGCGTGAGCAGCAGAATATAGAGGCTGGCGATGACCAGCAGCGCCCAGTCGCCGATGCGCATCCAGGCTTCGGTGAGCAACCAGCCCATGGCTGCCATGATCAGCATGGCGCCGAAGTAGAAAGCGACATGGGCCAGCTGGAAGCTGCCACGCTGTGCCGGTTGCTGGCGCAGGAACGCCAGCAGGGCCTGGTCCTGGCCCGGCTGGAGAATGCCGGCTTGCACGGCGCGCGCCAGGTCCTTGGCGTCGAAACGGTCCGTCATGGTGATGCCTTCAGATACGGTAGGTGCTCTTGGTCATGACCTTGGCCAACAGGCTCATGCCAAAGCGAACCGGGGCGGGGAAGCGATATCCGCCGGCTTCCAGCGCAGACTCGGCGTGCTGTTCCTCATCGATGCGCATTTGCTCGAGGATGGCCCGGGATTTTTCGTCTTCCTGCGGGATCTGCTCCAGGTGCTCGTCGAGGTGCTTGCAGACCTGGTGCTCGGTGGCAGCGACGAAGCCCAGGCTGACCTTGTCACTGACCAGCCCGGCGAGTGCGCCGATGCCGAACGACATGCCGTAGAACAAAGGGTTGAGTACGCTGGGGTGGCTGTTCAGCTGGCGAATGCGCTGTTCGCACCAGGCCAGGTGGTCCACTTCTTCCTCGGCGGCGTGTTCCATGGCCTTGCGCACTTCGGGCAGCTTGGCGGTCAGGGCCTGGCCCTGGTACAGCGCCTGGGCGCAGACTTCACCGGTGTGGTTGATGCGCATCAGCCCGGCAACATGGCGCGCTTGCTGCTCGTCCAGGTCGACGTCCGGCTGGACGATGGCCGGCGATGGGCGGGCGGGTTGGCCGCTGAAGGGCAGCAAGGTGCGCATGGCGGTATCGGCCTGCAGCAACAAGCGGTCGAGCGGCGAGTAGTGACGTTCGGTAGCCATCGGGCACCTCCGCAAGAATGTGCCCGACAGTTTACCGCAATAGTGGCAGGGTCGCTTGCCGTGGATCAGCCCGGTGGCCAGTGCATCTGGCGCTGGCCAAGCACGTGCATGTGGATGTGGTAGACGGTCTGGCCGCCCTGCTCGTTGCAGTTCATGACCACGCGGAAGCCGTCCTCGCAGCCAAGTTCCTTGGCCAGGCGCTGGGCGGTGAACAAGATGTGGCCAGCCAGGCCTTTGTCTTCTTCGGTCAAGTCATTGAGGGTGCGGATGTGCTTTTTCGGGATGACCAGAAAATGCACCGGCGCCTGGGGGGCGATATCGTGGAACGCCAGTACCTGGTCGTCCTCGTAGATGATCTTCGCCGGGATGTCCCGGTTGATGATCTTGATGAATAAATCGTCCACAGCACTTGCTCCATGGTGAGGGTCGGGCCGAGTGTACTCAGCCGGGCGCCGCTCGCCCAGTGGCTATTCCATGCCGACCGGGCAATAGCGGCGGTGGATGACCCCGGCCAGCTTGCGCACCAGCCAGCGCGGCAGCAGGCGCGGGGCGAACGCCAGCCAGCGGTTGCGCCGACCGGGCAGGATCAGTGCGCGGTTCTTGTCCAGCGCGCGCACGGTGTACAAAGCCACTTCCTCAGGGCTGAGGCAGCGTGGTTTGCCATGCAGCCGCGGAATGCGACGGCGCGCGGAGCGCACCGGCCCGGGGCACAGTACCGAAACCTTGATGCCGGTGCGCTTGAGTTCTTCACGCAAGGCCTGGGAGAAACTCAGCACATAGGCCTTGCTGGCGGCATAGGTGGCCATCCAGGGGCCAGGCGCCACCCCGGCCAGGCCGGCGACGTTGAGGATCTGCCCGCCGCCCTGCACGGCCATCAGGTTGCCGATGGCGTGGCACAGGCGGCTCAGGGCCAGCACGTTGACTTCCAGCAGGTCCTGCTCGTCGGCCCACTCATGGGCCAGGAATGGCCCGTAGGTGCGCAGGCCGGCACAATTGACCAGCAGGTCGATGCGCCGCTCGCCTTCTTCCAGCTCCAGCACGAAGCCCGACAGGCGCAGCGGCTGGCTGAGGTCGCAGGCACGGAACAGCACCTCGACACCGAAGCGTTGGGTAAGCTCGATGGCCACCGGCTCCAGCGTTTCACGCTGGCGTGCCACCAGGATCAGGTTGCGCCCGCGCCGCGCCAGGGCTTCCGCCAGGGCCAGGCCCAGGCCGCTGGAAGCACCAGTGATCATGGCGTAACGGGTCATGCAAGGCTCCTGGGGGCTGAAGAGGGCGCCTAGTGTACAGCTTGGCCGGGCAAGGTGTTGCCTTTTGCTACAAGGTCCGCGCGCGCAGGGCCTGGCAGCGTTCCAGGGCGTCCCGGTACTCGTCATGCAGCCGGCCGATCAGCGCGCTGGCGCTGGGCAGGTCGTCGATACCGCCGACCCCCTGGCCCGCCGACCACACGGTCTTCCAGGCCTTGGCTTCGTCGTCGATCGGCTTGAGCTTGCCTTGCTCGTGGCCGCTCTTGAGAGCGTTCATGTCATAGCCAGCCTGCTCCAGGCTCGGGCGCAGGAAGCTGGCAGGCACGCCGGACACCGCCGGGGTGTGGATGATGTCGGCGGCATGGGCATCGAGCAGCATCTGCTTGTAGGCGCCCGGGGCCTGGCTTTCTGCGGTGGCGATGAAGCGGGTACCCATGTACGCAAGGTCCGCACCCAGCATTTGCGCGGCGAGGATCTCGTGGCCGTGGTTGAGGCAGCCGGCCAGCAGCAGGGTCTTGTCGAAGAACTGGCGAATTTCCGCGGCCAGGGCGAACGGGCTCCAGGTGCCGGCATGGCCGCCTGCGCCGGCGGCGACGGCGATCAGGCCATCGACACCGGCTTCGGCGGCTTTCTCGGCATGGCGGCGGGTGGTGACATCGTGGAACACCAGGCCGCCGTAGCCATGCACGGCATCGACCACTTCCTTCACCGCGCCCAGGCTGGTAATGACGATCGGCACGCGGTGTTCCACGCACAACGCCAGGTCGGCCTGCAGGCGCGGGTTGGTCGGGTGGACGATCAGGTTCACGGCATAGGGCGCTGGCGCCTGCAATTGCGCCATGCCTGTCTCGATTTCCTCCAGCCAGGCCTTGAAACCGGCGCTGTCACGCTGGTTTAGGGCCGGGAAGCTGCCGACCACGCCGCTGGCGCAGCAGGCCAATACCAGCCTGGGGTTGGAGATCAGGAACATCGGTGCGGCAACCACGGGCAGGCGCAGGCGTTGTTCGAGGGAGGCAGGTAGCGACATGGCAAGGCTCCTTGAGCGAGTGGCTATGTCAGAACGGTTTGACCACCACCAGAATTACGATACCCAGCAGGAACAGCACGGGTACTTCATTGAACCAGCGATAGTAGACGTGGCCGTGGGTGTTGCTGCCGCTGGCGAAGCGTTTGCGCTGGGCGCCGCACATGTGATGGTAGACGGTCAGCAGGATGACCAGGGTCAGCTTGGCATGCAGCCAGCCCTGGCTGAGCCAGCCGGGTGTGAGGTAGAGCATCCACGCGCCGAACACGTAGGTGGCGATCATCGCCGGGTTCATGATGCCGCGAAACAGCTTGCGCTCCATGGTCACGAAGCGTTCCTGGCTGATGCTGTCCTGGCTTTGGGCGTGGTAGACGAACAACCGCGGCAGGTAGAAAAGGCCGGCGAACCAGCAGACCACGCTGACGATATGCAGCGCTTTGATCCATAGGTAAAGCATGGGGGAGTTCCTTCAGGTATACACGGTCGTCAGATAGTAGTGGTCAAGCGCCCGAAGGGTCACCCGAAGAGTTGTTACAGGCGCCTTGCGCCCCTATTATCGTGCGCTTTCCAGACGGCTCGTTGATAAGGGGCAAGCGTTATGATCAAGGTCGGTATCGTCGGCGGCACGGGTTACACCGGCGTCGAACTGTTGCGTCTGCTGGCACAGCATCCACAGGCCGAGGTGGCGGTCATCACTTCGCGCTCCGAGGCGGGCGTTGCAGTGGCGGACATGTACCCGAACCTGCGCGGCCACTATGACGGGCTGGCGTTCAGCGTGCCGGACAGCAAGACCCTGGCCGCCTGTGACGTGGTGTTCTTCGCCACCCCGCACGGTGTAGCCCATGCCCTGGCCGGCGAGCTGCTGGCGGCCGGTACCAAGGTGATCGACCTGTCGGCCGACTTCCGCCTGCAGGACGCCGCCGAGTGGGGCAAGTGGTACGGCCAGCCGCACGGTGCGCCAGAGTTGCTCAAGGACGCGGTGTACGGCCTGCCTGAAGTCAACCGCGAGAAGATCCGCCAGGCGCGCCTGATCGCAGTGCCGGGTTGCTACCCGACCGCCACCCAGCTGGGCTTCCTGCCGCTGCTGGAAGCTGGCCTGGCCGACCCGTCGCGCCTGATCGCCGACTGCAAGTCGGGCGTCAGCGGCGCTGGCCGTGGTGCGGCGGTGGGTTCGCTGTTCTGCGAAGCCGGTGAAAGCATGAAAGCCTACGCGGTGAAGGGCCACCGCCACCTGCCGGAGATCAGCCAGGGCCTGCGCCTGGCCGCTGGCAAGGATATCGGCCTGACCTTCGTGCCACACCTGACGCCCATGATCCGTGGCATTCACGCGACCCTGTACGCTACCGTCGCCGACACCTCGGTCGACCTGCAGGCGCTGTTCGAGAAGCGCTACGCCGATGAACCGTTCGTCGACGTGATGCCGGCGGGCAGCCACCCGGAAACCCGCAGCGTGCGCGGCGCCAACGTCTGCCGCATTGCCGTTCATCGCCCGCAGGGTGGTAACCTGGTAGTCGTACTGTCGGTGATCGACAACCTGGTCAAGGGCGCGTCCGGCCAGGCGGTGCAGAACCTCAACATCCTGTTCGGCCTGGACGAGCGCATGGGCCTGTCCCACGCGGGCTTGCTGCCGTAAGCAGCCAGCGTTCGAAAAGGCCCGCGTCGTGCGGGCCTTTTTGTATGTCGCGACTAAAGCCGCACAATTCTTGACCGATTTTCTCGGGAAAGCGGATAATGCGCGTCATCGAGTTTTATGGCGGCTACCGCGCCGGGAGAATCAACATGAGCGTCGAAACCTTCACCCCCACGGCTTTGGAATTCACCCACGGCGCTGCACAAAAGGTGAAGAACCTGGTTTCCGAGGAAGGCAACGATCGTCTGAAGCTGCGCGTGTTCGTCACCGGTGGCGGCTGCTCGGGCTTCCAGTACGGCTTCACCTTCGATGAAGACGTGGCCGAAGACGACACCATCGTTGAGCGCGAGGGTGTTTCCCTTGTGGTCGACCCGATGAGCTTCCAGTACCTGGCTGGCGCCGAAGTGGATTACCAGGAAGGCCTGGAAGGTTCGCGCTTCGTAATCAAGAACCCGAATGCTGCTACCACCTGCGGCTGCGGCTCGTCGTTCTCGATCTGAGGCCAGGCTATACGAAAACGCCGCGCAATTGCGCGGCGTTTTGCTTTCTGGCGTAGCGCTCAGGCCGGATAGATTGCGCCGAGTACACGCAGGCCCTTGGCCGCTGTCACGCTAGGGCGGTTGGCGGCGATGCCCTCCAGGCAGCAGTGGGCCAGCCAGGCGAAGGCCATGGCTTCGACCCAGTCCGGGTCCACGCCATGGGCACCGGTGCTGGCGACACGGGCGTCGGGCAGCAACTGGCCGAGGCGCGCCATCAGGGCGCCGTTGCGCGCACCGCCACCGCAGACCAGCAACGCTTCGGTATCTTGCTGGGCGTTGCTCAGCGAGTCGATGATGCTGCGTGCGGTCAGCTCCAGCAATGTCGCCTGCACGTCCTCGTCGCGGTAAGCGGGCAAGCGGGCCAGGTGGCCATCCAGCCAAGGCAGGTTGAACACTTCGCGGCCGGTGCTCTTCGGGCCGCTGCCGGCGAAGAACGGGTCGGCCAGCAGTGCGCTGAGCAAGTCGGGCTGCACCACACCCGAGGCAGCCCACGCCCCATCCGCATCGTAGGCCTGGCCGCGCTTGCGCTCGATCCAGGCATCCAGCAGCACATTGCCCGGGCCACAGTCGAAGCCGTGGACCGGCTTGTCGTGTTCGATCAGGCTGAGGTTGCTGAAGCCGCCCACGTTGAGAATGGCCAGGCGCTGGCCGAGGTGGCTGAACAGGGTTTCATGGAAGGCCGGCACCAGTGGCGCACCTTGGCCACCGGCCGCCACATCGCGACGGCGGAAGTCAGCGACCACGCTGATACCGGTAAGCTCGGCCAGCAGCGCCGGGTTGCCGATCTGCACGGTAAAACCGCGTGCTGGTTCGTGGCGGATGGTCTGGCCGTGGCTGCCGATGGCACGGATGGCATCGGCCTGCAGCCCTTGCCTGGCCAACAGTTGGCGGATGCCTTCGCCTGCCAGGCTGGCCCAGCGGTTTTCTGCCAGTGCGGCGCGGGCGATCTCGTCAGGACCGCTGCTGCAAAGGCTCAGCAGTTCCTGGCGCAGGTCGCCGGGCATGGGCAGGTAGTGGGTGGCGAGCAGTTCGAGCTGCTCGCCTTGTTTGATCAGGGCAATGTCCAGGCCATCGAGGCTGGTACCGGACATCACCCCCAGGTAGAGCGCCATGGGCTTAGCGCTTGTTCGCTGCGAGCAGGGTGGCCTTTTCCTGATCCATGCGGGCGATCAGGGGCTGGCTCTGCTGCAGGAAACGCTGGCGCTCGTTCCTGGCGATCGGGTCGGCCATCGGCACTTTCTGGCTCAGCGGGTCGACGTGTACACCGTTGACCTGGAACTCGTAGTGCAGGTGCGGTCCGGTGGACAGGCCGGTGGTGCCGATGTAACCGATGATCTGGCCCTGCTTGACCAAGCTGCCGGTCTTGATGCCCTTGGCAAAGCCCTGCATGTGGCCGTACAGCGTCTTGTAGCGGTTGCCGTGCTGGATGATCACGGTGTTGCCATAACCACCGCGGCGCCCGGCCAGTTCGATGCGGCCGTCACCGGCTGCCTTGATCGGCGTGCCGCGTGGGGCGGCATAGTCGACGCCTTTATGGGCGCGGATCTTGTTCAGAATGGGGTGCTTGCGGCCGGCGGAGAAGCGTGAGCTGATGCGGGCGAAATCGACCGGGGTACGGATGAAGGCCTTGCGCAGGCTGTTGCCATCGGCGGTGTAGTAGTTGGTATTGCCCTGCTTGTTGGTATAGCGCACGGCGGTGTAGGTCTTGCCGCGGTTGGTGAAGCGTGCGGACAGGATGTTGCCGGTGCCGACCACCTTGCCGTCCATCACTTTCTGCTCGTAGACCACGTCGAATTCGTCGCCCGGGCGAATATCCTGGGCGAAATCGATGTCGTAACCCAGCACGCGGGCCATGTCCATGGTCATGCTGTGGGACAGGCCGGCGCGCTGGGCCGAGGCCGACAGCGAGCTTTTGATCACGCCGTGGGCGTAGGCGGTACGCATTACCGGCTTGCTGATTTCGCGGTTGAAGGTGTAGCCCTTGGCGGTCTTGGTCAGGCGAATGGTTTCGAGGTTGCTGACCTTGCTGTGCAGGCTGGCCAGCTGGCCATCCTTGTCGAGCTCGAACTGCAGTACCTGGCCGTGCTTGAGCTGGCTGAACTGCTTGGCCTGCTTGTTGCTGGCCAGCAGGTCATGCACCGCATTGGTCGGCAGGCCGACCTTGGCGAACAGGGTGGACAGCGTATCACCACGGGCCACGGTGACTTCGCGGTGGCTGGGTTCCTTGGCGGCTTCGACGACCGGTTCGGCAGCAGGCGCCTCCTGTTCGGCCTTCTGGGTCTCGGGGGCGGCGTCTTCGATCTGGGCGAATGGCGAGCTTTGCTCGGTTTCTGCCTGCACCAGGGGCGCAGCGCGGGATTCGTCCTTCAACTGCTCGGCAGGGCTCTCCAGCTCGAGGTTGAGGGTGGTTTTCTTGGCTTCCACTTCGCTGGAGGGAAACACCAGCAGGGCCAGGCTGAGCAGGGCGGCGATGCCGCTGGCGGCCAACAGATGGCTTTTCGGATAAAGCGGGGGCGCTTTAGGCGGTTCGTTGGTCATGGGCAAGGTGACTTTGAAAAAGGTGAAATGGAAAAGATGAATGACATGATGAAGATGAAATAACTGTATAAAATATAACCAAATCCATTTTCACGCAAGGGCGCGTAGACGCCGCAAGCCTGTGTTCGGGTCACATTCCTTTGCGAAACTTGTAATTGACGGCCGATCTTGTATGGTTGGCTCCCCCTGAATCTGAGCCTTGCGGGTTTGTCTATGAAGTCGGTTGAAGAGCAGCTGGCGCTTATCAAGCGCGGTGCGGAAGAAGTACTGGTCGAGTCGGAACTGGTGGAGAAGCTCAAGCGCGGCCAACCTCTGCGCATCAAGGCCGGCTTCGACCCGACCGCGCCTGACCTGCACCTTGGGCACACGGTGCTGATCAACAAGCTGCGCCAGTTCCAGGATCTGGGGCACCAGGTCATCTTCCTGATCGGTGACTTCACCGGCATGATCGGCGACCCGAGCGGCAAGAGCGCCACGCGCCCGCCGCTGACCCGCGAGCAGGTGCTGGAAAACGCCGAGACCTACAAGCAGCAAGTGTTCAAGATCCTCGACCCGGCCAAGACCGAGGTCGCGTTCAACTCCACCTGGATGGACAAGCTGACCCCGGCCGACTTCATTCGTCTGGCGTCGCAGTACACCGTGGCGCGCATGCTCGAGCGCGATGATTTCGACAAGCGCTACACCACCAACCAGCCGATCGCCATCCACGAGTTCCTGTACCCGCTGGTGCAGGGCTATGATTCGGTGGCGCTGAAGGCGGATGTCGAGCTGGGTGGTACTGACCAGAAGTTCAACCTGCTGATGGGGCGCGAACTGCAGCGCGCCTATGGCCAGGAAGCGCAGAACATCGTGACCATGCCGCTGCTCGAAGGGCTCGACGGTGTGAAGAAGATGTCCAAGTCGCTGGGTAACTATGTAGGTATCCAGGAAGCGCCGGGGGTGATGTACAGCAAGCTGGTATCGATCCCGGATACGTTGATGTGGCGCTACTTCGAGCTGCTGAGCTTCCGTTCGATGGAAGAGATCGAGCAGTTCCGTGCCGATGTTGCCAATGGCGCCAACCCGCGGGACATCAAGATCAAGCTGGCCGAAGAGATCGTTGCGCGCTTCCATGGTGAGGAGGCTGCGGCCAATGCTCACCGCGCTGCGGGTAACCGTATGAAGGAAGGTGAGCTGCCGGAAGACCTGCCGGAAGTCGAAGTGGCTGCGGCGGAAAGCCTGCCGATTGCTGCCGTGCTGAACCGGGCTGGCCTGGTGAAGAACTCGGCGCAGGCGCGGGACTTGCTGAGTGGTGGTGCGGTCAAGGTTGATGGTGTGGTGGTTGATCGCGATTTCATGTTTGCGCTGGGTGCGACGCATGTGTGCCAGGCGGGCAAGAAGTCGTTTGCGCGGGTTACCTTGAAGGCTGAGTGATTGGCTTTGGGTGTAGCTATATAGAAGCGGGGAGGCCGGTAGGCCTCCCCGTTTTGTTTTTGGGGTTTGGCTTTTGGTTGTGGGGTGCGTCAGGGCGGCTATGGGCCTGTCTTGAGAGGGTATTGGCTGTGGGGGTGCCTGTCTTTGCTCCTCTGGCGCCTATGAGATCGAGCGCC